>DASPTH010000096.1:0-2370 GCA_035623515.1 Acidimicrobiia bacterium
GCCCTGCGCGCCGGCCGGCGGCCCGAAGCCGCCGCCGAAGCCACCGCCGCCGCCCCACATCAGGCGATCCCCCCCGGGATCTCGGGCAGCTCGGGCGCCGGCGGGCTCGCGCCCGAGCCGTTGCCGTCGATCGAGCTGTGCGTCAACTCCTCGATGCGCTGCTCGCGGGCCGCTTCCTCCTCTTCCTCCATCTCGTACTCGTGCTCACGCTCGAGGTCCTCTTCCGCGTGGGCCAGGATCTCGCGGTACAGGGGCACGTCACGCATGAGCTCGTCGTGCCGGCCGTCGGCAACGATGCGGCCGCCTTCGAGCACGACGACGCGGTCGGCGAGGCTGATCGTCGAGAGCCGGTGGGCGATGATGAGCGTGGTGCGCCCGCGCATGAGCGTACGCAGCGCGCCGTGGATCTCGAACTCCCGTTGCGCGTCGACCGCGCTCGTGGCGTCGTCGAGCATCAGGATACGCGGGTTCACGAGCAGCGTGCGGGCGATGGCGATGCGCTGCCGCTGACCACCGGAGAGCGTGTAGCCCCGCTCGCCGATCACGGTGTCGTAGCCGTCGGACAGCTCGAGGATGAAGTCGTGGGCGCCGGCCGCGATCGCCGCCGCCTCCACCTCGTCGAACGACGCGTCGGGGCGACCGAAGGCGATGTTGTCGCGGATCGACTCCGAGAAGAGGAACGGCTCGTCGGTGACCATCCCGATGTGCGAGCGGAGGCTCGCGATCGTGAGCCCGCGGACGTCCTGGCCGTCGACGAGCAGCACACCGTTCGTGACGTCGTAGAAGCGCGGGATGAGCCGTGACACGGTCGACTTCCCCGAACCGGTCCGTCCGACGAGAGCCACGGTCTCGCCCGGGCGCAGGTGCAACGAGAAGTGCTGGAGCACCGGGTTCCCGGTGAAGTACGCGAAGTCGACGTCGCGGAACTCGACGTCGCCCTCGCAATCGACGATGTCGACCGCACCGGGAGCGTCGACCATGTCGGGCTCGGTGTCGAGCACCTCGAGCACCCTTTGCGCGGCGGCCTTCGCGCGCTGGCCCATCATCATGATCATGCCGATCATCACGAACGGCACCTGCAGCATCACCACATAGGTGTTGAACACGATGAACGTGCCGAGTGACATGTTGCCGTGGATCACCTGGTAGCCACCCACGAGCAGGATGATCACGAGGCTGAGCTGCGGGATGCTCTGCATCAGCGGCCCGTAGCGGGCCTGGTTGTTCACCTGCTGGATCGACGCCCAGCGCAGACGGCGGGCGGACCGGTCGAAGAGGGAGAGCTGGCCCTTCTCCGCCGCGAACGACTTGACCACACGGGTGCCGGTGACGTTCTCCTCGACGATGGTGGCGAGATCGGCCGTCCTCGCCATCATCACCCAGGCGATCGGGAACAGCCTCTTCCGCATGTTGAGGCCCGTGAAGAACACGAACGGGAGGGTGACGACACTGATCGCGGTGAGCACCGGGTCCATCTGCACCATCAGGACCAGCGCGGCGACGAACGTGAGCCCGGAGACCGCGATCATGGGCCCGAACGCGAGCATCATCTGGATGGCGCGGATGTCGGAGTTCGCCCGGGAGATGAGCTGACCGGACTGAACTGCGTCGTAGAACGCGAACGACTGCTTGCTCAAGTGTGTGAAGAGCAGGCTCCGCAGCGTGCACTCGAGCTCGACGCTGGCGCGCTGCATCCCGAAGCGCTGCGCGTAGCCGAACACGAGTTGACCGAAGCCGAGCACGACGAGCGCCACGACGTACGGCGTGAGCGACGCGGTGCGGGCGAGGAGCGCGTTGTCGGTGGCGCCCCGCACGACCTGTGGGATCGAGAGCTGCATCCCGAGCATCACGATCGACGCCAGGAACATCCCGATCAGCACCTTGCGGTGCGGCCGGAGTACGGGGAGGAGGCGCCGGATCCAGCCCTTCGACGGGTCGGGGTCGATCCACACCTCCGGTGACGTGAACGTCGCCGGCGGCGGCGCCGGGGTGAAGGAGTGTGCGCCGTTCGTCGACGGCTCTTGCAGCAGTGTCACGCTCGAGCGGCTCCCCCCCGACACCTGCGCCGCGCGGCGTCGGGCACATCCGACGTTTGGTACGGTACCTTACCTGTTAGGGTTCCGAACCATTCGACCATACCATCTTGGTAGATGACACCGTGATGAGGCACCGCCCGCCCCGAGGGATGCTCCCCCGCGCCGTCGCCGCCGCCCTGGTCGGCCTCGGCACCGTGCTGCTCCTCGCCGCGCCCGCCGGCGCCACGTCGGCGAAGTGCGAGGGACCGGTCGCCGAGCTGCGCCAGGCGCTCACCCAGCTCAACCCCACCGGCACCACCGCGCCGGCGGGGAGCGCGGAGGAGAAGCAACTCCA
>DASPTH010000109.1:0-17816 GCA_035623515.1 Acidimicrobiia bacterium
CAACACCGGTTCGAACACCAACTCGGGCTTCAACGGCAACAACCCGCCGCCGTTCGGGTTGGCCACCTGCGAGGCCTACGGCGGGACCTTCACGTTCGTCGGTACAGGCACCACGATCTGGACGTGCACGGGTCTGGCTCTTCTCGATCACGCAGCCGCCGAGGTCAGGAGTGACGATCTCCTCGACAGTTGCGCTGCTGACGGCGGCGGAAGCATTGTTGTGCTAGGACCAGGGCCGCAAACCGCCACCTGCTCCACTTGAGGGCTCTGTCGCCACCGAAATCAACGGTCTGAGTTCTCCCTCGAGGCATCAGTCGCTCGAACCGTCGCGACCAATCCCATGAAGCCCGGCCGTAGTGCCGGACCCGTGAATCCGTTCGCGAATTTGCGCTTCATACGCGGCGGGTGAACTTCGCGCGACCGCGAGCCGCCCGGGAGCATCACCCGTGAACGGACGGCTGTGGGCAGACATCGACGAAGGGCTCGTCGGGGAGTCTGCGGCTCCACTCGGCGCGGCTTGGGTCGCCGCCGAGGACGCGGCAGGCAATGTTCGCGAGCGCGTGCTCGTCGAGGGTCCATCGCACCCAGATGTCCGTGGTTGCGCCTGGCTGGTCGGCGGTATGGCCGAACACCTCGACGTCTTTCCCGCCTGCGGACGCACGCAGTGAGGTCACCTCGGTGATGCCGGGCGCGCGTACGCGACCGACGACGCTCGATGTCTTCGCGTCGATGGCGACGAGTTCGCTCTCGGGTGCGCCGTTGCCCGGCCGGGTGGTGTCGACGCTGAGGACGGCAAAGCGGCCTGACGGGTCGAAGACCACGTGGTTGGGTTGCCAGAGCACTGACGTCGCGTGACGCACCCGGATCTGATGGATCTGGCGCGTGGAGGACTCGAAGACGGTGACGCTGTCGTAGCCGGCGAAGGCCACGAGCTTGCCGTCGGGACTGAAGGCGCCGACCGCGTCGTTGGTCAGCCCGGCTTGCCAGGGAAACGACCCGACCTGATGCTTGGATCGGAGGTCGACGACGCGTACCTGGCCGTCGCGCCCGGCGAAGGCAGCGAAGTGCCCGCCGGGGCTCGTGGGCACCGTCCCGCTGGCGGCTTCTGCCGTCTGGTGCTCGTAGGCGCCGACCGGCTGGCCGGTGCGCGGCGAACACACGGTCAGTTTCACTCCACCGGGGTGACCCACCGAGGCGACCAGGAGGCGCCCATCTGCAGTCGTGGACAGCGCGTTGGAACCGTCGACGAACTCGCGGAGCCCGCAGACCGCGTCGGTGGCGACGACCCGGGACTGGTCCAGGTCGACGAGGTCCAGCGCGTGCGTCCGGTTCGGGAGGGTCCGCTCGACGACGATCTGGTCGGTGCCCGCGAGCACCATGCCGGCGTCGGGGGTGCCGGCAATGACGACGCGCCCGCGCACGGCTTCGGACACCGAGTCGACGAGTTCGTAGCCGCCCGCGATCCGATGAATGATGACGGCACGCTTGCCGTTCGGATCGAGGGCGACGATTCCAGGCGCGCGTTGTCTCAGGACGTGTCCATAGGCGACGGCCGGCCCGAGGCGCCAGAGCGCGACAGCTGATGGGATGAACCCCGCGGTCAGCAAACGATCGTGGGCGAGGAACCGCGCCGCGCTCACTCCGCGCGCGCCCGATCCCAGCGGTTCGACCCGTCCGGCGGACGGACCGCTGACCGTCCAGAGCAGCGCTTCCTCGCAGTTGTCGAAGGTCAGCAGATAGGTGCGGTCACTGCTCCATGACGTCAGGAACGGTACGTTTCCGCTGCAGAAACCCCCCGCGCGTGGATAGCTCGCGGCGATCCGTCCGGTGCTGAGGTCGACGAGCACCAAGCTCTCTCCCGCGCCCGCGGCGGGCGACGAGGCCAGCACCACCGCGTATCGCTCGGCGACCGCGGCCGTACGGTGATAGACGTTGTCGAGTTCGCCCAACGGTGCGCCGGTTGCCGCATCCCGCACCGCGAGCGTGCCGCTGTCGGTGGTCTGGGCGACCTCGTAGACCGTTGTGTCATCGGCGGCAAAGCCGGCGTACCACGGCCGTCCTGCTGCCGGCTGCTGCCACAGGACGCGGCCGCTGTCGGCGTCCATCATCACGGTTCGAACCGATGTGGCGACGAGGAGGCGGTGGCCATCGGTACTGGGCGTGGCCGTCCAGAGGGGGTCGTCGATCTCGGCCGGCTCGAGCGGCAGGACGGCCGCGTTCTGCACTTGACCGTCGAGGTGCACCACGGCGCCGCCGTCGCTGGCACGGACGAGCACCGCTCCACCGTTCATGAACGTGCCGCTCCAGACGGGCCCGATCTGGGTGGGCACGGTGAGGGTCTTCACGATCGATCCCGTCCGGGCTTCGACCAGCTGCAAGCCCGCACCGTCCTCCACCAAGACCTGCGCGCTGTTCTGGCTGAACGTCGGGGTGGCGATCGCAGGGGCGCTGCCGAACGCGGCGAGTTGCCGACCGGTTCCGAGGTCGAGGAGCGCGAGGCGTCCGTCGGGTGCTTCGATGACAGCGCGGCGTGTGTCCGGAGAGACCGTGGTGTTGCTGTTGGCCTCGAGCGTGGCTCGCCAGGTTTGTTGTCCGTTCCAACGGTAGAAGCGCAACAGATTCGATTTCCCGTTGGTGATGCCGAAGCCCTCGTCGCCCGCGAACACGACACGGATCGGGAACCCGCTGGCGACGATCCGGCGCGTACCTGCTCGCACCGAGAGAACCACCGCATTCATCTTCTGACCGTGATTCTCCAAGACAACGACGTGTTCACCGTCGCTGCTCGCCTCCATGTCAGTCGTGGGGTAGTCCGCGTGCGTGATGTCGACAAATCCCTGAAGGCGAGGATTCGATTGGAGCAGCGTGAGCAACGCACGTTGCACGTCGGGTCCGGGGCTGGTGTGATGCGCGGCAAGTCCGAGCGCGAAGGCGTCGACGAGGTCGTCGTCGGCCGTCGCCAGCGCCTGGGCAGCCAGCCCACGCGCGTTGGCGTCGATGCGACGCTGATTCGCCGAGTGCGCGTTCGCGATCGCCAGGACCCCCGCTGCCAGCGCAGCGACAGTGAGGCCGAGCAACGCGATGACAGCTCCCCGGGCGAGACGCATCGCACGGCGATGCAAGTGGAGGTCCTCACTCTCCAGCTCATCCTTCGGGACGTTGCGGATCGGTGCGGCCAGCTCGGCAACTGCGTCCCGAAAGCGTCCATTGCGCAACGCAAGGTTGGGTTCGTCCTTGGCCCAACGAAGATCCAGGTGCCTCGGCTCGTCGGCGAACGCGCTCAGGAGCGCAGGAGGTACCGCAGATGATCGAGCGACGTCGAAGCCCTGCACACCATCGTCCCAAACCCAATCGCCCGCCGTCACCACCGGCAGGATGCGGTCGTCGGGCTTCGTGGCGGTCCAGTGGTCGAGCTCGCGGTTCACCCACTCCGAAGCAGCCGCCTCCGGAGACGCCATCAAGATCAGAGTGCGCGAACCGTCGAGTGCTTCGACGATCGAGCTCCACAGGTGCGGCGACACCGCCAACGCCGTGTCGTCACGGAACACGTGCAAGGCTCGGCGCCGATACCACGGCTTCGCGAACTGACTCAGACCCCGCTGGAGCGCGACCGCCAGGTTCCGGTCCGCGGCGTGACTATACGAGATGAACGCGTCGTACTCCGCCCCCACCACCACGAGCCTACCGACCAAACACCCGACGATTCCATGACACCGCCGTCCTTACCTCGCTGCAGCAACCACGCGCGCGCGAGACCCCATGAAGCTCGGGCGTACGGACGGACCCATGGAACCGTTCCCGACATGAACTTGCCTCCCGACTTGGGCTCGAACCGAGCCGTGGACCTTCGCCGGCGCCGAAGGCCGATGGCCGTTCGAAAGCTGATCCGGCCGCGTACGACGTCGTCGCGCGGGCGCTGGTTGCCGCGAGTCACCGTTCGTCGCGTCGACCTGGCGCGGTCACGTCGCCAGTCGCACCAGGGCGCGCTCGAACTCGTCGAACTCCCGATCGGGATCGAGCTCGTCGAACCGACGCCGAGCGCGCGCTGACCATTGTGCATATGTCTCGGGGTCGTCGAGCTCGGCGATTCGTGCGATCCAATCGTCGAGCGGAGCAGTTGGGTCCACCCAGAGCGCGGCGTCGGCGAGGGATTCGCGTAACCCCGTGATGTCGTGTGCGATCGTCGGGATCCCCGACACCGCGGCCTCGAGCCCGACCCGTCCGTACGACTCGTATGCCGAGGGCACCAGCAGGATACGAGTCCTGCCGTACACCACTCGCATGTCCGCCTGGGTCGACAGCACCGTCAGATTCGGAGGCAACGACGCGGGCAGGGGCTGCAACGACCGCCCCATCACCGTCAGGAACCCGCGTGTGGGTAGTCGCCGAGCCAACGCCAGCAGGAGCCCGATGCCCTTCTCGTCGATCGGGTTGACGAGTGTGATCGCATCGCCACGCGTGGTGAGGTAATCGACCTCGTCGATGGGTGGGTGCAGCACAACGGCGCGCTGTCGTCCGTACTCCCGACCGAGAAAGTACGAGTTGAGCACTGTGAGGTCAGGAGTTCCGAACATCAAGTGACGTGGTGTGCGACCGAGCTGCAGGTAGAACGCGATCGGCCGCCCAGCACGCGCCGCGTCTCGCAGGATGTGGCCACGCCCGGCGTGGGTCCCCAAGACGACATCAGCCCATCGGTACAGGTCCTTGGCCACACTTTCTTCCGCGCAGGCCTCGACCGGGATCTCGTCGAGCCAGTACGAACACCGCGGTCCGCTGGTGACGAGCACCCGTGGCTCGTGACCGCGACACACGAGCTCCCGGAGAATGGAGTGCAGGGTGACCTCCGCGCCACCACGATCGCGCGGAGGGTACAGACGGCTCACGGCAAGCACACGAAGCTGGGAGGCATCGGCGGGGGCACGCCCCCGATCGGCAAGACGACTCCGCGCCCGGCCTCCCGCACGGAGCACGCGCAGATGAAGGTCACGAGCAAGGTCCGCGATTCGTGTCGCACGCACGAGCGTCCTCAGCCGCGTCTCATCACTCGACGGGGAACACGTCGAAGCCACAGCACCGGAAAACGAGAACGTGTCCGCCCCTGAAGGCAACTCGACCACCTTGTCCCCCGAAGATGGAGCCTTCCCGCGGGACAGTAAACCACGCTCCGTCAACCCCGCGCCCGGATCGCGCGCAGACCTCAGCGCCGGACGCAACGCTCTCAACGCGCAAGCATGCCGTCGCGCCAGTCGACCGGGAAGTCGAGCGCGTGGCCGCCTTCAGCAGATCCGGTTCACCGCGGCGGGTCACTCTGCGCTTGCGACGCCGCTCTCTGTCGGGCTCTCCGTTCCAGCCCCCGTGGGTGGCGGTCACCTAGCGGAATTCCCGGGTCGAGCGTGGGTCGGGTTTGACGGCCTCCCCCGACGGCACTACAAGTCGGAAACGGATCCTGCAGGTCGAACGACATGCAGGACAGCCCACATCGAAGGGGAGAGAGCATGAAGTATCTGACCATCGTCAGACTCGCGCCCGGAGTCGACAACGCCCGCAGGTCATTCGAGGTGTTCCAGAAGGTTGGCTTGCCGCCCGGAACCGAGTCGTCGTGGGCGGCAGCAGACGGTAGGACCTTCATCACGGTCACAGAATCCGACGGACCGCCTGACATGGCGAACACGATCACGTTTGCTCCGTATCTCGAAGAGACCCAGGTCATCCCGATGGTTCCGCTCGATGACGCGTGGATCAAAGCGGTCGAGGCCGCGCAAGCGAACTGGACGTAAGAGCCGAAGGAATACGTAGTCGCGAAGGAGAAGCCCCTCGCGACCCGGGGCGCCGAACAAGGAAACAACGCGCTCGAACTGATGCCGTTCGGAGAGGGACGCGAACCGCCGCGTTCATGTTTGGCGAGGCGCGTTGGCGCTGCCGGTTCGTCGGGGATCGTGTCGGACGCGTGCGACGGTGTCGAGGGCGTAGGCGACGGCGAGGAAACGGCAGAACAGGCCGGTCAGAGCACGTCGGCGGCGACGCGCAGCGCGGCGACAGCCGCGGGGACGCCGGCATAGACCGCGACCTGCATGAGCACCTCGACGAGCTCGTCGCGCGACAGACCGACGCTGAGCGCGCCGTTGAGATGGGCGCGGAGCTCCTCGTGGTGGCCCAGCGCGGCCAGCATGGCGACGGTGATCATCGACCGGTCGCGGACGGGGAGCCCCGGCCGCGACCAGATCATCCCGAACGCGGTCTGCTGCACGTAGTCGAAGTAGTCGGGTGCGAGCTGGGCGGCGGGGAACTGGCCACCCGCGCTCGTGCGCGTCGCCGGCCACAGTTGGCCCTGGATCTCGCGTCCGGCCGCGCGCAGTTCCTCGGTGGTCGCCATCGTCAATCCGTCCTTTCGAGCAGGTTCACGGTGCAGATGCTCCCGCCGCCCACGAGGTGCGCGAGCGCGAGCCGGGCGCTGTCCACCTGGCGGCCGTCGGCCTCACCACGGAGTTGCAGCACGCACTCGTGGATCTGAGCGAGGCCGGTCGGCCCGCCCGGGTGCCCGCGGGCGATGAGCCCGCCGTCGGTGTTGAACGGGATCCGGCCGCCGGGGCCGGTCTCCCCCGCCTCGACGAGCTTGTCACCCTCTCCCTCGGCGGCGAAGCCGAGCAGCTCGTAGTACTCGAGCTCCTCGTTGACGAACGCGTCGTGGCAGAACGCCACGTCGACGTCCTCCGGCCCGACGCCCGCGGCTTCGTAGCACTCGCGTGCGGTGTCGCGCGTCATCGTGGACGGTCCGACCACCGGACCGATGAAGGTGTGCCCGCGCGCGTACGTCTCCGACTGCAACGCCGACGCGAGCGGTCGCACCACCGGGCGTCCGGGCTGGCGCGATCGCACGAGGTCTTCCCGCGCCAGGATCACGCACGCCGCCCCGTCGTCGGCCGGGCAGCACATCATGGTGGTGAGCGGTTCCGCCACCATGCGCGACGCGAGGACTTCCTCGGGAGTGACCGGGTGGTCGGGCCGGCGGTGCGCGAACGGGCACGCGGCCCCGTAATTCCAGTTCTTGGCCGCGATCGCCGCGAAGTGCTCCGGCTTCGTGCCCCGATCGTGCATGCGGCGTTGCGCCCACAACGCGAAGTACGACGCGGGCAGGATCGGCGCGTCGATCACGTCGCGCCCGCCGCCGCGCCCGCCGCGAGCCTGCAGGTCGGTGAACTTGTCGAAGCAGAGGGCCATGGCGACGTCGGCTCGTCCCGACGACACCGCCCACGCCGCCTCCCGGAACGCGACCAGCCCGGTGGCCGACGCGTTCTCGATGTGCGCGACGGGCAGCCCGGTGAGGCCGAGCTCCTTCATCGCCTGGATGCCGATCATGGACGTGAGCTGGATGTAACCGACGAACGCCTCGTCGACGTCGGCCAGCGTCATCTGCGCGTCGTGCAGCGCCGCCAGGCCCGCGTCGCGCGCGAGGTGCAGGATCGGCCGTTCCTTCAGCATGCCGAACGGCACCATGCCCACCCCGGCGACGGCGACGTCCTCGAACCGGAGACCGCGCCGCATCACGCCGACCGTTCGGCGAGGGGGCGGAACCGGTAGATGACGACCTCGTCACCATCGGCGGTCTCCCGCAGTGTCTCGAGGTCGATCTCCACCTCCATCCCGATCGCGAAGTCGTCGGGGCCGCCGAAGAGGATCGACTGCACGCGCGGCCCCTCGGCGAGATCGATCTGTCCGACGCCGTAACCCGGGACGTCGGTGTCCTTGCGCCCGAAGAGCGGCACGTGACAGTACGTCCAGGTCCAGATGCGCCCCCGCGTCGACAGCTCGACGTCGTCGCAACCCTCGTGGAGGCACTGCGCGCACACCATGCGGCGCGGATAGAAGAACTCGCCGCAGTTCGGGCACCGGCTGCCGAGCAGGCGCGGCGGCTCGCCCGGGTCGTCGGGGATCCGGAAGAACCCCTCTTCGATCGGCACTCGCGCCATGTGCACTCCTCGTCGCCGACCCACTACGAAGTTGCGTCAGCAACCGACGCTATACGACGGTGGGTGACGCAACTTCGGCCCCTCGGCGCGTCCTACTCCTGGCGTTGGATGAACACCTCGACGCGTGCGATCCGACCGTCACCGTCGAGATCGAACGTGAGGCACTCCGGTGTCCGCCGGCGACCGCCGTCGACGTCCATCGTCTCCGACAACTCCGCGTACGCCACGCCGTCGCCGTACGTGACGCGCGTGACGTCCATCTCGTAGTTCGGCAGCGTCGGCATGAGGTCGGAGATGAAGGCGACGTACTCGGCCTTCGACGGGTACACGTCGACGTACGGTCCGACGCGCGTGAAGTCGTCGGCCAGGCACGCCTCGAGCCCGGGCCAGTCGTGCTCGACGAGGCAGCGCAGGAACTCTTCGACGACGCCGTGGGCCATGCGCCAGAGGGTACGGCAGGCGCCCGGTGTCCCGCCCGTCCGGCACACTACGGCCGAGCCCAACGAGGAGGCAGCGCGCATGGCACTGCGGTTCTTCCGACGGGTGAAGCTCGCGCCCGGCGTGCACATGAACCTGAGCCGGCCGGGCCCGAGCTTCTCGTTCGGCATGCGCGGCGCGCAGGTGACCGTCGGATCCCGAGATGTCCGGCGGACCGTCGGTCTGCCCGGCACCGGCCTCTTCTACACGTCGACGAGCGGCACGCACACCGGCACGCACACGTCGGAGCAGTTCGCCCACCGCTCGAATCTGCTCGGCAAGCTCGACGACCTGCACCGAGCCGGGCTGCTCACCGATGAGGAGCACGCGGCCAAGCGGGCCGCGCTCCTCGGTCACGCGAGCGGATAGCGTCCCGTCCGTGGACCGCGTACGGATCGGCATCGTCGGCACCGGCAACATCGCGCAGTTGAACGTGCGCGGGTACCTGCAACACCCGAAGTGCGACGTCGTCGCGGTGTGCGACCCACGGTTGCCGGTCGCCGAAGCCGCAGCTCGCGCGTGGAACGTTCCCAAGGTCTACGAGCATCTCGACGACCTCCTCGCCGACGACGAGGTCGACGCGGTCGAGATCCTCACCCCCACGTACCTGCACAAGGAGCACACGCTCGCCGCCGTGCGCGCAGGCAAGCACGTGTCGTGCCAGAAGCCGATCGCCAACTCGGTGGCCGACGGGCGCGAGATGGTCGCCGCCGCGTCCGACGCCGGCGTGGTGTTCCGCGTGAGCGAGTGCTGCTTCCACTACCCACCCCTCGTGAAGGCCAAAGCGCTCGTCGCAAGCGGTGCGATCGGAGCGCCCACGATGATCCGCATCAAGACCCTCGTGGGCGAGACCGACTCGGAGTTCCAGCGCAACATCCAGCCCGAGGGCTACACGTGGCGGTTCAACGACCAGAGCCCCGGCGGGCATCTCTTCGACGACATGGTCCACAAGTACGGGCTTGCGCTCTGGGTCACCGACGAGAGCATTCGCAGCGTGCAAGCCGTCGTGCGCATGGGACCGCTCTTCTTCGAGGCGCCGATGGCGGCGATCTTCGAGTACGAGCGCGACGACCTCGTGGGCACGATGGAAGTGGCGTACGCGCCGCACATGTACATCCGCAGCGCGTACTACGGGGCCGACGAGGTCGTCGAGATCCAGGGCACCGAGGGGCTCGTGTGGGTCACGCGGTGCATCGGCGAATTGCACGACCTCCCGCCACTGCTCCTCTACCGGGCCGACGGGACCCGCGAGGCCTACTCGCAGATCGAGGCCGATTGGGGCGAGGGTTTCGTGCAGTCGTCGCGACACTTCGTCGACGCGCTGCTCGAGGGGCGCACCGACCCGGAGATGAGCGGCGACCTCGCGATCAGGACGCTGCAACTCTGCTTCGCCGTGTACGAGGCGTCGAACACGCGCGCGCCGGTCGAGCCGGCGAGCATCGCGACCTCGGTGTCGCCGCCGTGGTGGCCGAAGACGCCGGAACAGCTCATGAAGGACGTGGAGTCGCTCGGGCTCATCTGAGCCCACGCCTCACAATTCGTGGCGTTGCACTACATCGCGTTCGTGGCGTCGAGCCCGAGCGCGGCGGGGTCGCGTTCGGTATTGAAACCTCGGATCATCGCCTGCACGGTGTACGACGCCACCAGCCGGCCGTCCTGCGTGAACACGTGACCCTCACCTTGGGTCAGCCCGCGCCCGGCGTGGATCGCGGGATTCGCATAGAGGAGCCATTCGGTGACGTCCACGTCGTCGTGGACGGCGATCGACACGGCCATGATCCCGGTGGACAGCGTGACGTGCGCCATCGACTCGCCGAAGCCGGGATGCGGGCGCATGGCAGCGGCGATGGTCCAGTGCGTCGTGGGCTGGGCCAGCAGCGCGGTGTGCAGGTACGGCTCCGGCGGCGCGTCGCGGAACCGGATCCACGCGTAGATCTCGGGCGGGCCGACGCGATCGGGATCAGGTGAGTAGGCGCCGTCGACGACGCGGATGTCGCGGCTCGTGACGCGCATGTCGAGCGGCACCGCGTCGTCGGGGCCCGCGACTTCGGGCATCTCGATGTTGCCCGAGATCGTGTCGGGCGCGCCGCTGTCGAGCAGCAGCAACCCCGTGCTGCGGAGCTGGTCGTCCTGGTTCACCCGCACCTCGACGGTCGAGAACGTGCGACCGGCGCGCAGGACGTCGACGTCGAGGTCGAGCGGCGCGTCGAACGCCGCCGACTTCGAGAAGATCATGTACGCCGACGTGACCCGCTGCTCCGGCAGTGTCTTCGACGCGGCCACGATGGCCTGCGCGAGCATCTGCCCACCTTCGACGACGTTGCGCGACACGTCGCGGTACGGCGCGCCCACGAAGCGGCGCGGGCCGGCCGGTTGCACGTCGATCAGATCCAGCAGGTCGCGCGCGTCGCCCCACGCGGGGAACCGCGTCACGTGCTGGTCGGTGTCGCCGGGCCAGTGCTCCTCGAGCTCGACGCGCACGCGCTCCTGGTAGAAGGCGACGTAACCCGCGATTCCGCCGACCTCGTCGAAGGGCGTGCGGTACGCCCACACGACGTTCTCCTCGGCCGGGTCCGTGACCGTGAGCGTCCAGTAGTCGGCCTCACCCTTGAACGGGCACACCGAGTGGTGGTCGGTTTCGGTGAAGTGCTCCCAGCGCACGTCGTCGATCGGGAAGTAGAGCCGGTCGACGTGGCGCGTCTCCTCGACGCGGAG
Organism: Acidimicrobiia bacterium; assembly: GCA_035623515.1. Classification (GTDB taxonomy): domain Bacteria; phylum Actinomycetota; class Acidimicrobiia; order IMCC26256; family DASPTH01; genus DASPTH01. The sequence continues at coordinate 11,160 of DASPTH010000109.1, forward strand.
ACACCGCTCGCTCTCGGCGAGCAGCGTGTCGCCGTGCCACACGCGCGCCGTCGCGTCGCACGGCACGAGGTTGATCTCGTAGTCCGGGTACTTGCCCCACGCCGACTCGATCTCCGTCATGTGCGCGACCCTACCCCTAGGCTGCCGCGCCCGTGGCCGTCTTCATCGGCTTGCTCGTCGCCGCCGGCTTCGGCTCGGGCGACTTCCTCGGCGGGTTGGCGTCTCGCCGCGCGCGCATGATCAGTGTGCTCGCCCTCGCGCAGGTGGTCGCGGTGCTCGGTGCGATCGTGTTCGCGCTCGTGTTCGGCGGATCGCCGACCGGTCGCCAACTTGCGTTCGGCGCCTTCGCCGGGGCGCTCAACGTGGTCGCGCTCGGCGCCCTCTACCAGGGGCTGGCGCTCGGCCGCATGGGCGTCGTCGCACCGATCACGGCAGTGGTCGCGTCGTGCATCCCGGTGATCTGGGGTCTCGCCACCGGCGAGCGACCGTCGGCGGTCGCGCTCGCCGGGGTCGCGTGCGCCATCGTCGCCGGCGGCATGATCGCGCGGGAGCACGACGCCGCGACCGGAGGCGGAAGGCGGGCGCTCGTACTCGCGCTCGGCGCGGGGCTGCTCTTCGGGTGGTCGTTCGTGCTCTACGCCGAGTCACGCGAGGGCTCGGGCTTCTGGCCGGTGCTCACGGGCCGCGCCGCCGCGGTCGTGCTCGTGCTGTTCGTCGTGGTGCTGACGCGCGCGACCCTGCACCTGCCGTCACCCGAGTCGTGGATGGCCGTCGGTGCCGGTGCGGTGGACGTGGGCGCGACCGTGCTGTTGCTCGTCGCGGTGCGCCGAGGGCTCGAGTCGCTCGTCGCACCCGTCGCCGCCCTCGGTCCCGCCTTCACCGTCGCGTGCGCGTGGGCCGTGTTGCGCGAACCCGTCGCCAAGCTGCAGCTCGCGGGCCTCTTGCTGGCGCTCGTCGGGCTGGTGCTGATCGCGGCGGGCTGAGCGGGCCGCCGCGTCGCTACCACTACCGTGATGGGCGTGGGCGCGGCCAAGGAGCATCTCGTCGAGATCGACGGGCACCAGGTTCGCATCACACACCCGGAGAAGGTGTTCTTCTCGGAGCACGGCGAGACCAAGCTCGACCTGGTCGAGCACTACATTGCCGTCGCCGAGCCGCTCATGCGCACGATGGGCGGCCGACCGACGCTGTTGCAGCGCTTCCCGGAGGGGGCCGGAGGGCCGTCGTTCTTCCAGAAGCGCGTGCCCAAGGCCGCGCCGGAGTGGCTCCACACGACGATCGTGAGCACGCCGAACGGCACTACCTCACGCGCACTTGTCGCCGCCGACGTCGCCCACGTGCTGTGGGCGGTGAACATGGGGTGCCTCGGGTTCCATCCGTGGCCGTACCTCGCCGCCGATCCCGAGCACACCGACGAGCTGCGTCTCGACCTCGATCCGCAACCCGGAACCGACTTCACGCACGTACGCACCGCCGCGGTGGAGCTGCGCGCCCTGCTCGACGAGCTCGGCATCGTCGGGTACCCGAAGACCACGGGGAACCGCGGGCTGCACGTGTACGTGCGGCTCGAACCGCGCTGGGACTCGTACCAGGTGCGTCACGGGGCAGTCGCGATCGCGCGCGAGCTCGAGCGTCGTCGTCCCGACCTCATCACCGCCGCGTGGTGGAAGGAAGAGCGCGGCGAGCGCGTTTTCCTCGACTTCAACCAGAACGCGCCGCACAAGACCGTCTTCGGCGCGTGGTCGGTGCGCGCGCGGCCGGGCGCCCAGGTCTCCACGCCGCTCGTGTGGGACGAGATCGCCGACGTCCATCCCGACGACCTCACCCTCGCCACGTTGCCGGCGCGCTTCGCCGCGACCGGCGATCCGTGGGCGGCGATGAACGACGACCCGCAGTCGCTCGAACCGCTGCTCGCGATGTACGAACGCGACCGCGCGAACGGGTTGATGGACGCCCCGTGGCCGCCCGTCTACCCGAAGCAGCCCGACGAGCCGCCCCGCGTGGCCCCGAGCCGGGCCCGCAAGGAGTGATCGCTCGGTATTGGCGTCAGGCGGCCGCCGGCCGGTTGCCGCTCTCCTGGACGAGCCAGCCGTTGCCGTCGGGGTCGCGGAAGGAGAGATAGGTGCCGAAGTCGGCACGCTCGGGGTGCAGGCCCGGTGCCTGCCCCGCGTCACCGAAGTGGAACGGCTCGCTCACGTCGACGCCGCGCGCCGCGAGCTCCGCACGCGCCGCCTCGATGTCGTTGACCACGAGATGCAGTCCCTGCACGCAGCCGGGCCGCTCGTCGTTGAGTCCGATGCCGAAGGTGATCGAACACGCCGAGCCGGGCGGCGTGAACTGGACGACGCGGAACTCGTCGTTCGGTTGGTGGTCGACGTCGAGGTGGAAGCCGGCCCGCTCGTAGAAGTCCTTGCTGCGATCGGGGTCGGCCACCGGCAGGACGATCGCCTCGAGCTTCCAGTCCATGTGTTCTCCCTTCCCTTCACGACCAGTCGTCGACCGCGACGAAGAGCCCTTCGGCTTCGGCGCACACGCGATCGCCGTCGAGCAGGCGACCCCGCACGTAGATCTTGCGTCCCTCGACCCGATCCACCCACCCCTCGACCGCCAGCTCGGTCCCCATCGGAGTGAGGCTCCGGTAGTGCACGGTGAGCGATGCGGTCCGGCTCGCAGCCGCGGTGCCCGCCACGCCACCGAGCATCTCGTCGAAGAGCAACGTGACCTGACCGCCGTGCACCGCGTCACCCGCACCCGCGTGCGCGCGTGTGTAGGTCACGGTCCCGATCCTGCGGCGGCCGTCCCCCCCGTGCACCATCGGTGGCAGCAGCGGATGCCCGCGGCCCGGCAGCGCACCGCCGAGCTCGGTCCGCACCGGAGCCTCCTCATCGAACGGACCGAGCTGCGCCACGAGCCGCGCCACCTCGGCAGCCACGGCCGCGCGCGCGGCCGGCGACGCCTGCGAACGCCAGACACGGTCGGCGAGGTCGCGGGTCGCGTCGAGGAGTGCGAGGGCGTCGGGATCGGGTGGGGTCACGCCCGGTTGTCTACCGCACCTCGTGCGGCTGCACCGTCGCCCGCGGGTCACCTCTGCTCGACGACGTACAGCGTGTTGCCGTCGGGGTCGCGGAACGAGAACATCGGCGGCACGCCCTCCCATCGCAGGACCTCCGGGTCCACGTCGACGCCGCGCGCACGCAATCGCGCGTGGTCGGCGTCGGCGTCGGCCGTCGTGAGCCGGATCCCGGTGTCGGTCGCGCCGTGCCCGCCGGGCGACGGTACGAGTGCGATCGTCGTGACCGCGCCCGCCGGCGCGACCTCGATCCAACGGAGCCCGTCGCCGAACGGGACGTCGAGTCGCCGCTCGAACCCGAGCAGGTCGACGAAGAACTCGAGGGCGCGGTCCTGGTCGCTCACGGGCACGCCGACGGTCCCCACCTGCGTGATGCGGCTCTGACTGGTCATGCGATCACCTCGTTGGTCGGCGGTACCCGTCCAGACTGCCGCGCACACCAGAGTTCGTCGGTGGACCGTCGATATCGAAAACCGATATCGCGCTATGGTCGCGGCCGATGCGCGAATTCCTCCGGGGCGCGGTGCAACTCCACGTCCTCCACCACGCGGCCGAGCGCGGCGTGCACGGCGCCTGGATGACCGAGGAGCTCGCACGCCACGGGTACACGATCAGCCCGGGGTCGCTCTATCCCACGCTCCACCGCATGGAACGGGCGGGTCTCGTCCGCTCCCGCCCGGAGGTGGTCGACGGGCGGACGCGCCGGTCCTACGTCGCCACCGCCAAGGGGCGCCGCGAGCTCGAGCGGACCAAGCAACAGCTGCGGGAGCTCGCGCGCGAGGTCCTACCCGACGAGTTCCGGTGACTCACGACGGCCACGGCGCGCACGCGCGCGCGGAAGTCCCGCTGGCGACCATCGCGCGCGAATGGTCGCGCCTCGGTTGCATCGGTTTCGGCGGCCCACCCGCCCACATCGCGCTCGCGCGGCGACTGTGTGTCGACGAGCGCCACTGGCTCGACGGCGAGGAGTTCGAGGACGGGATCGCCGCCGTGAACCTCCTGCCCGGCCCGGCGTCCACGCAACTCACGATCTTCTGCGCGTGGCGGCTGCGCGGCGCGGTCGGCGCGGTCCTCGGCGGCGTCTGCTTCATCGTCCCGGGCCTCGCCCTCATCCTCGCCCTCTCGGCGGTCTTTCTCTCGGGCCATCCGCCGAGTGCGGTCCTCGGCGCGGCCGCCGGCGCAGGCGCGGCCGTGCCTGCGGTCGCGCTGCACGCGGCCTCGATGCTGGTCCCCGCCAGTTGGCGGCGTGCCGGCGCGGGGCGCGTGGGGCGTGTCCGCTGGATCGCGTACGCGGTCGCCGGAGGCGTGGCGGCGGCGACCGTCGGTCCGTTCCTCGTGCTCGTACTCCTCGCGTGTGGTGTGACGGAGGTCGCCGTCCGCCGGCGCCCGGCACCCCCGAGCGCGCGTTCCGCACTCGCGCCCCTCGGCGTCGCGCCGGCCGTCGCCGTGGGCGGGATCGGCGCGCTCGCGTGGGTGGCGTTCAAGGTCGGTGCGCTGTCGTACGGCGGCGGCTTCGTGATCGTCCCGCTCATGCAGCACGACGCCGTCGACGCGTACCACTGGATGACGAGCGCGCAGTTCCTGAACGCCGTCGCGCTCGGCCAGATCACGCCCGGTCCGGTCGTGCTCACGGTGGCCGCGGTGGGCTACGCCGCACACGGCGTCGGTGGCGGGTTGCTCGCCGCCCTCGTCGCGTTCGCGCCTTCCTTTCTCTTCGTCCTCGTCGGGGGCCCGCGGTTCGCGCTCCTGCGCGCCAGTTCGGCGATCCAGTCCTTCCTCACCGGCGCCGGCCCGGCGGCCGTCGGTGCGATCGCGGGCTCCGCCGTTCCGCTCGGGTTGGCCTTCCAGCACGCGTGGCAGGTCCCTCTCCTCGTCGCGGCGCTCTTCTGGCTCCTGGTGCTGCGCCGCGGCGTCGTGACCTGCCTGCTCGCCGCCGGCGCCATCGGCGCCCTCGCCGCGCTGGCCGGCGCGCCGGTCTGACCCCCCGGTCTGATCCCCCGATCCGACCCCCCGGCTGTGAAGGCCTCCGAGGCGACGGATCGCGGGTGACGCCGCTGCCGCCAACGGGGAAGAATCAGTCGGCGACGACCGATGAGTTCCGGCCGCCGGGCCCGTCTACCTCGACGACCGGACGGTCCCCCCAAGGAGGAGCGAGCATGACCACCCGTGACCGGGCTCCGATCGGAGCGCCCTGCTGGACCGACCTGTGGACCTCCGACGTCGAGGGCAGCCGCCGCTTCTACAGCGAGCTGTTCGGGTGGGAGGCCGGCGAGCCGAGCCCCGAGTTCGGCGGCTACTTCATGTTCCTGCGCGACGGCGTGCCGATCGCCGGCGGCATGGGGCCGATGGGCGCCGACATGCCCGCCGACGACACCTGGAAGATCTACCTCGCCACCGACGACATCCAGAAGACGGCCGACGCCGCGAAGGCCGAGGGCGCGGAGGTGCAGTTCGCGCCCGAGCCGGTCGCCGACCTCGGGTTCCAGACGGTGATGCTCGATCCTGCCGGCGCGACGGTCGGCGCCTGGCAGTCCGGCACGTTCCCGGGATTCGTCGTGCTGAACGAGCACGGCGCGCCGAGCTGGTTCGAGCTCCACACCCCCGACCACGCCGGGTCGATCGCGTTCTACCGCGCGGTGTTCCGCTGGGAGGTCGACACCGTGAGCGACACCGACGAGTTCCGCTACAGCACGATGCGCAACCCCGACGGCGAGGGCGAGCTCGCCGGGATCATGGACGCGAAGGCGTTCCTGCCCGACGGCGCGCCCGCACAGTGGTCGGTCTACTGGGAGGTCGACGACGCCGACGCCACCGTCGCCGAGGTCACCGCGCTCGGCGGCGCGATCATCGCCGGGCCGGAGGATACGCCGTACGGGCGTCTCGCCACCGCGGCCGACCCCGCCGGCGCGCAGTTCAAGCTGCGCACGCCGCCCGCCGCGTGAGCGGCGGCTTCACGCGCGAAGGACTCGCACGGTTCTCCGACGCCGTCCGCGCGCACGTCGGCGACGACGACGTGCCGGGACTCGTCGCGCTCGTCGCGCGCGGCGAGCAGGTGCACGTGGAAACGCACGGATCGTTGAGCATCGGCGGCGCGCCCGTACAACGCGACTCACAGTTCCGGATCGCGTCCACCACGAAGCCGATCACCGGCGCGGCGGCACTGACGCTCGTGCACGAGGGCCGTCTCACCCTCGACGAGCCCGTCGACCGGTGCCTGCCGGAGCTCGCCGACCCGCGTGTGCTCCGGCGGATGGACGGTCCTCTCGACGACACGGTGCCTGCCGCGCGCGCGGTCACGCTCCGCGACCTCCTCACGTTCACGTTCGGCTTCGGCATGCACGTCGACATGTTCGCGGCGACGACCCCGTGGCCGGTCGCTGCCGCCGCGTCGGAGGCGCAGCTGGCCACCCTGGGCCCGCCCGACCCGCTGACACCTCCCGACCCGGACGAGTGGATGAGGAGGCTGGGAGCGCTGCCACTGATGGCGCAGCCCGGCGAGCGCTGGCTCTACAACACCGGCGCCCAGGTGCTCAGCGTGCTCTGCCGGCGCGCCGCGGGGGCGTCGTCGTTCTTCGACGTCCTCCGGT
>DASPTH010000118.1:0-36621 GCA_035623515.1 Acidimicrobiia bacterium
CGAGCGGGAGGCCGTCGCCGCGCGCCGTGAACGCGTCGGTGCCCTCCGGCGCGCCGGGCGGGAAGGCCAACGTCGTCTGGAGCGCGCTGAAGCCGAGCACGCCGATGCCGTCGTACGTCGCGTGGCGTCCCTGCTGCACGATGGTGAAGCAGCCGCCCATCGACTGCCCGATGCCGAGCACGACGGGATCGCGTACCGCGGGGAACGAGTCGGCGACCTTCCCGTCGGCGAGCAGCGAGAGCACGTGCGCGACGGTCGCCGCGTTGGCCGCCGCGACCGTGTCGAACGTGAGCTGCCCCGGATCCGACGGCGTGTCGCTGTCCCCGACGAACAGGTGGTCGCAGCCCACGAAGACCCAGCCGCGCGCGGCGTGCCACCCCGCCTGCCCGCCGCCGGACGAGTTGGGCATGTCGAAGGTGAAGTACCGGCGGCCGTAGCCGCCGCCCGGGAACCCGAAGCACACGACCGGAGGGCTCGTGCGGGCGAACCCGACGGGGTCGGGCAGCGTGACGGTGGCGGCGGTGGACAGGGGTTCGCCGAATCCGGCTGCGTCGGTGACGTCGGCACGCACGTCGATGGAGTCGATGGAGTGGGGCACGCCCACCATGATCCCCGTTGGCTTTGCGACGCGCCAGGCGAGCGACTAGGCCAAAGGGCATGACTGCGGCAGAGGACTTCTCGTTCTCACTGACCTACGACATGCGCGCCCCCGACTTCGGCGCGGCACCCGTCGACCTGTACGCGGCGGCGGTGGAGCAGTGCGCGTGGGCCGACGCGATCGGGTTCGCGGGTGTGAGCCGGCTCGAGCACTACGCGTCGGTCGACGGCTACCTGCCGTCGCCGATCGTGCTCGGGAGCGCGGTGGCCGCGGTCACGAAGCGGATGTTGATCCGCATGAACGTCGTGCTCCTGCCGCTCTACGACCCGGTGCGGCTGGCGGAGGACCTCGCGGTGCTCGACCTGATCTCCGGCGGCCGGCTGCGCCTCACGGTCGGAGCCGGCTACCGGCCGGAGGAGTACGAGCAGTTCGACCTCGACATCCGCCGTCGCCCGTCGCGCATGGAGCAGGGCGTGGAAGTGCTGAAGCAGGCATGGACGGGCGAGCCGTTCGAGTTCCGCGGTCACACCGTGCGCGTGCTCCCGCGGCCGGCCCAGCGCCCGCGGCCGGAGATCGCGATGGGCGGCTCGTCGCCGGCGGCGGCCCGGCGCGCCGCCCGCATCGCCGACGACTTCCAGCCCGTCGGCGCGCGCCTGTACGACATCTACCTGGAGGAGCTCGCCGCGCTCGGCAAGCCGGTGCCGGAGCCCCCGCGCCGCCGGGGTGCAGGTGGAGCCAGGGGTGGAGCAGCCAGGGGTGGAGCAGCCAGGGGTGGAGCAGGAGGCATGTTCTTCCACATCGCGGAGGACCCCGACCGCGCGTGGGCGCAGATCGCGCCGCACGCCATGCACGAGACCAACGACTACGCCGAGTGGGCGAAGGGCATGCGCGGGTCGCCGTACTCGGCGTTCGAGACGGCCGACGAGCTGCGGGCGAGCGGCATGTACGAGGTGGTCACGCCCGACGAGGCGGTCGAGCTCATCCGCGCGCGCGGCGGGGTCTCGTTCAAGCCGCTGATGGGCGGACTCGACCCCGCGCTCGGCTGGGAGTCGCTGCACCTCTTCGAATCCAAGGTGCTGCCGCGACTGCGGGCGCCGTCGTGAGCGGCGTCCGGTGGATGTTCCACGCCACCGCGATGGGCGCGAGCTACGACGACATCCTCGACCCGCTCGCGCGCCTCTTCGGTTGCCGGGTCCTGCACGACAACGAGGTGCCCACGCCCGGCGTCGAACGCCGCGGCGGCATGACGTGGATCGCCGACAACTCGATCGAGATCGGCCAACCGCTCGGCGACGCGTCGCCGGTGCACCGGTTCGTCGAGCGCTTCGGCGGCGGCATGCACTCGGTGGCCGTGCAGGTCGCCGACCTCGACGAGGCGCTCGCGCGTGCCGAGCGCGCCGGCGTTCGGGTGGCGACACGCGTCGACCACGGGCTCGCGTTCACGCGGCCGGGTGACACATCGGGTCTGCTGATCGAGTGGTTCTCGAAGCGCCAGGGCGACGACCCGCGGTGGGGCGCGCCGGAGCCCCCGTTCGAGCAACCGCCGGTCGTCGAACCCGCGCACGTCGCGTTCGTGGGCGCCGTCGTGGAGGAACCGGGAGAAGCCGCGCGGCGCCTCGGCGACGTGCTCGACACCGACGTACAAGTCCTGGCCGTCGACGGGCCCGCCGACACGATCCGTGCCACGGTCGCGCTCGGCGACTGCTTGCTCGCGCTGTACCCGATCCCGCCGAGCGCGGCCGAGAGCGAGCAGGTGTGGGGCGCGGTGTACGACCGGGCGCGGTGCCTCGCGCTCGGGCTCACCGTCGAGAACCTGCTCGCCGCGGAGCGCGCACTCCTCGACGCGGGGATCGGCGTCCACCACCGGGCCGGCGACGGCAGTGCCGTCCTCGATCCCGCGCCGCTGCCGTTCCCGGTCGTGCTGACCGACCATCTCCTCCCCGGGGATCCTCGCGGCTGACGCGCCGGGGGGGCGACTACACACCGCAGGCGCTTTGTGCTTGACTACCCCCGTCATTTGTACGACCGAAGATTGCCGGCGCCGGGCCGGTCAATGGTCCCGGTCAATGGTCCAGGGGGGACGAGATGCGGTTCCGCAAGCCATCGTTCACGCTGTTCGCCGCGCTGCTGGCGCTGGGCGTGGGGGCCGCCTTCGGCGCCGCGCCGGCGAGCGGGCAGACGACGACGACCTCGTCGGGATCGAAGGGCAACCTGGTGATCGGCCAGATCCTGAGCGAGACGTCGGCGTCGACCCCCGGCCAGAAGAGCACCGACCTCGCCGACACGCTGCAGGCATGGGCGAAGTCGGTGAACGCCAAGGGCGGCGTGAACGGCTACAAGGTGGTCGTCAAGAGCGAGGACGACGGCACCGACCCGGCCAAGGCCTCCGAGGCGATGAAGAAGCTCCTCTCCGAGGGGGTCGTCGCCATCGTCGGCGAGAACGCGACGGCCACCGAGTCGGTGTGGGCACCGCTCGCCACCGCGGCGGGCGTGCCGATCATCGGCGGCGGGGCGTACTCCACCAACTGGACCGCCAACCCGCTCTACTTCCCCGTCACCACCACTGCGATCCTCGACGGGCTGCAGGCCGGCGTGCAGAACGCCGCCGACAACGGCATCAAGAAGATCGGCGCCACGTACGACTCCGCCATCCCCCAGGCCGCGGCGGCGGCGCCGCTGTTCGAGAACTACGCGAAGAAGTACGGCATGACGTGGACGGCCGGCCTCGGGGTCGACGTCACCGCCGCCGACTTCACCGCCCAGTGCGTCACGTTGAAGCAGGACGGCGCCCAAGCCATCTACATCGCCACCGGCGCCACCGAGCTGCCCCGCATGGCACGGGACTGCGCGCGGCAGCAGTACTTCCCGATCTACCTGAGCGGTGACGGCGGGCTCGCCCAGGACGCGCTGATCAAGAACCCCAACATCAAGGGCCAGTACGCGGCCATCTACTCCTTCCCGTACCTTGCGACCAACACGCCGGCGACGAAGGAGTTCCACGCCGCCATGGACAAGTACGCGCCCAAGGTGTTGACGGGGAACACCCGCCAGCCGGCCACGCAGATCTGGACCGCGGCCAAGGCGATGGAAGCGGCCGCCGACAAGATGACCGCGACCAACCCGACGCCCCAGGACGTCGTGAACGCCCTGTACCAGTTCAAGGACGAGACCCTCGGTGGCCTGGCGCCGCAGCCGATCACGTTCACGGCCGGCTCCGCGTCGAACCCGCACATCAGCTGCTACTTCACGATGCAGACCAAGAACCACAAGATCTCGTCGCCGAGCGGCATGAAGCCGGTGTGCGTGCGGCAGACGTAGTGATCGCGACCGCTGCGGTTCAGCTCACGGTGGTGGTGCTGCCCGCGTAGAGGGCGAAGATCGTGTCCTCGTCGAGCTCGGTGGCCGGGCCGGCGTGGACGATCTCGCCCTGGTTCAGCAGGTAGACGGTGGTCGCCAGCTCGAGGGCCCGGCTCACGTACTGCTCGACGACGAGCAGGGACACGCCCTCGGCGGCGAGCCGCGCGATGAACTCGAAGATGCTGTCGACGACGAGCGGGGCGAGACCGAGCGATGCCTCGTCGACGAGCACGACGGTCGGGTTGGCGACGTAGGCGCGGACGAGCGCGAGCATCTGCTGCTCGCCGCCGCTCAGGGTGCCCGCCACCTGCCGCTGACGTTCGCCGAGCACCGGGAACGTCGCGACGGCCCGCTCGATGGCGTCGCGCTCCTTGCCCCTCGACACGTCGAGGATCAGGTTCTCGCGCACCGTGAGCGACGGGAAGATCCCGCGGCCTTCCGGGATGTGGCAGAGACCGCGCGCCACACGCCGGTACGGTCCGAGCCGGGTGATGTCGTCGCCGCCGAGCGACACGGTGCCCTGCCGGGGGCGGACGAGGCCCGAGGCGACCCGCAGCGTGGTGGTCTTGCCGGCGCCGTTCGGCCCGAGCAGGGCGACGACCGTCGAGTCGGGCACCGAGATCGACACGTCGCGCAGCACGGTCGTGTCCCCGTAGCCGGCGGTGACGTTGGCGAGCTCGAACACCGGCGTCCTCCCTCCGCGCGCTCAGGCGGTGGCCGGGTCGGGCACGCCCGCGGGCTCGGCGCCCGCCCCGACCGGCGCCAGCTCGCCCTCGGTGCCCAGGTACGCCGCCTGCACGATCGGGCTGGCGCGGACCTCGTCGGGTGAGCCCTCGAAGATCAGCTCGCCGAAGTCCATCACGTAGATGTGCTCGCACACCTCCATCACGAGCGCCATGTCGTGCTCGACGAGCAGCATGCCTGCCCCGCGCTCGGCGACGACGTGGGTGAGCACGTGCCCGAACTGCTCGGTCTCGGTGGCGTCGAGGCCCGACGACGGCTCGTCGAGGAGCATCACGTCGAAGGGGCCGGCGAGGCAGCGCGCCAGCTCGACGAGCCGGCGCTCGCCGGTGGTCAGCAACGCGACCTGGCGGTCGCGCAGCTGCTCCACGCCCGTGAGTGCGAGCGCGCGGTCGACCGCCGCCTCGATGCGCTTGCGATCGCCGGGCTTGCCGACGAGCTGCGAGAGCGCGCCCGCGCCGGCCATCGATGCCTCGAGGCCGAGCGCGACGTTCTCCTCGACCGAGAGCGACGGCCACAGCTCCGACCGCTGGAACGTGCGCCCCATCCCGCGCCGCGCGCGCGCCGCGGGCCCGAGCCGGGTCACGTTCTTGCCGTGGAGGACCACCCGCCCCTCACTCGGCTTCTGGAGCCCGGAGCAGGCGTTGAACGTCGTGGTCTTGCCGGCGCCGTTCGGCCCGATCAGCCCCGTGATCCGGCCCACGGGCGCGGCGAGGCTGAGGTGGTCGACGGCAACGAGGCCGCCGAAGCGCACCGTGATGCCCTCCACCTCGAGCCCGGTGTGGTCGGGCGGTCGCGCCGCGACCGGAGCGACCGCCGGGGCGGGGACGGCGGCCTCGCGCTGCTCGGCACTCGCCCGCTTCCGCCCGCCCAGCCGGTCGAGGAAGCGCTGGAGCCCGGGGGGCATCTGCGGTGGTCGCTTCGAGATCGAGCCCACGAACACCACCGCGCCGAGGCCGAAGAACATCTGGACGTACGCGGCGATGTTGTCGATGCCGAGCCAGTCGGCCAGGTACGACGGGAACACCTGGAACGCGATCGCTGCCACCAGCGCGTACCAAGGCGCGCCACCGGCGGAGAGCACGACGACCGCGATGATCGTGAGCGACGTGAACGACGGGAACGACGCGCCGCTGATCGAGCCGAAGAACCCGGCGATGAGCGCGCCGAAGATCCCCGCGAAGAACGCGGAGATCCCGAACACGAGCGCGCGGGTGACGTTGGTGGTGGCGCCCTGGGTGTCGAGCGCGAGCGGCGAGTCGGCCAACGCGCGCAGGAGCCTCCCGAGCCGGCCGCGCACGATCGCCACCACCGCGATCGAACACACCACCGCGACGGCGAGTACCAACAGGTAGTAGTCGTGGTCGCTCGTCGCGAATCCCGGGCGGGGTGACTTGATGCCGTCGGCCAGCGGCCCGAACAGCAGGTCCTGCGTATAGAACATGTGCTCGAGCATGATGCCGAAGCCGAGCGTGGCGAGCGCGAGGAAAACACCCGAGAGCCGGATGGCTGGTATCGCGATGATGAGGCCCACGGGGATCGTGACCAGCCCGGCGAGCAACAGCGCGAACAGCCACGGCACGCCGTGATCGGTGACGAGGTTGCCGTAGGTCGCCGCGCCCACCGCGGCGAACGCGAGCTGGCACAGCGAGATCATCCCCGACGTGCGCACGAGGAGCCCGAGCGACAGGAACAGCACGATGTACATCACGCCGAGCGTCCACGCCGCGAGCCGCGTGCCCACGAGGTCGGGGACGAACGCGAGGAGCACGACCACGATGACCGCGCCGGGGATGCTCACGCGTGCCGGCGCGGTGTAGGCCACGCGCGGCGGGGGCGGGGGCGGTGGGCGCCGCAGCGCGAGCTTCGCCTTCGGCGTCACCAGCAGCGCGACGAAGAGCACGATGAACGGCAGGCTGGCCGGGAGGCCGCCGAGCCAGCTCACGTCGCCGATGTACTTCGTCGACAGCGCGGCGGCGACGCCGATGACGAGCCCGCCGACGTAGGTGAGCGGCAGGTTGGAGAAGTAGCCGATCGCCGCGGCGCCGTAGGCCTGGACGACGAGCAGGATGAGCAGCAGCACGTTGAGCCCGAGCACGGGCCCGAGGAGCACGCCGGACATGGCGGCGAAGACCGTGCCGATCACCCACGCGTAGCGGCGCACGCCCGTGGGGTTGGTGCCGGTGAGGTTGACCAATTCCGGGTTGTCGACCACGCCGCGCATCGCCACGCCGAGCCGCAGGTAGCGGAAGAACAGGTAGAGGCCGATCGCGGAGACGAGCGCGACGCCCATCGTGATGGCCTGGTCGTAGCCGACGTTGACGCCGAAGAGGGTGAACGTGCCGGTGGGGAGGAACGCCGGGAAGTTCAGGAAGGCGAGGTTGTCGCTCCAGTTCGAGGCCCAGAGCGTGAGCGCGCCGTTGATGCCGAGCGCGAGGCCGACCGTGCCGACCACCTGGTACGCGGTGCCGACGCGCGCGAGCGCGCGCGTCAACAGCTCGAGCAGCCAGCCCATCACCGGTCCGAGCACCAGGATGCACAGCACCGCGCTCACGCCCCACGGCACCCCCTCGCGCTGCCACAGGTCGTAGAAGACGAACGCGGCCACGGCGGCGATGGCGCCGTGCGCGAAGTTGAAGACGCCCGACGTCTTGTAGGTGAGGACGAGGCCGAGCGCGGCAAGGGAGTAGATGGAACCGGCGGTGAGCCCGATCACGATGAACGGCATGAAGTCGTCCAGGTTCATGGCGTCCTCCGTCCCCCCTTCTGTGTCGACGGCGGACCGGGCCGTTCGTACACGGTACAGTAGAGTTCTCGCCGGGCGCCGGACAAGTGTCGCGGGTGACGAGCGTGGAGGGAAAACACGTGGACGGACAGAAGCTGTGGGCGAACTCGGGCGACTCGCACGCCACCGGTGAGACGCAACGTTGGAACGAGATCCTCCCGAAGGACATCGCGGAGCGGATGCCGCGGAGCGTCAAGGACCCCGACGGCGAGTACGAGACCGTCTACGTCGACGGCAAGAGCTTCCGGCGGAAGCTGCCCAAGCTCGCGACGAAGACGGACGCGTCGGGCAAGACCATCATCGACCTCGTCTCCGAGCGCGGCGCGGCGTCGCTCGAGGAGCGCCTCCGCGACCTCGACCAGGAAGGCGTCTGGGCCGAGGTCGTCTACGCGTCGCTCGGTCTCTGGGAGAGCATGCTGCGCGACCCGGAGATGGTGAAGACGGTCGCGCGACTGCAGAACGAGTGGCTGGCGTCGGAGGTCGCGGCGAAGTCGGGCCACCGCCTCGTGCCCACCGGTTCGGTCCCGCTCCTCGACATCGACGACGCCGTCGCCGAGGTGCAGCACGCGGCCGACGTCGGCCTGAAGCTCGTCAGCGTCCCCACGGGTCTGCCCGAGGGGCTGCCCGACCTCAACCAGGACCACTGGGAGCCGCTCTGGTCCGCGTGCGAGGAGACCGGCATGGTGCTCGGCTTCCACATCGGCTCCGACGGCGGCGACGAGGGCCCGGTGAGGTTCCGGGGCCCGGGCGGCGCGATCCTGAACTACGTCGAGACCACGTACGGCGGGCAGCGCGTCGCCACGAAGCTCATCTCGTCGGGCGCGCTCGACCGCCATCCCGACCTCAAGGTCCTCGTCTCCGAGGGCGGCGCCACCTGGGTGCCCTTCCTCGGCGACCGCATGAACGAGGCGTACCGCCAGCACGGGATGTTCGTCCGGCCCGCGCTCTCGCAGCTCCCGAAGGAGATCCTCTACCGGCAGGTGTACACCACGTTCCAGCACGACGAGTCGGCCCCGGCGGCGATGTGGGCGATGGGCTACCGGAACCTGATGTGGGGGAGCGACTACCCCCACATCGAGGGCACGTTCGGTCACACGCAGAAGACCTTGCACGAGCTGTTCGACGACCTCGACCCCGAGGTGAGCCACCGCATCCGCATCGGCACCTTCGAGGAGCTGTTCCCCCACGTGAGCGAGCCCCCGGAGCAGGCGTGACGGGCGCTCCCCGCGGGGGCGAGGAGACCGACGAAGAGCTGCTCGCGCGCTACCAGGGTGTCCGGCTCGACCACGTCAACAAGCACTTCTACCGCGGGCTCCTGCACCGCGAGCTCCGGCTCAACCGCTGCGCCGACTGCGGGTGGTGGCACCACCGGCCCAAGCCGATCTGCCCGCAGTGCTGGTCGAGGAACGTGGTCGCCACCCCGGTGTCGGGCGCCGGCACGATCCACCTGCTGATGCTCCTCCACCAGGGGCCGCCCGCCGAGGGCGTCGACTACTCCACGCCCCATCCCGTCGTCACCGTGGAGCTCGACGAGCAGCCCGGCCTCCGCTTCACCAGCACCGTGGTGGGCGTGGATCCGGACGACCTCGCGATCGGTCAGCGGGTGTCGCTCGCGTGGATCGAGCGCGACGCCCGCCCGTACCCGGTCTTCGCGCTCCGAGCGGGTGGGCCGTGAGCGTTGCCACCCGCAACCCCGCGAAGGACCAGGTCGCGATCGCGGCTGCGGCCACCACCGGCTTCACGCGGAGCCGCACGGGCGTCACGCCCGACTCCCTGGCCGTCGACGCGTGCGTCGACGCCATCCGCGCCGCCGGCATCGACAAGTCGGAGGTCAACGGGCTGATCGGCGCCAACAACGGCTACCTGCAGTCGGCGCTGGGCATCCCCGAGGTGAACTACTACGTCGGGCCGGGCATCCCGTTCGGGTTCGCGATCGCCAACGCGGTGGGTGCCGTCTCGAGCGGGCAATGCGACGTGGCGCTCGTGTACCACGCCCTCTACCGCAACCCGATGTTCTCGCGGTCGGCGGCGAACGACCCGTTCCGGCGCGGCGCGCCCTTCGGCATGGGTGGTGCGGGGGCACTCGGCGGCGACGGCTTCGGCCCCGACACCGTTCGCGGCGCGGTCGGATACACCGCGTGGGCGAGCCGTTACCTCTACGAGTACGGCGAGACCCGCGATCTCTTCGGTTACATCGCGCTCAACGACCGCTCGTGGGCCTCGCACAACCCGGGCGCGGTGATGCGCGACCCCATGACGATGGACGACTACCTGGACGCGCGCATGATCCGGTGGCCGCTGTCGCTCTTCGACATGGACGTGCCGGTCGACGGCGCCGACGCGTTCGTCGTCACCACGGCCGAGCGCGCACGCGACATGGCACTCCCCCCGGTGCTCGTCCACGCGTGCACCACCGGGCAGATCGACCAGAACGAGGAAGACGAGCAGCCGAGCCTGCATCGGCACGGTCAGCACGTCGTGGTCGAGTCGCTGCGTGCCAAGAGCGACTTCTGGATCGACGACATCGACGTGTTCTTCCCTTACGACGGCTTCTCGTTCATCACCGTGAGCTGGATCGAGAACTCCGGTTGGTGCGGTCCCGGTGAGGCGCGCGCGTTCATCGAGGAGAACTGGGACGACGACGACCGGCGCCTCCTGCTCCGCGGGCGCATCCCCGTGAACCCGCACGGGGGAGGGCTGTCGGAGGGCGCGACCCAGGGTTCCGGTCACACCCGGGAGGCGGTGCACCAGTTGCAGGGTCTCGCCGGCGATCGGCAGGTCCCGGGCGCGGCGCGCGCGCTGTTGTTCCTCGGTGGCTTCTTCTTCAACTCCCAGGGAGTCGCCCTGCGCGCGGACTGAGTGTTCTGTGCACCAGCCGAGGGTCAGGAGAGTCTGGCGTGTGGCCGCGTGAGCGGCGGGTGAGCGAGCGTCCGCGGCGCAGGTACCCTGCGCCGCAGCGAGCAAGCCGAGGGTCAGGAGCGAGGCGAGGGTCAGGAGCGAGCCGAGCGTCGGGAGAGTCTGGCGTGTGGCCGCGTGAGCGGCAGGTGAGGGAGCGTCCGCGGCGCAGGTACCCTGCGCCGCAGCGAGCGAGCCGAGAATCAGGTCCGGTCGAGAAGCGACGCCCACAGGACGCGTTGGCGTGCGGTGTGGCGCAGGAGGTAGCGGAACACGGCCTCGTCGCCCGCTGCGCCAGCCTGTGTGACGAGGTCGGCGAAGCGCTCGTCGTCCAGCGCGTCCCGGCCCATCGTCTGCTCACGGTCGCGCCGGTCGAGGTCGTCGACGGCGGCGCCCACCTGGTCGTAGGCGCGGAGGTAGTGGACGAGGATCTGGAGGTTGCGCGTGGGCTCGCGAAGGTCGGGATCGTCGAGGTTCCTGACCGCGACCCGGACGCCGTCGAGCAACGTGTCGAACCAGCGCGTGCGCGGCGTCGGCTCGAGCGCCGGGACGGGGACGGTCTCGGCGATGCCGAGCAACTCCGACATCCGGTCGGCGAGACCGACGACGTACCGCTCGGTGACGAGCAGGTAGGGCGCCCAGCCGCGGGCGCCGCCACCGCGGCTCACCGCCAACGACGTCGTGACCGCGCAGCGGTAGTCGACCGCCGCCCGGTAGTAGCGGATCCGGTCCGCGTCGAGCGGGATGCCGGTGCGCTCCGAGTACCGCCGCCCGAGCGCGCCGAGCTCGAGGTCGGGCGCCCGCATCTGCACCCACGCCCAGTCGTCCATCGGGTCGCCGACGTGCGCGAACTCCCAGTCCACGATCCCCGTGACCGCGCCGTCCTCGAACACGAAGTTGCCGGGACCGGTGTCGCCCTGCACGAGCACGGTGCGCCTGACGGTCGCGGGCGCGTGCGCGTGCAGCCACGCGCCGGCGAAGCGAACGAGTGGGTCGAGGCGGAGCACGCCCTCGTCGGCGAGCCGCGCCCACATGGCCAGGTCGAGGCGCGCGTGGTCCTCGGCCGTGGCCGGGCGCGCGAAACCAGGAAGGGGGAGCGCGTCGACGTCGAGGTTGTGCAGGGCGGCGAGAGCGTCGACGAACGACGTCATCGCCGCCGACCGGGCCGCGTCGCCGGCGGACGCGAGGTCGCTCGTCCCCGGCACGCGCTCCATGAGCAGCGCGGCGTCGCCGGGCGCCATGCCGATCACGCGGGGGACGGGCACCGCCGTGGGCTCGAGCGCGCGGTAGACGACGGCTTCCTTCGCCGGGGAGATCTCGGTACCGGTGAACGATCCCCCGGCTTCGCACCGCAGCACGAGCGGCACCACGGTGCCGTCGGGACGTTCGACGTCGACGAGGTACAGCTCGCGTGACCCGCCCCCGGGTGGCCGGCGCGCGTCCACGATCCGCCCGCCGGTGATGCCCTCGATCCACTCGCGCAGCGCCTCGTCCATGCGTTGCCGTGGGACGGTACCGCGCGTCCCGCGCGCCTACGACGGGGCCGGGTACCACGCCCGGATACCGCCCGCCTCGTCGAACACCGACGTGGGGATCTGGTACTCGCTTCGGTCGGTGATCTCTTCGAGGTGGTCGCGCACCGCTTCGGCGGTCGCGGGCCGGTCGATCGGCCCGTACCAGCCGCGGGTGACGGCGACGAAGACACGCGCGAAGCGTCCGTTCACCGCGGAGAAGATCTGCTGGGACACGTCGCACTGCTCGCTCGCGAGGTACACGACGATCGGGGTCACGAACTCCGGCTCGCCCGGGAGCTCGAGGTCGGGATCGCCCCGCCCGGCGAGCGTGAGGTCGCGTTCGGAGACGTCGCCCGGGCGCATCCCCGCGACGATGCGGGTGGTGGCGACGGGCGCGATCACGTTCGACCGGATACCGCGGTCCTCGCCCTCGAGGGCGATCGCGCTCGAGAGCCCGGCGATGCCCGCCTTGGCGGCGACGTAGTTCGCCTGGTGGCGGAGCCCGAACAGGCCGGAGCCCGACGACGTGAACACGAACCGCCCGTAGCCCTGGTCGCGCATGACCCGGTACGCGGGCTGGCTCACGTAGAACGACCCGAGGAGGTGCGTCTCGAGCACGGGGAGGAGCTGCTCGCGCGTCATCTCGCCGAACGACTCGTTGCGCAGGATGCCGGCATTGTTGACGACCGCGTCGACGCGCCCGAAGGCGTCGAGCGCGGTGGCGACGATCGCCTCGCCGCCCTCGGCGCTCGCGACGGAGTCGTAGCTCGGCACGGCGCGACCGCCGGCCGCCACGATCTCGTCGACGACGCCGTCGGCGGCGTCCTTTGCGCCGCCCGTGCCGTCGACGCCACCGCCGAGGTCGTTCACCACCACCGCGGCGCCGCGCCGCGCCAGTTCGAGGGCGTGCGCCCGCCCGAGGCCGTTCCCGGAACCGGTGACGACCACGACGCGGCCGTCGAAGGAGATGTCTGTTGCCATCGTGCTCCTCGTGCGATCGTTCTCAGCGGATGGCGCCGCGCGCGCGCAGCGCGACGATGTCTTCCGGCTTGTACGACAGCCCGCGGAGGATGTCGTCGGTGTGCTCGCCGAGCCCCGGCGCGAGACGGTGCGGGGCCACGTCGGCGTCGCTCACGCGCACGAGCTGCGCGATCTCGCGCACCCTGCCCAGGGTCGGGTGCTCCACCTCGGCCACCCTGCCCAACGCGCGTTGTTCGGGGTCGACCATGAGAGCGTGGAGGTTCGGGCCCACGGGCTCGGCGGCGGGCGCGCCGGCGGTCTCGAGCACCTCGAGCCACTCAACCGTCGGCGCGGTCGCGAACGCCGCGGCCAGCCGCTCGCCCAACTGCTCGTTCGCGCGGTCGGCCGGGCCGAGCTCGACGCGCGTCGCGCGCGCGAGCGCGGTGATCTCGTCGTCGGCCCGCGCCACCACGCACACCCAGCCGTCGGCGGTCTCGTAGAGGCGCTCGAACGGGCCGATCCCGAGCTGGAGCGGGTCGAGCAGCCCGGCGCCGACGGCGGCGCCCGCGCCGTCGCGCACGACGTGCGCCATCATGCCCATGGCCGCGTTGACCTGCGGGTTCTCGCACGCGAGGGCCTCGCCGGTCCGCCGCCGGTGGAGCAGCGCGATCAGGAGGGCGACGGCGCCGAGCAGGCCGTTGCCGGGATCCTCGTTGCCGGTGGAGGGCATCGGCGGGTTGCACTGGCCGGCGACTTCGTACGACGCGCCGACGTACCCCGACAGCATCGGCGCGAAGCTCTGCCGCATCATGTGCGGCCCGCTCGAGCCCCAACCCGGCGCGTACAGGTAGACGACGTCGGGGCGCGCCGCGCGCACCTGCTGCAGCCCGAGGCCGAGCCGCTCCGCCGCGCCGGGGCGCAGGTTGTGGTGCACCGCGTCCGCCCACGCGAGCAGTCCGTCGACGGCCGGTTGCAGGCCGGGGTCCTTGAGGTTGGCGGCGAGGGCACGCTTCCCGGCCTGCGCCGAGAAGAACGGGCGCTCGATGCCCCGCAGCTGGTCACCGGCCACCGGCTCGACCTTGATCACGTCGGCGCCGAGGTCGGCGAGGATGCGCGACGAGTACGGACCGGCGTAGTACGCGCCGAAGTCGAGGACGTGGACGTCGTGGAGCAGCGGGCGCTCGTCGGGCACGCCGGGGGTCGGCGACGCGTCCTGCCAAGGTGTGGAGGCGGCGGGGCGCGCGAGCTCCGCGCGTACCTCGTCGGTGTGCCGGCCGGGCGGCGGCGCGGGACGCGGCGGCGCGGGCGGTCGGCCGTCGAAGCGGATCGCGGGCGCGACCTGGTCGACGGTGCCGAGCACCGGGTCGTCGACCGCGACGACCATCCGGTTGTGCCGCGGTTGCGGTTCGTCGAACACCGACGGCGGCACGAGGTGCTCGACCGCGCACACGTCCGCAGCCATCAGGCGCTCCACCCAGTACGCGCGCGGCTGCGACGCGAAGATGCCGTGGATCTCGCGTTCGAGCAGCGCGGCCTGCTCGGCGGTGAGCGGCACGCCCATGTCGATGCCGTCGGCGCTCGGCGGGATCCGGTCATCGAGGCCCAGCACCTGCATGAGCCGGCCGAACGCGCCCACCGCGCCCGTGTGGATCCCGACGTACTCGCCGTCGCCGCAGAGGAACGACCTGGTGATGAGGCGCATCCTCGCCGCTCCGCCGACCACCGGCGGGATCGTCGGTCCGGCGGCAACCGACGCGTCGGACTCGCCCCAGAGCATGGAGTGGAACGCGAGCGCGCCGTCGAACAGCGACGTGTCGACCCGGCGACCGATCCCGTCCGCGGTGCGGCGGTAGAGCGCCGCGAGGATGCCGATCACTGCGAGGTACGCGGCACCCGTCGACGCGAACGGCAGGCCCTGGAAGATCGGGCCTTCCCGGTGGCCGGCCTGCGCCGCCATCGTGCCGACGAGCGCGTGCACCAGCGGCTCGTACGCCGGCAGGCCGGCGGGTCCGCCCTGCTCGCCGACCGCGGTGATCGACGCGTATACGAGCCCCGGGTTGTCGGCGTGGAGCGCCTCGTCGCCGAGGCCGAGCGCGCTCGCACGACCCGGCACCCAACTCTCGAGGAAGACGTCGGCGCGCGCCGCGAGCTCGCGGATCGTCGCACGGTCGGAGGCGTCGTCGACGTCGAGCACGACGCTGCGCTTGCCGCGGTTGAACACCGACGCCGACGCGGGGCTGATGCGCCGCGTGAGGTCGCCGCCCGGCGGCTCGACCCAGACGACGTCGGCCCCGTAGTCGGCGAGGAGGCCCGCCGCCTGGGGCCCGGCGGTGCCCGTCGAGCAGTCGACGACGCGGAGTCCCTCCAGCGGTGCAGACATTCGGCGTTAGTGTACGGCGTAAGGCTCGGACCGGGAGCGTGAGGAGGACGCCATGCGCGACTACGAGATCGTGTCGACCGACTCACACCTCGAGGTCCCGCCGTACATGTGGGAGCCGCACGTCGACGCCGAGTTCCGTGAGTACGTTCCCAAGGTCGTGCAGCTCCCGGGCGGCGGCGACGCGTGGCTCATGCCGGGGAAGTCGCAGCCGGTGCCGCTCGGCCTGAACTTCTCCGCCGGGCGCGGCTGGGAGAACCTGCGGACCACCGGCCTGTCGTACGCCGACGGCCTCGTCGGTGCCGGCGACGCGAAGCAACGGCTCGCGGAGATGGACCAGGACGGCGTCGACGCCGAGATCCTCTTCCCCGCGGTGTCGGGGCAGCGCACGCTCGACGTCGCCGCCATCCCGAACGACGCGTACGTTGCGATCGCGCGCGGCTACAACGACTGGCTGTCGCAGGAGTTCACCGCCGAGGATCCCGACCGGCTCCTGGGGCTCGCCATCCTGCCCGGCGCCACGATCGACGACTCCGTCGCCGAGCTGGAACGCGTCGCCGCGATGCCCGGCATCCGCGGCGTCGTGTTGCACCACTGGCCGAACGGCAGCCCGGTGCCGAAGCCCGAGGAGGACGACCGCTTCTGGCAGCGCGCGCTCGAGCTGGACGTACCGCTCACCGCGCACGTGACCTTCGGTGGCGGCGAGGCGGCGGAGCAGGCCGCCATCGCCCGGGCTGCGCAGTCGGGCGTGTCGCTGATGAACTTCGCGCCGATGACGCGCATGCTGTCGAAGACGTCCACGCACGGCGGGCAGGTCGTGCAGCTCGTGCAGCACGGCACGTTCGACCGCTTCCCCGGACTGCAGCTGTTCTTCGCGGAGACCCAGATCGGCTGGATCCCCGAGTTCAAGGAGGACGCCGACGAGAACTGGCGCCGGCACCGCTACTGGAGCGGCGCCGACGCGTGGGCGCACGAGCCGAGTTGGTACGTCGACCACAACACGAACTGGGGCTTCCAGGTCGACCGGTTCGGCCTGAAGGTCCGCCACGACATCGGCGTCGACCGGATCCAGTGGTCGACGGACTTCCCGCACGTGCAGTGCGACTGGCCCGACTCGCGGCGAGTGATCGACGAGCAGTTCCGTGACGTCGCCGATGACGAGCGACGCAAGATCGTGTGCGACAACGCGGTGCGCTACTTCCGGCTCGACCGCGAGCAGACGGCGGCGTGACCGGTCTCCTCGACGGCGTGAAGGTCGTCGAGACCGGCGTGCTGATGACGGTCGACCACCTCGGGCGGCTGCTCGGCGACGAGGGAGCCGATGTGGTGAAGGTCGAGACGCCGCAACTCGGCGACTACCTGCGCAACATCATGACCCGGTTCGCGCCCGACTGGTCCACGTTCCACCTCACCCTGAACCGCAACAAGCGGAGCCTCACGTGCGACGCGCGCACGCCCGAGGGTCGCGAGATCATGGCACGCTTGCTCGCCGGCGCCGACGTGTTCATCACCGGCAACATCGGTGACACGAACCGCGCGCTCGGCCTCGACTACGACGCAGTGCGCGCGATCGAGCCGGGCATCGTGTACTGCCAGGCGACCGGGTTCGGGGCGTCGGGCCCGTACGCCGACGTGCCGACGCACGGGCAGATGATGGACGCGCTCGGCGGTGGCGCGCCGCCGATGCACCTCGACGACCGGGGCTTTGCCGAGCCGACCGGCCCGGCGCTCGGCGGCAGCGGCGGCGTGGTGCTCGGCCCGCTGTACGCCGCGTTCGGTGTGGCGGCCGCGCTCGCGCGCGCGTCGCGCACCGGCGAGGGTTGCTATCTCGACGTGTCGTGCGCCGACG
The DNA here is from genome assembly GCA_035623515.1 of Acidimicrobiia bacterium. Taxonomy (GTDB): domain Bacteria; phylum Actinomycetota; class Acidimicrobiia; order IMCC26256; family DASPTH01; genus DASPTH01. The sequence continues at coordinate 17,077 of DASPTH010000118.1, forward strand.
CGGTGCTCGCCGCCAAGTGGCTCGCCGCGCTCCCCCTCTTGAACCCCGACAAGGTCGACCAGTCGTGGTCGGGCGGCGGCGGCGGCGCGGGCGAGTCGGCCAAGTACCAGTACTACGAGACCTCCGACGGCAAGTTCGTGCTCTTCTGCGCGATCGAGGCGAAGTTCTGGAAGAACTGGTGCGCGGCCGCGGGACGCGAAGACTTGCTCGGTGAGCACCGCGACGACCTCGTGGTCGACTTCGGCGGCGGCGAGGACGACCTGCGCCGCGAGATCCAGAAGACCTTCCACGCCAAGACGCTGGAGGAGTGGATGGAGATCGCCGTGGAGCACGACATCGCGATGGGACCGGCGCTCCGCTTCGAGGACATCCAGGACGACCCGCACCTGCGCGCTCGCGGCCAGGTCGTGGTCGAACGCAACCCGCGCTTCGGGGACATCCTGACCCTCGGGAACCCGGTGTTGGTTCCGGGCGAGGAGTTCCACGTCCGTTCCGCGCCCGCCCACGGCGAGCACACCGACGAGGTGCTCGCCGAGTTGGGCTACGACCGCACCGACCGCGCTCGCTTGCGCGCGGCCGGCGTGGTCTGACGCGCCGTGCGCGTCGAGGGCAAGGTCGTGGTCGTCACCGGGAGCGGCCACGGCATCGGCGAAGGTCTCGCGCGGCGGTTTGTCGCCGAGGGCGCGCGCGCGGTCGTCGTCTCCGATGTCGACGGCGACGCCGCCGCGCGCGTCGGCGGCGAGCTCGGCCAGCCGTACCGGCCGTGCAACGTGGGCGATGCAGAGGAGTACCCGGCGTTCCTCGACTGGGTCGAGCGCGACGTCGGCCCGATCGACCTGCTGTGCAACAACCCCGCGGTGTTCGGCGGCCCCGAAGGTGGGAACCTCCAGACCGCCGAGGACACGTGGGATCGGTCGTGGCAGGTGAACGTGATGGCACACGTGCGGTCCGCCACCCACCTCGTGCCGCGCATGCTCGAGCGGGGCGGCGGCTACTTCCTCCAGACCCTGTCGGCCGCGGCGCTCATCACGTCGAATTCGCCGGCCGCGTACACGGTCACCAAGCACGCTGCGCTCGGCTTCGCCGAGTGGCTGATGCTCAACTACTCCGACCGCAACGTCAGGGTGTCGTGTCTGTGCCCCACCGCGGTCGAGACCACGCCCGGGCAGTTCGCCGGCATGCCCGACATCGGCCTCGTGCAGACGCCCGCCGACATCGCCGACTTCGCCGTGCGCGGCCTCGACGCCGAGGCGTTCCTCATCCTCCCCAACCCGGCGGTGGGCGGCTCGTTCCGCAAGAAGGCCACGGACTACGACGCCTGGATCGCGCGCACGACCGAACGGATCCGCCCCATCCGCATGCCCGGCCCCTGGGACTGACCGGGAACGGCTGGCGTCCGTACACTGTACAGTCCGACGCCGTCGAGTCGAGGGGGAGCGCCGTATGCCCGGACCGATCTGCGAAGGGTTGACCGTCGTCGAGCTGGGCTCCGGCAGCATCGCCGCGTCGCTCGCCGGCATGATCCTCGCCGACAACGGCGCCCGCGTCGTCAAAATCGAACCGCCGGGCGGTGACGCGCTGCGGCGGAACCTGCCGTCGGGCTTCCTCGTGTGGAACCGCGGCAAGGAGAGCGCGGTCCACGATTTGCACATCGAAGACGGCCGGCGCGCGGTGCGTGACCTCGCGGCGCGCGCCGACGTGCTGCTCGTCGGGTTCGGGGCGGGCCGGGCGGAGGAGTGGGGGCTCGGCTACGACGCGGTCCACCCGTCGAACCCGGGGCTCGTGTACTGCGCGATCACCGGGTTCGGGCCGGCCGGTCCGTACGCGAACCTGAAGGCGTACGAGGGCGTGGTGCAGGCGAAGCTCGGCGCGTACACGCGCGGGATCTTCGGCTTCCGCGACGGGCCGATCTTCAGCGGCGCTCCCACCGCGAGCACCGGTGCCGCCCACATGGCGGTGAGCGGGATCCTGGCCGCGCTGATCGCGCGCGAGACCACGGGTCGCGGCCAGCGCGTCGACACGTCGCTCGCCCAGGGACTGATCCCCGCCGACTACTTCGGCATCTACCACGCGCAGCTCGCGATGCGCGCGGCCTCGGCAGGAGCGAGCGACGGCCCCAACACCGCGCCGGGCGGCGGTATGGGCGCGAGCCGGTACGCGCTCACGCTGCCCACCAAGGACGGTCGGTGGGTCAACCTGTCGCCGCAGCAGCCGCACCAGGCGGCCGCGCTCCTGCGTGCCGTCGGCCTCGACCACACGCTCGAGCAGGAGCCGTTTGCGAACGCGCCGTTCTTCAAGGACGCCGACGACGCGCAGGCCTGGGAGGACATGCTCTGGGAGAAGTTCCGTGCCCAGACGTGGGCCGAGCTCCAGCCCCAGCTCATCGCCGAGAACGACCTCCCGTTCGAGCTGTGCGGCACGAGTGAGGAAGCGCTCGACCACCCGCAGATCGTCGCCAACGGCGAGGCGATCGAGGTCGACGATCCCGTCGTCGGCACCGTGCGCCAGGTCGGCCCCGTTGCCGCGTTCGCCAAGAGCCCGTCGGTGGTCACGCGGTCGGCGCCCGCGCTCGGCGAGGGCACCGGGGGCGCGGGTGGTGAGCCGGTGGTCATGGACTCGGGTGCGTCGCTCGAGCACGCGCTCTCGGGCGTGACCATCGTGGAGTTCGGCTTCTTCTACGCCATGCCGTTCGGGGTGACCCTCGCCGCGTCGCTCGGTGCCCGCGTGATCAAGCTCGAGGACGGCCACGGCGACCCGATGCGCCAGGCGTTCGGCGGCGAGTCCGGCTCGGCGAAGGTCACCGAGGGCAAGGAGAGCTTGTCGATCGACCTCAAGAGCGAGCGCGGCCGTGCGATCGTGCAGCAGGTCGTCGAGCGCGCCGACGTGTTCGTGCTCGGCTTCCGGCCCGGCGTGGCCGAGCGGCTCGGTATCGACTACGAGTCGCTCGCCGCGGTGAACCCGGACCTCGTGTACGTGCACGCGGCGGGCTACGGCGCCCACGGGCCGTACGCGCACCGTCCCGTGTACGCGAGCACGGCCCTCGCGCTCGCCGGCAACCTGCCGCGCCACGCGGGCTTCTGGATGAACCCGGAGCTCTCGGCCGACTTCAGCGTCGTCGAGCTCCAGAACGTGATCGCACCCCGTCTACGAGGGCCGATCGACGGCGACTCGAACGCAGCGCAGACCGCGTGCACCGCGCTGATGCTCGGCTTGTTCCACCAGAGGCGAACCGGCGAGGGCCAGTTCCTCGCCACGTCGATGATCGGCGGCAACGTCTACTCCTACTCCGACGACGCCGTGACCTACGCCGGCAAGCCACCGGTCCCGCAGTCCGACCCCGAGCAGCACGGGTTGTCGGCGCTGTACCGGCTCTACGAAGCCGCCGACGGTTGGATCTTCCTCGCTGCCGTCACGCGCGAGGAGCGCGACGCTCTCGCGCGTGCGTTGCAGATCGACCTCCCCGACGGCGACGACGAGCGGGCCGCGGTGATCGCCGCCGCGGTGCGCGAGCGGAAGGCCGACGAGCTCGAGCAGATGCTCACCGACGCGGGTGCCGGGGCCGCTGCGGTGGCCGCGGTACCGCACCCGGCCGTGGTCGCGACCGATCCCGTCCTGCTCGACACCGGGCTCGCGGTCGACATCGAGCACCCGTTGTTCGGCGTCATCCGCCGTCACGGGCTGCCGGCCGCGCTGTCGGAGACGCCCGGCCGGGTCGCCGCGGGCTGCTCGCGCGGAGAGCACACGCGTGCGATCCTCGCCGAGCTGGGGTACTCGCCCGACGACGTCGCCGGCCTGGAGCGCGACGGCGTGGTGTTCGGTCCCGACTGATCTCGCAGGTCCGGTGAACGCACCCCTCGCAGGCCGCGTCGCGCTCGTGACGGGCGGCGGGCGCGGCATCGGTCGCGCGCACTCCCTGCTGCTCGCCGCGCGCGGCGCGTCAGTCGTGGTCTGCGACGTCGGCGTCGAGCTCGACGGCCACGGCCACGACGCCGCAATCGCCGAGTCGGTCGTCGCCGAGATCGCTGCGAGCGGCGGGCGCGCGGTGGCCGACGACAGCGACGTCTCGACCTTCGGCGGCGGTGCCCGAGCCGTGCAGCGCGCGCTCGACGCGTTCGGCGCGATCCACATCGTCGTCAACAACGCCGGCCTCGCGGGCGGCGGGAGCATCGAGACGGTCAGCGAGGAGCTGCTCGACCGCGTGATGGCGGTGAACTTCCGCGGATCGGTCGGCACCGTCAAGGCTGCCTGGCCGCACCTGCGCGCGCAGGGTTGGGGCCGCGTCGTGAACACCGTGTCGGAGGTGGCGCTCGACACCAGGATGCCGGGCGCGGGCAGCATCGGCTACGGCGCCGCCAAGGCGGCGGTCTGGTCGCTGACCCTCTCGCTCGCGGAGGCGGGCCGCGAGCACGGCATCACCGTGAACGCGGTGTCCCCGGGCGCGTTCACGCGGATGAACGAGGCGATGTTCGCCACGTCCCCGCCTCCGCCGGGCCTCGACCTCGACCCGGTGCACGTGGCGCGGGTCGTCGCCTGGCTGGCCTCGCACGACGCCGCCGATGTCACCGGCCGGATCGTGCACGCGGCCGGCGGGCAGCACCGTGAGTACGTCACTGCCCGTCACCGCGACACCGAGCTCGTCGCGCGCATCGATGCCGCGCTGGGCGACGGGGCTAGCGTCTCGCCTCATGCCGGAGACGTGGATCACTGACGAGATGCGAGCCGCCGTCGGCGGGCAGCACAGCGACCGCACCTCGATGCCGATCTCGGTGTCGGACATCCGCAAGTGGGCGCAGGCCGTCTACTACCCGGAGGCACCGCCGCGCGAGTACTGGGACGAGGAGTACGCGGCGACCACGCCCGCGGGCGGGATCGTCGCGCCGCAGGAGTTCAACCCGTTCGCGTGGATGACCGCGGCCGGGCCGCCCGCCGTCGACGCGCTCGGGCAGGGCGCGAGCACCACCGAGTTGCGGCTCGGCGTCACGCCACCGGCGACGACCAACATGCTGAACGGCGGCATGTCGGTCGAGTACACGGGTGTGCTGATGCGGCCGGGCGACGTCATCCGCGCGATCACGAGCCTGGTCGACTACGCGGAGCGGGAGCTGCGCCTCGGGCTGATGCTCTTCACCACGACCGAGCAGCGATGGACCAACCAGGACGGCGCGCTCGTCAAGGTGCAGCGCGACGTGTTGATCCGGTACTGACCCGAAGTCCGCGGCGCAGGTACCCTGCGTCGCAGCGAGCGAGCCGAGAAGGTAGGCGTGATGGACGTCGAGGTCGGCCAGGTGCTGCCGCCGTACATCCGCGAGGCGGGGTTCCCGGCGTGGAACCGGTACGCCGCGGTCAACGACGAGTTCATCCCCATCCACATGGAGGACGCCGCCGGCGCCGCGGCCGGCTACTCGGGCGCGTTCGGCATGGGCAACCTCCAGTGGGCGTACTTCCACTGCCTGCTGCGAACGTGGATGGCCGGCACGAACGGGCGCATCGTGCACGTGGAGTGCCAGTTCCGACGCGCCAGCGAGCAGCACCACACGGTCGCCGCCCGCGGCGTCGTCACCGGCATCCGCGAGGAGAGCGGCGAACGCCTCGTCGACCTCGACGTCTGGACCGAGATCGAGGACGGCACCGCCCTCGCCCCCGGCCACGCGACGGTCGCGTTCCCCCTCTGACGACGAACTTGCGTCACCAACCGACGTAGAGGGTCGGCTGGTGACGCAAGTTCGCTGTGGAGTGGCACTCAGGCGAACGGGTCGCCCGGGCAGGTGCGGGTGGTGAAGGCGTAGCGGGCGCCGAGGCAGTCGTCGGGGTCGGCGGTGACCACGGACGGAGACGTGCGGGCACAGTGCACGCCGACCGTCGGCAGGTACGCCTCGACCGCGTCGAGGTGGTCGACGACGAACGTGATCTCGTAGAGCATGTCGCCGTAGCGCGCCAGGTGCTCCGCCATCGCACCGTCGGCCGAGAGCGGCGACGCGAGCTCGAGCAGGAAGTGCCCGAGCTGGAGGAAGCTCGATCGCACGCCCCGTGCCTCGTCGATCCCGTCGTGGACCGGCGCCGCACCCCACAGGTCCATGATCGCGGGCTTCGTCGCGTCGACGTCGGCCACCACCATGGTCCCGTAGCCGCATCGCCGGATGCCGAGCGGGTGCTTCGACCAGCGCAGCGCGCGCGTGTCCCAGTCGTCCTGTATCCGCGGATCGTGACCGACCGCGTCGCTGTGCGCGCCGTCGGTGTTCCGCGTGACCTGCGCCATCAGCCCGCCGACCGACCGCGGCGACGGGTAGAAGTAGTAGATGTCGGGCGGCACCTCCTCCATGCGCCCGCCGCCCGGGAGCCCGATGTAGACGTCGCGGTCGATCAGCGAGCGCGCGAACCCCTCGATGTCGTCAACGAGGAACCCGAGCGAGTGGAAGCGGGGCCCGTGCCGCAGGTAGAAGCGCGCGACGGGGAAGCGGTCGTCGGGCGGCTGCTCGGGTGCCATCGGCTCGACGCACAAGTCGCCCACGTTCACCAGCGCGGCGTAGCGATCCTCGATCTCCGACCAGTTCGGGCCGTCGGCGGGCCACCACCAGTCGGCGTCGAAGACCTTCGCGTACCAGTCGAGCAGCTCGGTCAGATCACCCGACAGGTGGATCACGTGGTACATGAGACCGAACCCGAACGGGCCGGTCTTGCGGATCGGCATGCGCATGCGCAGCGTCTACCAGACGAGCGGCAGGTGGTGCGGCGCCCGGGGGTTCACCGAGTACACGAGCTCGGTCGCGTCGGCGATGCGGTAGTCGGGGATGCGGGCGTGCCACACGTCGAGCGCGGCGCGCAGCTCCATCCGGGCGAGGTGGGAGCCGAGGCAGCGGTGCCAGCCGCTGGCGAAGCAGATGTGCGGGTTGGGCTGGCGGTCGAGGTGCACGGTGAGCGGGTCGTCGAACGCTGCGGGATCGACGTTGGCCGCCGCCCACCACACGATCGCGCCGGTCCCCGCCGGCAGGGTGCCGCTCGGGAGCTCGACGTCGGCTACCACGTGGCGGAAGCCCTGGGTGACGGGCGACTCGAACCGCATCATCTCCTCGATCGCCGCCGGCCACTTCGACGGGTCGGCGAGCAGCGCGGCGCGCTCGTCGGGATGGCCGGCGAGACGGGCGAGGATGCAGGAGAGGGAGGCCGCCACCGTGTCGAGGCCCGCGATCATCAGCAGGTTGCAGATCCCGTGGAGCTCGTCGCGGTTCACGCGGCGGCCGTCGATCTCCGTGTTCATCAGCCAGCCGATGAGGTCGTCGCCGTACTCGCCGCTCGCGTCTCGACGGTCGAACTCCGCGGCGAACCACGCGTCGCACGCGTCGTACGCCGCGTTGCGAGCTCCGGGAGTGACGGAGCCGTCGTACGCGCCGCCGAGGATCGTGTTCTTGAACTCGAGGAACGCCGCGAGCTCCGACCGGGGGATCCCCATGATCGACAGGAAGATCGACGACGGGAGCGGCTCGCACCACTCCACGTAGGCGTCGACCTCGCCGCGGTCGACGAACGCGTCGATGAGCTCCTCGGCGCGCGCCCGCACACGCGGTTCGAGCACGGCCATCTTCTTCGGCGTGAACACCGGGTCGAGGATCTTGCGCCACTTGGTGTGGATCCCGCCGTCGAGCTCGAGCGGGATGGCCACGTGCTTGCCGCTCAGCCCCACGATCTCGGACGCACCGTCACCGAGGAAGCCCATCGTGGCGCCACCGAACTGGCGGACGTCGTGCGAGCGCGTGAGCGCCTGGATGTCGCCCATGCGGCGGAGCGACACCAGGCCGGGCGCGAGCTCCTCGATGCCGAGCGCGAGCTTCTCGGTGTGCAACGACTGCGGATGGTCGCTCGTGAGCGCGCCGAGCTCGGCGTCGTCGGGGATCGCCATGCGGGGTTCGACGGGGTCGGCCATCGCGACTACGCCGGTACGCCGAGCCACTCGGCGAGGTTGTCGCGCATGATGCGCCTCACGTCGTCGTCGGAGAACCCACCGAGCTGGGCATCGGCGTAGCGCTCCGGGTACGCGAGCCCCTCACCGTGCGGGAAGTCGGAGCCGAACACGATCGGCTCGACGCCCACCTCCGCCACCACGCGCTGCACGTTCTCCTCCGGGTAGGGCGCCACGAGGAAGTGGCGGCGGAAGATCTCCGACGGGCGCGCGTCGAGCCGCCCGTTCTCGGCCCACTTCGCCTTGCGACCCATCAAGAAGGCGTGGTCGGCCTTGCGCAACGTGTACGGCACCCACACCGTGCCCTGCTCCGACAGCACGACGTGGATGTTCGGGAACCGGCCGAAGAGGTTGTGCAGGATCATGCCGGCGGTGAGCTCCATCGCGGGCCGGTCGCCCCAGTACATCATCCACTGGAACGCGTCGAAGTCGCCGAAGGTGATCTCCGGGTCCTCGCTCCAGTCGGCCCCGTACTTCTGGTAGTCGGTGCCGCCGAGGTGCACGCACACGCGCCCGTGCGCCTCGTTGATGCGCGCCCAGACGGGGTCGAAGAGCGGATCGGCGATCGAGCGGCCCCCGAACGGGTTGCCGCGCCCGCCGTGCGCGTGGCCCGACTTGAACTGCACCATCGGCGCACCCTGGCCGAGCACCGTCTCGACCTCCTGCACCGCGAGGTCGACGTCGGCGAGCGCGATGTACGGCGGGAGGAACATGCGTTGTTCGTGGGCGTACCCGATCTCCTCGTGGATCCACCGGTTGAACGCCCGGATGTTTGCGTACATGGCGTCGACGTCGTCGGCGAATTCGAACTCGATGTCGTGCGCGCTCGCCGGGTACATGAGCGCGGCGTCGATGCCCTGCTCGTCCATCAACGCCAGCCGCAGGTCGCGGTTGCCGTACGCCTCCCGCTGCTCGCGGAACTCGGCGACGAGCGCCTTGCGCTCCTCGTCGTTCAGACCCTTCAGCGGGTTCAGGCGGTTCAGGAGCAACCCGGGGATGCCGCCCGCCGCGTTCTCCCGCTCCGGCGTGGTGCGGTTGCCGCGCAACTCGGCGGGGTCGGCGCCCAGCATCTTCTGCAACTCGTCGTTGGAGTACGTCACCTGCGTGACGGTGAACTTCGACGGCTTCCCGGCGAACAGCTGCAAGCGGTGGCCGTTCTCGTCGGTGACGTAGCGGATCGCGAGGTCGCGCTTGCCCGGGTCGATGAACTTCTCGTAGAGGTCGAGTGGCTCGTTGAAGTGGTTGTCGGCGTCGTTGATCCCGTACGGCAGCACGTCGGCCATCGGACACCTCCTCGTCTGTACGGCTCGTCTGGCTCGTCTGTACGCCATAAGGTACGCCATCACGACCGGCACGACCACGGTGACGGTCGGCCCCGACGGCCCCTACACCCCGACCGCGGCGGAGTCGACGCCGGCCCAGGGGAGCGGCGGGTCCTTGGGTGCCACGGTGACGTCGGCGATGCGGGAGTCGCTCCGCAGGACGAGCTCGACGGCATCGGCGATCGCGCCGGGCGTGTCCATCGCGCCGGACGCGACGCCGAGGCCCGCCCACCGGGCCATGTGCTCGAGCGCGCTCATGTCCATGGCCGTGCCGGTCCCGGCGTCGGCGGTCGGGCCGACGAAGATGCGGGTGAAGCCGACCTCGGGGACCTCGACCCGCCACGTCTCGATCATCCGGTTCAGCGCGGCCTTCGTCGCGGTGTACACGCCGATGCCGGGCCAGGGGGGACCGATGCTCGCGACCGACGACAGGTAGATCATCGAGCCGAGCGCGGGCTCGACGTGCGGGAGCGCGAACTTCGTGAGGAGCGCCGCGCCCATGACGTTCGTCTCGAACGTGCGCCGCCACCACTCGGTGTCGGCGGTGGCGAGCGCGATGATCGAGATGGCGCCGGTCGAGTAGACGACGTCGTCGAGCCCGCCGAGCTGTTCCACGGTGTCGTCGACGACCTGCCGGCACTGGGACTCGTCGGTGACGTCGCACGAGAGGCCGATCGCGGTCCCCTGCGCTTCCTCGGCCGCCTCCGCGCAGACCCCCTTGCGGCGCGACGCGAACGCCACGTGCGCGCCCGCGGCGCACAGCCGCTGCCCGACGACGCGCCCGATGCCGGCCGACGCGCCCATGACGAGCACGCGCCGTCCGACCAGTCGATCCTCGCCCATCTCGTTCTCCTCGCGCGGTTGAGCCTGACCGCTGTCATAGCATCCGCGGCCGTCGAGATGCCGTCCGGCGGGTCGGCCCGCTCGGGTCAGCCCGAGATCGCCCCGATGGAGTCGAGATCCCGGATGGCCGCGCACGAGCGACGGATCATGGCGAGGAACATCCGGTCCGCCTGCTCGGTGCGCACAGCCGTCGCGTAGGTGCTGCCCATGACCGTGATGAAGGGGCCCTGGAGTTGACCGGCGCGGTAGTCGTCGAAGCACCGCGCGCCGTCGTATCCGGCGACTCCCCGTGCGACGAGCTCACGGTGGTAGGAGGCGACGAGCTCGTGCTCCGCGACGCGGCGATCCTCGGTGTGCAGGCTCGTGCCCAGGAAGTAGGCGAGATCGCGCGTTGGTGGCGCAACCGTGACGGTCTGCCAGTCGAGCGCGACGACACCGTCGCCCTCGGTCGGGAACATCAAGTTGTCGAGCCGGTAGTCCCCGTGGACGACCGCGAACGGCTCCCGTCTCGCGAGCTGCCAATCGGTGATCGACCTCGCCACGGTGCGCAGCGTGGCCACCTCGGAGCTGTCGAGCTCGGCTGCGTACCGAGCCACGAACGCTTCGGTTGCGGGCACGAGGATCTCGCCGAGGTAGGTCGCGCCCCGGTCCGTCGGGCGCGTGAAGAAGTCGAGATCGAACAAGGAGTCGTCGTTCCATCGTGAGGCATGGAGCGCCGCGAGGTTGCGGACGGCGTCGCCGGCCCGAGTCAACGGGCATCCGTCCACCTGCACGCCCGGCATCAGCGGGGCGAGATCGTCCAGCACGAGGGTGAAGCAGAGCGCGTCGTCGGCGATGGCGCCGTACCAGCATCGTGGGGCACGAACGTCGAGTGTCGCAGCGAGCTGGGTGTAGAAGCCGACCTCGGCCCGATAACCCTGCGCCACCCGCCGTCGCGCCGCTTGGTCACCCGCCGCGAGCTTCGCCACCGCGCTCGTGGGGGTGTCGTCGGCGTCGAGCGAGAGCCGATAGCTGGCGCCGGTCTGACCGGAGCCGATCTGCTCCGCGGTCACCGTGCGGATCTCGCGCCCGAGCGCAGCCGACAACCATTCGGCGGTGATCTCCTCGATGTGCTCGGCGACTGCGTTCACGTCATCGGTGTGGGATCGGCGGGCCGGGCCGGCACGGTATGCGAGCACGGAACGAGCACCGCGGGTGTGTGGCACTGTGGAGCAGCACACTGTTGACGCCGACGACGTCCAGAGGATCGGGAAGCATGAACGCTGCGGCTGACCTGACGGCGGTCTTCGATGCCGACAATCACTACTGGGAGACGTCGGATTCGTTCACCCGTCATCGCAGCGCGGAGTTCGCCGAACGTGGCGTGACGGTCCGGGAGGTGGACGGGCGGCTGCGCTACTGGGTGAACGACGACCTGCATCCGTGGATCCCGGGTCCGGGTGACGCCAACCCGCGCCCGCGTCCGGGCGGCTACCTGCAGAAGGGCGCCACGATCAAGGAGATGCTCGCGGTGGAGGACCCCGGGCAGCACCCCGAGTGGTTCCGGCGGGACGCCCGGCTGCCGCTGATGGACGCCCAGGGGGTGGAGGCGTGTTTCATGTTCCCCTCCCAGGGGGTGTGCATGGAGGGCGTGATGCAGCCCGACATCGCGGCGATCGTCGACATCTTCCGGGCGTTCAACCGGTGGATCGACGACGAGTGGGGCTTCGCCTACCGGGACCGGATCTTCGCCGCGCCGTACCTGACGCTGTCGGACCTCGACGCGGCCGTCGAGGAGTTGGGGTGGGTGCTCGACCACGGTGCCCGGATCGTGGCACTGCGGCCGGGTCCGGTGCTCACCCCGGAGGGTTGGAAGTCGCCGGCCGACCCGGTGTTCGATCCGTTCTGGGCGCGGGTCGCCGAGGCCCGCCTCGTCGTGGCCTGCCATCCGGGCTTCGACGACGGGTACCGCGACGTCGAGAACGCGGTGGCGCGCTCGTGGGGGTATGCGAGCCGGCGCAAGCAGGGTGAGGTGTCGTCGCTGAACTTCTACGAGCCCGTGGTCGGCGCGCTCATGGGGCACCGGCTGATCCAGGACTTCATGGCGGTCGTCACCGCCCACGGGCTCTTCGAGCGTCACCCCGGCCTGCGCATCGCCAGCATCGAGAACGGCGTCGAGTGGCTCCCGGGCACGCTGAAGGTCCTGGCGCGGCTGTCGGGCCGCGGCGGGCTCGACGCCACCGGGACGCGCCTGGTCGAGGAGTTCACCGAGCACGTGTGGGTGACGCCCTTCACCCACGACGACGTGCCCGCGCTGCTCGACGTCTACCCGGTCGAGCGGGTGCTGTTCGGCTCCGACTACCCCCACGCCGAGGGCTTCGCCGAGCCGAAGCAGTTCCTCACCCTGCTCGAAGGGGTCTCCGCCGACGACCAACGCCGCATCATGCGCGACAACGCGCGGGAGCTGGTGCGCCGGTAGGTCCGACTGGGCGCCTGGTGAACGCGACGACCCGTCCCGACGTGCTTCCCTGAACCATGACCCTCGCCCTCACCGCCTCGCCCTACCTCGACGTCGGTGCCCACCACGGCGAAGGCGTCGTCTGGGACGCGGCGAGGCGGCGGTTGCTCTTCGTCGACATCACGACGAACCGCATCTTCGACCACGACCCCGCGACCGGGACGACCCACAGCGTGGACATCGGCCGGCACGTCGGCGCAGTCGCGCCACGCGCGCGCGGCGGTTTCGTCGTCGCCGTGCGCGAAGGCTTCGGGGTCGTGCAGGACGGCCGCATCGAGGTGGTCGCCGCGCCCTATGCCCGAGACCCGTCGATCAGGATGAACGACGGCGCCTGCGATCCCGCCGGCCGTTTCCTCGCCGGCAGCATGGCCTACGACATCCGAAGCGGGGCCGGCACGCTGTTCCGCCTCGACGCCGACCTCTCGCTGCACGTCATGCTCCGTGACGTCAGCATCAGCAACGGCATCGACTGGAGCAGCGACGGAACCCGTTGCTTCTACGTCGACACCCCGACCGGGCGCATCGACGTCTTCGACTACGACGTCGGCGACGGAACCATGACGAACCGGCAACCCTTCGTCACGGTCGATCCCGCGGCAGGCGGCCCGGACGGCCTGACCATCGATCGCGAAGGCGGCGTGTGGGTCGCGCTCTACGGGGGCAGCGCGGTGCACCGGTACGCGCCCGACGGCGAGCTGTCGTGCCGGGTGGCGGTGGCGGGTGCGAGGCTCGTCACCTCGTGCTGCTTCGGCGGCGCCGACCACGGCGACCTGTACATCAGCACGTCCACCGAGCACCTCTCCGCCGACGAGCGCGCGGCCCAGCCGAACGCCGGCCGCCTCTTCGTGGTGCGGCCGGGCTGGCACGGCCGTCCCGCGCCGGCCTTCGCCGGCTGAGCGCGCTAGCGCGAGGGCCAGTAGCGCTCGCGCAACGGCTGCTTGTAGAGCTTGCCGGTGTCGAGGCGGGGGAGCTCTCGCTCGAAGTCGACCGACCGCGGGCACTTGTAGTGCGCGAGGTTGGCGCGGCAGTACTCGATGAGCTCGGCCTCCAGCGCCGGGCCGGCGTCGGCCCAGACGGCCGGCTGGACCACCGCCTTCACCTGCTCGCCGAGGTCGTCGTCGGGCACGCCGATCACCGCGACGTCGAGCACCTTCGGGTGCGTCACGAGCACGTTCTCGGTCTCCTGCGGGTAGATGTTCACGCCGCCCGCGATGATCATGTGCGCCTTGCGGTCGGTCAGGTAGAGGTACCCCTCGTCGTCGAGGTAGCCGATGTCGCCGACGGTCTTGTACCCGCGCGTGTTCACGGCTTCGGCCGTCTTCTCGGGGTCGTTGCGGTACTCGAACCCCAGCGGCCCGTCGGCCCAGATCGTGCCCGCCTCGCCGGTCGGGAGCTCGTTGCCGTCGTCGTCGAGGATGTGGATGGTGCCGACCATCGACTTGCCGACGGTGCCCGGGTGCGCCAGCCACTCCTCGGGCGTCACGTAGGTCGCGCCCGCGCCCTCGGTCGACGAGTAGTACTCGAAGATGATCGGCCCCCACCAGTCCATCATCCGCTGCTTCACGTCGACGGGGCACGGCGCGGCCGCGTGGACGACCGACTGCAGGCTCGACACGTCGTAGCGCGCGCGTACGTCGTCGGGCAGCTTCAACATGCGGATGAACATCGTGGGCACGAACTGCCCGCAGGTGACGCCGTACCGCTCGATCAGGGCCAGCGCGTGCTCGGCGTCGAACCGCTCCATCAGCACGACGGTCCCCGCGATGCGATGGACCTCCATCGACCAGGAGATCGGTGCCGCGTGGTAGAGGGGCGCCGGCGAGATGTAGGTGCTCCCCTCACCGAAGCCGCACCACGAGAAGAACGCAGTCAACGGGTCCGGGCCTTCGCCCATCGGGGCGAACGACAACGGGCGCAGGATCCCCTTCGGCCGTCCCGTCGTCCCCGACGAGTAGAACGCGAAGCCGCCCTCGCACTCGTCCCCGATCGGGTCGGGCGGGAACCCGGCGATCGCCTCCTCGTACGACTCCCAACCGGGGATCACGCCGTCGACGATGAGCCGGCTCTCGACCCGCGGAACGGTACCCGGTGACATCTCCGCGCACACGGGCGCCAGTCGCTTGCTCGAGACGAGCAGGCGCGCCTCGCAGTCGTCGACGATGTACTCGACCTCCGGCGCGGTCAGGTGCGAGTTGATCGGCGTGCAGTAGAGGCCGGCGCGGATCGCCGCCCACGTGACCTCCATGAAACGCGCCTGGTTCTCCATGAAGATCGCCATGCAGTCGCCGGGCGCGAGACCGCGCGCGCGGAACAGGTGCGCGAGCCGGTTCGACCGTTCGTCGAGCTCCCGGTAGGTGACGACGTCGCCGGTCGAGCCCATGATGACGGCGGGCCGGTCCGGTTGGTCACGGGCCACGGAGCCGAGGTACACGGCGCGTGTTCTACCAGCACGTTCGGTGTGTGTGCCGCGAACCGTGGCGGTAACCTGCGCGCGCACTCGGAGAAGGGGGAGCAGTGAACCTCGAGCTCACCGAGGACCAGGAATTCTTCCGCGACACCACCCGGCGCTTCTTGGAGAGCGAGGCGCCGCTCACCACCGTGCGCGCGCTCTGGGACACGACCGACGGGCTCGAACGCGACTGGTGGAGCAAGGCCGCCGAGCTCGGCTGGGCCACACTGTTCGTGCCCGAGGAGCACGGGGGCGGGAGCCTGTCGGGCCACCCGGTGGAGGACGCCGTGATCGTCGCCGAGGAGATGGGGCGCGCGGCGGCCCCCGGCCCGTTCCTGCCCGTGAACGTCGTGTGCGCGGCGCTCGCGGCCGAGGGGAGCGCGGACCTCCAGGCCGAGTGGTTCCCGGGGCTGCTGGCAGGCGACACCATCGCGACCTGGGCGTTCGCCGAGCGGGGCGGCACGTGGGACGCCGACGGCGTCGCCCTCCGGGCCGAGCCGGCCGACGACCACATCGTGCTCGACGGCGAGAAGGCCTACGTGGAGGCGGCCGGCGTCGCCGACCTGTTCCTCGTCACCGCGCGCACCGGCGCCGACCTCACCCAGGTGCTGGTGCCGGCAGCCGCCGACGGTGTCCGCGTTACGCGCGGGCGCAGCATCGACCTGGTGCGGCGGTACGGCTCCGTCGAATTCGACGGCGTTCGGGTGCCGCGGTCGTCGGTCGTCGGCGAGGTGGGCGGCGCGGCCGGCGCGGTCGAGCGCCAACTCGAGATCGCGCTCGCGTTGCAGTGCGCGGAGACGGTTGGCGCCGCCGACCGCGTGTTCGAGTTCACCATCGAGTACGCGCAGGACCGCTACGCGTTCGGTCGCCCGATCGCGTCGTTCCAGGCGTTGAAGCACCGCATCGCCGACATGCTCGTGTGGCTCGAGTTCTCGAAGTCGATCGCCGACGCTGCCGCGCGAGCGGTCGATCACGGCGAGGACGCGGCCCGGCTGGTGAGCGTGGCGAAGGCCTACGTGGGCGATCGCTGCCTCGACCTCATCGACGACTGCGTGCAGATCAACGGCGGCATCGGCGTCACGTGGGAGCACGACATCCACATCTATTCACGGCGCGCGGCGGTGAACCGTGCGGTGTACGGGTCACCGGAAGAGCACAAGGAGCGGCTCTGCGCGCTCCTCGACGTGTGAGCGCCGGGCACGAGGGGAGGATTGCTCGATGAGCGAGAGCAGCGACGGGGGTCTGGAGAGCCTGGCCGACTTCGGCGAACGGGCACGCGCGTGGATCGAGGAGAACCTGCCGCCGGCGGGTGACGAGTCGGTCTCCGACCACGACCTGCAGGCGACGATCTTCGATGCGGGCTTCGCGGGTATCGCGTTCCCGAAGGCGTACGGCGGCGCCGGCCTCACCCTCGAGCACCAGAAGGTCTTCTTCGACACCGCCGAGTCCATGGTGCGACGCGTGCCCGCCGGCTACATGGTCTCCATCGGCATGCTCGGGCCCACGCTGCTCGACCACGCGTCGGAGACGCTCAAGCTCCGGCACCTGCCGCGCATCCTCCGCGGCGACGAGGAGTGGATGCAGCTCCTGTCGGAGCCGAGCGGTGGTTCCGACATGGCCGGCGCGCTCACACGGCTCACACGCGACGGCGACACCTACGTCCTGAACGGCTCGAAGATGTGGAGCACGGGTGCCGCCCGGGCCGACTACGGCCTCTGCCTCGCGCGCACCGACTGGGACGCCCCGAAGCACCGCGGCCTGTCCACCATCGCGGTCCCGCTCAAGGACACGCCCGGCCTCACGATCGACCCGATCCGCTCGGTCTCCGGTCTCCCGGGCCACTTCTGCACCGAGTTCTTCGACAGCATCGTGCTCCCGGCCGAGAACCTCGTCGGCGACGAGAACGCAGGCTGGGCCGTGGCGCAGGCGCTCCTCTACTACGAGCGGCTCGCCACCGCGAACGCCGGCCACGGGTACGGGCTCGGCATGGGCGGCGCCAACGAGGCAGGGTTCGGCGGGCGCGGTGTCCGCGTGCTGATCGACGCGGCACGCGACCGCAACGCCTTCGACGCCGGGGCCATCCGCCAGGAGATCGCCGACGCCTACATCGAGCGCACCGTCGCGCGATACGCGGGTGACCGCGTGATGACCGGCCAGCGCACCGGTCACTACAAGGGCCAGTGGGGATCGCTGCTCAAGCTGCACCTGGGGGCCGACAGCCCCCGCCAGGCGAAGATCGGGCTGTCGATCCACGGCGCCGACGGCGTGATCTGGGACGGCGACGAGCAGGTCGTCGGCAACGCGGGCGAGCTGTGGCTCAACGCGCGGGGCATCTCGATCGCCGGCGGCAGCAACGAGATGCAGCGCAACATCGTGAGCGAGCGGCTGCTCGGCCTGCCGCGAGAGCCCTCCTTCGACCGCGACATCCCCTTCAACGAGGTGCTGCGCAACCGCGCCAACTTCAAGACCTGACCCGTTTTGGCGTCTTTGAGTGGGGCCATAGGCCCACTCAAAGACGCCAAAACGATCGGATGTCTCGCGGCGGTACTGTGTCGCCCGCCGACCCGGCAGGACGGCAGACGAGGAGGCGCGGCGTGGTCGACGCGGTCACCGACGAACACTGGGCGGCGTGGAAGCGCAGCCTCGGACCCGTTGGCCTCGTGTCGTACCGGTACCTGGGGTGCTCGTCGAGCGCGCGCACCCGCACGACGGCCGTCGGGAACATGCGGTTGCGCCGCGACCTGCGGACGCCTGGCGGGTTGCTCGCGGCGCCTCTCGGCATCGCGCTGCTCGACACGGCCGGCATCAACGTCGACGCGATCGCGCGTTGCGCGCCCACGCAGATCGACGTCACCGTCTTCGAGCCTGCGCGCGACGTGGAGGCGGTGCGCATCGTGGGGGAGATCGTGCGGGAGGGTCGCACGCAGATGTTCACCCGGGCGTCCTTCGAGGACGCGGCGCACCCCGGCACCGTGATCGGCTTCGGCACCACGAGCTGGGCGGTCATGGCACCGACTCCACCGGGCTTCGTCTACGTGGACCCGGGTCCCGGCGCGCCCGACGAGGCGGACCTGCCGCCGTTGCACGAGGCGTTCGACGTGACCCGGCGCGCCGACGGGGGGTACGAGCTCGCAGGCCTGTCGCCGCGGGTCGGCGCCGACTCGTTGCACCACGGCCCCATGCAGGTGATGCTCGAGGCGGCGGCGCTCGACACCGTGCGCGGCGCCGCCGGCACCGATCACGTCTACGCGGAGCACACCGGCGTCACGATCGCCCAGCGCGGGAAGGCAGGACCCTTCGTGGCGACCGCCCGCGTGCTCGCGCATCGCGACGCCACCGTCGCCTGCCTCGCCGAGCTGCGCGACCTCGGGGCCGACGACCGCGTCGTGGCGACCGGTTTCTCGCTGTACCGACGCGCTGTCGATGACTGATGCGTCCGAGACCTTCGAGAGTGGTCACGATCTCAATCGGGTGACGTCCTTCAGCGACGCGGTGTTCGCGATCGCGATGACGGTGCTCGCGTTGTCGCTCGGTATACCGTCGCATCTCCGCAACGACCGTGTGGGCGCCGCGCTCTCCGACAGCCTGCCGAGCCTCTACGCGTACTTCCTGAGCTTCGTGGTGATCGCGCTGTTCTGGCTCGCGCACCACCGACTGTTCCGCCGTATCGTGCGCATCGATCCGCGGATGATGTTGATCAACCTCGCCATGCTCAGCTTCGTCGCCCTCCTGCCGTTCCCTACCGAGGTGCTCGGCAACTACGGCGACAGCAGCGCGGCCGTCATCTTCTACGCGTCGACGCTCGTGGCGCTCGGCTCGCTCTCGACCCTGCTCGCGGTGTATGCCGACCGGGCGCACCTCCTCGCGCCGGGCACGCCGGCCGACTTCGCGCGGCTCGCGGCACTGCGCGGCCTGAGCGTGCCGGTGGTGTTCGCGGTGTCGATCCCGATCGCGGTGTTCGACCCGCACGCCGCGGAGCTGTCGTGGATCGCGATCGTGTTCGTGCGATTCGGCCTCCGGCGGCGCTACGGCAGCGTGTACGCCGGTACCTCCTTCGGCGGCGGAACCGGGAGCCGATGATGACGGACGGGGCCGGCGCCACGGCGGCGCCCGACCGGCGCGAGGGGAACGAGGCCCTGCTCGCCGACGAGAACTTCCACGTGCCGGAGTCCGACCACTGGTGGGAGCACGAGACGTTCTGGTTCTGGTTCTTCAACCCCGAACGCAAGCTCGGCTGCTGGAGCTACCACTACGTGCGCCCGACGATCGGCATCGCGGGTGGCGGCGTCTTCGTCTTCGACGACACCGCGTGGTCGCACCTGGAGACGCCCTACTACCTCAACTACTGGAACACGCGACTCCCCGAGGAGCGCGACCTGCGCGACTTCACGTTCCCGAGCGGCCAACGCATCCAGATGCTCGAGCCGCTCCGGCACTACCGGCTCACGTTCTCCGACCGCGACGTGATCCACTTCGATCT
>DASPTH010000150.1:0-7173 GCA_035623515.1 Acidimicrobiia bacterium
CTCTACGGCGAGATGATCCGGCGGACCGTGCACGACCCCGAGACCGCGGCCTCGCTCGTGCCGCAGTACCCGTTCGGGTGCAAGCGACCCATCGTCGACGTCGGCTACTTCGAGACGTTCAACCGCCACAACGTCACACTCGTCGATTTGAAGAAGGACCCGATCGACACGATCACCGCCCACGGGATCCGCACTCGCGAGCACGACCTCGAACTCGACGTGATCGTGTTCGCCACGGGCTTCGACGCCATGACCGGCGCCCTCACCCGTGTCGACATCCGCGGGCGGGACGGCCGGTCGTTGAAGGACGAGTGGGCCGATGGGCCGCGCGCGTACCTGGGTCTCGCGGTTGCCGGTTTCCCGAACCTCTTCACGGTCACGGGACCCGGGAGCCCGTCGGTGCTCACCAACATGGTCACCTCGATCGAGCTGCACGTGGACTGGATCGCCGACTGCCTCGTGTACCTCCGCGACCACGGTGCGCACACCATCGAAGCGGACGCCGACGCCCAGGAGGCCTGGGTCGAGCACGGCGCGTCGCTCGTCGAGGGTCGGATCCCGTCACATCCGAGCTGCAACTCCTGGTACGTCGGTGCCAACATCCCCGGCAAGACGCGCGTCTACATGCCGTACGCGGGCGGCCACGTGTCGTACAAGGAGCAGTGCGAGGCCGTCGCGGCCGAGGGGTACGACGGCTTCCTCGTCGGCTGACCTCGAGCGACGGCCTGATCACTGCGCTCGTCGGCGCGCGATCTCCGCGCACGCGATTGCGGCGGCCGCGCTCACGTTGAGCGACGCGATCGAACCGAACATCGGGATGGCCGCAACCAGGTCACACCGCGCCCGCACCAGCCGTGACAGGCCGCGGCCTTCTGCGCCCAGCACCAGCACGAGGGGCTGGTCGGCCACGGGGAGGTCGAACACCGACACGTCGCCGCCGGCGTCGAGCCCGACGCACCACAGGCGTGCCCTCGCCGCGCGTTCGAGGAGCGATGCGATCCCCGACACGAACGCGACCGGCAGGTGCTCGACCGCGCCGGCCGCCGCCTTGGCCACTGTCGGTGTGAGACCGACCGCCCGGTGGCGGGGTACGACGATCCCGGTCGCGCCGCACGTCTCCGCGGTGCGCATCACTGCTCCGAGGTTCTGCGGGTCGGTCACGCCGTCGAGGGCGACCAGGAACGCCGACGGATCGCCGAGCAGCATGTCGATGTCGATCGGCTCGATCGGTGCCGCGAACGCCACGACGCCCTGCGGCGCGTCGGTTCGGGCGCGCCGCTCGAGCTGGTCCGGTGGCACGCGTCTCACCCTCGCGTGCGCGGCTTCGGCGAGCGGCACGAGGTCGTCGTCGTCGGCGCTGACCAGCACCTCGTGTACCTGCCGCGTGCCCGCGGTGAGGAGCTCGCGCACCGCGCGCCGGCCTTCGATCTGCTGCCCGAGGTCGCGGCGCTCGCGATCGCGCGCCCGGGGCGTCATCGATGCCAGATCGTGCCGCTCGGCGTGTCTTCGAGCTGGACCCCCTGCGCCGCGAGCTGGTCGCGGATCTCGTCCGCACGGGCAAAGTCGCGAGCCGCGCGCGCCTCGTCGCGTTCACCGACGAGCGCGTCGATCACGGCGTCGGCCTCGTCGTCGCCCGAGCCCGGCTCGATGCCGAGCACTCCGGCCAGCTCTCGGACCGTCGCGACCAGCGACGCCGCCATCTCGGCGTCACCGTCGTCGATGGCGCGGTTGGCGCGCGCCGTCGCCTCGAAGATCACCGCGAGCGCGTTCGGCGTGTTGAAGTCGTCGTCCATGGCAGCGCGGAAGCCGTCGACGGTCGCGGCGTCGAGCGCTGCGTCGCTCGACTCGATGCCGGTCGCCGACGCGCGCCTCAGCAACGCGTCGAGCCGCCCGACACCCGCCGCCGCCGCTTCGAGCTCCCGATCGCCGAGCGCGGTCGCCGACCGGTAGTGCGACTGCAACGCTGCGAGCCGGAACGCGTTCGCGCCGTACCGGTCGAGGGCATCGGCGATCGTGGTGAAGTTGCCGACCGATTTCGCCATCTTCTCGCCGCCGGCGGTGACCATCCCGGCGTGGATCCAGTGCCGCGCGAAGGGGTGCCCGGCCCCCTCGGCCTGGGCACGCTCGTTCTCGTGGTGGGGGAACACGAGATCGTCGCCGGCGCCGTGCAGGTCGAAGTTCTCACCGAGCAGGTCGAGCGCCATCGCGGAGCACTCGATGTGCCAGCCGGGCCGGCCCTTGCCCCAGGGCGAGTCCCACACCGGCTCACCGGGCTTGGCGGCCTTCCAGAGGGCGAAATCCATGGGGTTGCGCTTCGCCTCGGCGACCTCGACCCGCGCGCCGGCCGACTCGCGCAGCTCGTCGAGGGTCCGGTGCGGCAGCGCGCCGTAACCGGCGAAGGACCCGACGTCGAAGTAGACGCCGTCCTCGGCGACGTACGCGTGGCCGCGTGCGATCAGCTCGGCGATCAGCTCGATCATCTTGTCGATGTACTCGGTGGCGTGCGGCACGTGATCGGGCCGGCGCACCCCGAGCCGAGCCATGGCGTCGAACCAGGCGCGTTCGTACTCTCGGGCGAGCTCGGGCTCGGTGCTCCCGCGCTGCGCGGCCCGGGCGATGATCTTGTCCTCGACGTCGGTGATGTTGCTCACGTACGTGACGTCGAAGCCGGTCCACTCGAGGTAGCGGCGGATCACGTCGAACACGAGATGCGTACGGCCGTGCCCCACGTGGGCCACGTCGTAGACCGTCGGCCCACACACGTAGATCGAGACCTTGCCGGGCTCGCGGGGTACGAAGTCCACCGTGTCACGGAGGAGCGTGTCGCGGATCCGGACGGCCATAGCGGGCGAGGGTAGCGCCGCGCCTTCGCGGTCCCGGCCGGTTAAGGCGCCGACGACTCGGGGCCTGGTTCCAACCGCTGGAGGAGCGCCACCGTCCATACTGCGATGCCCTCGGCACGGCCGATCGCGCCCATGCCCTCACCGCGCTTCGGCTTGATCGACACGAACACACCGTCACCGAGGACACTGGTGAGGTTGCGGGCCATCGCGTCGAGGTGCGGCGCGAGCCGCGGCTGCTCGGCCGCGATGACGACGTCGACATTGACGACGCGCCAACCGCAGTCACTGACGCGACCGACGACGCCACGCAGGAGTTCGAGTGACGACGCGTCCCGATACCGCTCGTCCGATGCCGGATAGAGCGCGCCCAGGTCGGGCAGCCCGGCGGGACCGAGGAGGGCGTCGGCGACCGCGTGAGCGACCGCGTCGGCGTCCGAGTGCCCTTCGAGGCCAGGTGGGTCGAGCGTGACCCCGGCGAGCACGAGTGGACGTCCGTCGGCAAAGGGATGCACGTCGTAACCGAGGCCCACGCGGAGGTCGGTCATCGCTCGATGAGCGCCGCCGCCAGGAGCAGGTCGGCGGGCGTCGTGATCTTGAGGTTGCGCGGGTCACCGGGCACCACGACGACGGTGCCGCCGGCCGCCTCGACGAGCGCGGCGTCGTCGGTCGCTTGGTCGGCGCGGCGGTGGGCGTCGCGCAGAGCGCCGGCGCGGAACGCCTGGGGCGTCTGCACCGCGACGAGGTCCGATCGATCGACGGTGCCCACGACACGGGTGCCGTCGACCCGCTTCAACGTGTCGGACACGGGAACGGCGACGACCGCGGCGTCGGCACCGTTCTGCACGGCGGCGATGACCGCGTCGAACAGCGGGCGCGACGCGAGCGGTCGGGCGGCGTCGTGCACCACCACGACGTCCGCGTCGTCCGGGACGGCGCGGAGGCCGGCCCGCACAGAGTCGGAGCGCGTCTCCCCCCCGACCGTGCTGCAACCCTCCCACGCGACACCCCGCGGGAGCACCACGACGACCTCGGCGCAGACCTGCGCGAGCGGTCGAAGGGCCCGGTCGACGACCCGCGTACCCGCGAGGTCGCAGAACTGCTTGGGTTCACCGAAGCGATCGCCGCGGCCGGCAGCGACGAGGATGCCCCAGACGCGCGGCAACTACTTCTTGGCGGCAGCGCGCTTCGCCGGCTTCTTCGCCGGCTGGTCCTCGCCTCGGAGCACGGCGTCGAGGCGAGCCTCGGCGGCTTCCTCGTCGACGTTGAGCGCGAACGTGAGCTCGGACACGAGGATCTGGCGAGCCCGGGCCAGCATGCGCTTCTCGCCCGCCGACAGGCCCTTGTCGGTCTCGCGGATCGAGAGGTTCCGGACCACCTCGGCCACCTGGTAGATGTCGCCGCTCTTGAGCTTCTCGACGTGGTTCTTGAACCGCCGTGACCAGTTCGTGGGCATGCGCGCTTCCTTCTTGCGCAGCACCGCGAAGACTTCCTCGACCTCTTCGTCGTTGATGACGTCGCGGAGCCCGATCTCCTCCGCATTGTCGGCCGGCACCATCAGCGTGAGGTCGCCGTAGGCGAGCCGCAGCACGAGGTAGTCGCGCTTCTCGCCGAACGCCTCCTTCTTCTCACGCTTCTCGATCGTCGCCGCACCGTGGTGCGGGTAGACAACCTTGTCGCCGACGTCGAAGGTCATGACGCTCCATGCGGTAGATGGGGAAGAGCCAGGATACCAGACGACCAGTCACGTCCCGACGGCGGACACCTGTAAGATTCGCGGTGGCATGGCCGAGCGCCGGATTCTCGAGACCACCCAGCTCCTCGGTGCGCTACCGCCCGACGCGCTGGAGAAGCTCCGTGCCGCCTCGACCATTCGCACCGTTGCCCGCAACGAAGTGCTGTTCTGCCGGGGCGACCCGGCCACCGAGCTCTTCGGCATCGTCAGCGGTCGCATGGCGATCCTGACCCGCTCCCCGGACGGCCGCGAATCGCTCGTCGCCGTCCTCGACGAGGGAGCGCTCTTCGGGGAGCTCGGGCTCTTCGACGACGGCCCGCGCTCTGCCGACGCGCGAGCGCTCGAGAACACGCAGTTGCTCGCGCTCGACTACGACGCGGTGCGGGCCGCGGTCAAGGCCGAGCCGCAGCTCCTCTGGATCATCATTCGCGTCCTGGCGCGCCGGCTGCGCGCCACCGACGACACGCTCGCCGACGCCGTGTTCCTCGACGTGCCGGGACGCACGGCCAAACGCCTGCTCGACCTTTCCGGCGGTGACGACGAGTTCCGGCTGCGCATGACGCAGGAGGACCTCGCGGGCCTGGTGGGCGCGAGCCGCGAACGAGTCAACAAGGCGCTGTCGATGTTCACGCGTCTCGGCTGGCTCTCGGTCGAGGGCCGGAACCGCTACCGAATCCTCGACCGGACCGCGCTCGAGGAACGCGCCGAGCTCTAGTCAGACGCCCGCGGCGAGCCGAGCATCAGGCAGGGTCGAGGAACTTCAGCACGCGCCGCCACGCGTCGGCCGCGTCGTCGGCACGGTGGGTCGGCCGCTCCGGTGCGTGGACGAATCCGTGGTCGGCGTCGGCGTACACGACGATCTCGCAATCGGGTCGGTCGGCCCACGCGTCGCGCAACGCCTGGATGTCGGCCGGCGGCGAGTACGGGTCGACACCGCCGAAGATCGCGAGCGTCGGGCACACGTCGGCGGCCGTGTCGAGCGGCTGGCGCGTGGTGTCGCCGATCCAATCGTCGGGCACGCGGATCATGCCGTAGAAGGCGACGGCGCGATCGAAGCGACCCGTGGCCGCCGCCTTCAAGACCTGCATGCCGCCCATACAGAAACCCACGACCGCGAGCTCGTTCACGTCGTCGTGGATCACGAGGTAGTCGGCCGAGGCCTCGAGGTCGGACAGCTGCACGTCGTCGTCGAGGTTCTTCACGTAGGCCATGCGCGCCGACGGATCGGTGGCCGCCAGCACATCGGCCGGCGCGTGGGCGAAGGGTTCGGGCGCGCACACCGCGAAGCCGTGAGTGGCGAGCCGCCGGGCCAGGTCGTCGAAGAGCGGGCGGAGTCCCATGATGTCGGGATGCAGCACGATGCCGGACTTCGGCATGCCGTCGGGCCGCGCGTGCACCGCGGGCACGCCTTGCACCGTCACGTGCTCGACGTCGACGTCGAGCTGTCCCTCTTCCAGTTCGGCCATTACACGTACCTCTCCAGGATCGAAGTCTCCGCGAGGCGCGACAGGCCCTCCTTGATGGCCCGCGCCCGCACCTCGCCCACCCCTTCCACTTCGGTGAGATCGGCGATCCCGGCCCGCATGATCTTCTGGAGGTTGGCGAACCGGCTCACGACGTGGTCCGACACCGCCTCGGGCAGGCGCGGGATCTTGTGCAGCAGTCGGAAGCCCCGCGGCTGGAGCGCGCTGTCGATACCCACGCTCGGTCCGAGGTTGAGCACCCCGGCGACGGCGTACGGGTCGAGGAGCGACTCGTCGTCGAGCGCCGCCAGCCCGTTCATCACGCTGCGCAGTTCGACGTCGACCGACGCGTGGAAGTAGTCCTTCGCCACGAGTCGGCGGTCTTCCTCGACGCCACCGACGAGCTCTTCGAGTTGCAGCAGGACGAGACGCCCGTCGCTCCCGAGCTCGACGACGTAACCCTCGATCTCCTCGGCGATACGGCGCACCATCTCGGCGCGTTGCAGGACCGTGGCAACGTCGCGCACGGTGACGAGGTCCTCGACCTCGAGCGCCGACAGCGAGCCACTGACGGCATCGAGCCGAGCCTTGTACCGACCGAGGATCTGGAGGGCCTGGTCGGCGCGTGCGAGCACACGCGGGATCGGCTCGAGCGTGTGCTTCTCCCCGCCACGGTGGATCGCGACGACGCTCATGTCCTCCGAGACGGTGATGACCGGCGCGTCGAGCTGGCGCCCGACACGCTCAGCCGTGCGGTGGCGGGTACCGGTTTCCGACGTGGGGATGTTGGGGTTGGGAACGAGATGGACGTTGGCACGGGCGACACGCGAACAATCGGCGGCGAGGATGATCGCCCCGTCCATCTTGGCGAGCTCCGAGAGCCGCTGGGGTGTGAACTCGGAGTCGAGCAGAAAGCCGCCCGAGCACACCGACAGCACCTCGGGACCGTCGCCGATCACGATGAGCGCGCCCATACGCGCCTGCAGGATCCGATCGAGTCCTTCCCGGAGCTGGGTGCCCGGCGCGACCAGGCGCAGGGCGAGCATCATCGCTTCGGAGCGCGTCTGCACGCGCGCAAATTTACCCGAGCCCGCGCGTCAGAGCCTCGGAGACGTCGCGCACGGGCACGACCTCG
>DASPTH010000151.1:0-12991 GCA_035623515.1 Acidimicrobiia bacterium
CGGAGGTGAGGACACCCTCGGCGTCGCCCGACGTCTCAGCGAGACCGGTGTGTCGATCGTCGGCGTGCCGAAGACGATCGACAACGACCTGTCGGCCACCGATGTGACGGTCGGTTTCCACACGGCCGTGCAGATCGCGACCGACGCCATCGACCGGCTGCACACCACTGCCGAGAGCCACGACCGCGTGATGGTCGTCGAGGTCATGGGTCGGCACGCCGGCTGGATCGCGACGTACTCGGGGATCGCGGGCGGCGCCGACGTCGTCCTCGTGCCCGAGCTCCCCTTCGACATGGCCGAGGTGTGCGACCGCATCGAGCACCGTCATGCGCAGGGGTCGAACTTCTCGATCGTCGTGGTCGCCGAGGGCGCGACACCGGCCGCGGGCACGAGCTCGCTCCAGAGTGGCGAGGTCGACGAGTTCGGCCACGTGCGCCTCGGAGGCATCGGCAACGTCGTTGCCGCCGAAGTGGAGCGCCGCACGGGATTCGAGACTCGCGTGACGATCCTCGGTCACGTGCTGCGCGGCGGCACCCCGACCGCGTACGACCGCGTGCTTGCGACGCGCTTCGGCGTCGCGGCCACCGATGCGGTGCACGAGGCGCGGTTCGGCACGATGGTCGCGCTCCGCGGCCCGCGGATCGAGTTGGTGCCCATCGACCAGGCGGTCCGTGAGTTGAAGACGGTCGACCGGGAGCTGTTCGGCGTCGCGAGCGTCTTCTTCGCCTGACCTGCGGTGCTCTAAGGTCGGCGCGACATGGGATCCGCGCTCGACGACCTCGTCGACATCCTCGACTTGGAACGGCTCGAGGTGAACCTGTTCCGCGGGATCAGCCTGGAAGAGGGACGC
The DNA here is from genome assembly GCA_035623515.1 of Acidimicrobiia bacterium. Classification (GTDB taxonomy): domain Bacteria; phylum Actinomycetota; class Acidimicrobiia; order IMCC26256; family DASPTH01; genus DASPTH01. Next base: position 851 of record DASPTH010000151.1, read on the forward strand.
ATCCGCGTCTTCGGCGGGCAGGTGCTCGCCCAGGCGATCATCGCCGCGGGACGAACGGTCGACGCCGAGATCCCCGTGCACTCGTTGCACGCGTACTTCCTCCGGCCCGGCGATCCGAACGTCCCGATCGTCTACGACGTCGACCGCATCCGCGACGGGCGCAGCTTCACGACCCGGCGTGTCGTCGCAGTCCAGCACGGCCGCGCCATCTTCAACCTCGCGAGCTCGTTCCAGGTGCTCGAGGACGGCCCCGAGCACAGCGATCCGATGCCCGACGTGCCCGTGCCCGAAGCGCTCGACGCCGCGGCGCGCCCGCGGTGGCGGCGGCCCGAGTTGGCGCGCAGCGTGGCCGAGTGGCGCAAGGAGCAGCCGATCGAGATGCGGTTCGTCGGCACGCCCACGTGGGCGCGCGTCGGCCAGGGCGAGCCCGACCAGGACGTGTGGCAGCGGACCGTGGGCGAACTGCCCGACGACCCGCTGCTCCACGCGGCGATCGTGGCGTACGCGTCCGACCACATGCTGTTGAGCACCGCCACGCTGCCGCACACCTCCGGCTGGGGTGAGGGCAAGTTCATGACTGCGAGCCTCGACCACGTGATGTGGTTCCACCGGCCGTGCCGCGCCGACGAATGGCTGCTGTACCACCTCCACAGCCCGGCCGCCGCGCACGCGCGCGGGCTCTCGTTCGGGGCCATCTTCCGGCGCGACGGCGTCCAGTGCGTCACCGTCGCGCAAGAAGGCCTCATGCGACCGGTGCGGTAGCACCAGGACCCCGATGCCGTCACCCTCGGGCGCCGTCGACCTCCGTTCCGACACCGTCACCACGCCCACCCCCGAGATGCGCCGGGCGATGGCCGACGCGGAGGTGGGCGACGACGCGTACGGCGAGGACCCCACCGTCCGCCGACTGGAGTCGTTGGCCGCGTCGCTCCTGTTGAAGGAGGCCGCGCTCTACGTGCCGTCGGGCACGATGGCCAACCAGCTCGCGTTGCGGTTGCTCGGCCGCGCCGGCACCGACGTGCTCTGCGGCGAACGCGCCCACGTGTACCGGTACGAGCACGCGGCAGCCGCCGGCAACGCGCGGGTGCAGTTGCGGCCGTTGCCCGACGCCGACGGCCTGCTGGCGGTGGCCGACGTGGAGCGGGCGATCGCGGCGCAGGACCACCATCTCCCGCCGGTGTCCGCGCTCACGCTCGAGAACACGCACATGCCCGCGAGCGGGCGCCCGTGGCGGTCGGCCGAGCTGGATCCGGTGATCGGCGCTGCGCACTCGCACGGGCTCGCCGTGCACTGCGACGGTGCGCGCCTCTGGAACGCATCGGCCGCCGTCGGCGTCTCGCCGGCGACCCTCGCCTCCGACACCGACACAGTGATGTTCTGCCTCTCGAAGGGGCTCTCGGCGCCGATCGGCTCGCTGCTGCTCGGCCGGCGCGACGCGGTCGCCGCGGCGCGGGAGGACCGGTCGCGTCTCGGCGGCGGCATGCGGCAGGCCGGGGTGATCGCGGCCGCGGGCATCGTCGCGCTCGAGACGATGGTCGACCGCCTCGTCGACGACCACGTGCGCGCCCGGAGGTTGGCGGTCGCGCTCGCCGACCGGTTTCCCGGCAGTGTCGACCCCGACCGCGTCGAGACGAACATCGTGTGTGCGCGCGCGAACGCGCTCCCGCCGCACCTCTTGCCTGCGCTCGCCGACCGTGGCGTGCTCGCGGGCACGATCGACGTCGAGACGGTGCGCTTCGTCACGCACAAGGACGTCGACGACGACGACCTCGCGCGCGCAATTGCTGCACTCGACGAGCTCGCCCGCGGCTGACCGGCCGCTACCCTCACGGCGTGGCCGGCGACACACCCGCGAGCGCGCTCGCGGTGTACGCGCACCCCGACGACGCCGAGATCGCCGCGGGCGGCACGCTCGCGAAATGGGCCGGCGCGGGGGCGGAGGTATGGGTGCTCGTCACGGCGCGCGGCGACAAGGGCACCGACGAGCGCGACGCCGATCTCGACGCGCTCGCTGCGTTGCGGGTGGAGGAGACGGCCAAGGCGGCGGCGGTGCTCGGACTCGCCGGTCACTTCCATCTCGGGTACGACGACGGCGAGCTCCCCGACGATCGTGAGCTGCGCGGCGCGATCGTCCGCTACGTCCGTGAGCTACGACCTGAGGTCGTGCTGTGCCCGGACCCCACCGCGGTGTTCTTCGGCGACGGCTACTTCAACCACCACGATCACCGCGTCACCGGCTGGGCGACTCTCGACGCCGTCGCGCCTGCCGCGGGCAACCCGCACTACTTCCCGGAGCACCTGCGCGCGGGGCTCGACGTGCACGAGGTGCAGGCCGTGTACCTCTCCGGCACGCTCGAGCCCAACTGCTGGATCGACATCGGCGACACGCTCGAACGCAAGATCGACGGGCTCTTCTGCCACGCGAGCCGGCTCGTCGACGCCGACGCGTGGTTCCGGCAATTCTTGCGCGAGCGGGCCGAGCAGGGGGGCGCCGGTGCGGGCCTGCGCTACGCCGAGCCCTTCCGCCGCATCACGCTCGCGGGCTGACCGGGCGGTCAGCGGCGTTGGCGGTTCCACTCCGCCATGGCGCGCAGCACGAGCACCGCGACGATGCCCACCCCGCTCGCACCGATGAGCGCGCCGAGAAAGGTGCCCACGAGCCGTGCCACGTCGGAGTCGGACCCCACGTCGGCGACGCCGAAGCCGATGATCCCGCCGAGGATGCCTGCGATCACGACCGCGAAGAACGCCAGGAGGAAGGCGGTGCGCGACGGGAGCATCGGCGGCACCTCGTCGACGGTGTCGCGTGCCTCGTCGGGCGTTGGCAGTTCAGACGCGCCGCTCACGGGTCGATGGTATGGCCATGCAGGAGTCCGTCTCCACATGGCCGGTAGGCTCGAACGCCGTGCGCGTGCTCGTCCTCTTGCCCACCTACAACGAGATCGAGAACATCGACGACGTGCTCCGCCGCACCCGCGCGGCGTTGCCCGACGCCGACGTGATCGTGATCGACGACGGCAGTCCCGACGGCACGGCCGACCGCGCCGAGAAGCTCGACGTCGAGCTCGGCGGCATCGAGGTGTTGCGCCGGCCGTCGAAGTCGGGCCTCGGGTCCGCGTACCGCGCCGGCTTCCGCGTGGGGCTGGCGCGCGGTTACGACGTCATGATCGAGATGGACGCGGACCTGTCGCACGATCCGAGTGTCCTCCCGGAGCTGGTCGCGGCCATCGAGGCGGGCGCGGATCTCGCGATCGGATCGCGCTACGTGCGCGGCGGGTCGATCCCCGACTGGAAGTGGCTGCGGCGGGCGATCTCCCGGGGCGGCTCGCTCTACTCCCGGATCCTGCTCGGCCTGTCGGTGCACGACGTGACCGCCGGGTTCCGCGCCTACCACCGGCGGGTGCTCGGCGCGATACCCCTCGACTCCGTGCGCGCCGACGGGTACGGGTTCCAGGTGGAGATGACCTACCTCACACAGCGCTACGGCGGACGCATCGTCGAGATCCCGATCACCTTCCGCGACCGCACGCTCGGGCACTCCAAGATGTCGGCGCGCATCGTCGTCGAGGCGCTCGTGCTCGTGACGTGGTGGGGTGTGCGCGACCGGGTCCGGCGGCTCTCGCGACCCCGGAGCGGCGCGCGAGACTGATTGCATGACGCTCGTCGAGTTCACCGTCGCCGGTGCACTCGTCGAGTCCGACGACGGTGTCCTCCTCGTGCAGAACCGCCGCCGTAGCGGTGCCGTCGAGTGGAGCACGCCAGGAGGGGTGATCGACGCCACCGACGCGACCCTGCTCGCCGGTCTCGGGCGCGAAGTCGAGGAGGAGACCGGGCTCCGCATCACCGCGTGGGAAGGCCCGCTCTACGAGGTGCGGGCCACCGCGGTGGGTCTGGGCTGGTCGTTGCGGTGCGAGGTGCACCGCGCGCTCGCGTACGAGGGCACGCTCACGGTGGACGATCCCGACGGCATCGTCGTCGACGCCGTCTTCACCGGGCCCGGCGAGTGGGCCGATCTGCTCGGACCGTGTGCTCGTTGGGTGCGCGAACCGCTGCTCGCCTGGCTCGAGGAGCGTTGGGGACCGAGCGAGCATCGCGCGTTCGTCTACGACGTCGTGGGCACAGAGCGCGAGCACATCCGCGTGGAGCGCGCGCGAGGCGAGTGAGCGCGATCCTGCACGTCGACCTCGACGCGTTCTACGCGTCGGTGGAGCAGCTCGAGCACCCGGAGCTGGCGGGACGGCCGGTGATCGTGGGTGGGCTCGGCCCACGCGGCGTCGTCGCGGCGGCGAGCTACGAAGCGCGCCGCTTCGGTGTCTTCTCGGCTACTCCCATGGCGCGGGCGCGCCACGCGTGTCCCGACGGTGTGTTCCTCGCGCCGCGGTTCGAGCGCTACGGCGAGAAGAGTCGTGAGGTCATGGAGATCCTGCGTTCGTTCACACCGGTGGTCGAGCCGGTCGCGTCGGACGAGGCGTTCCTCGACGTGTCGGGTACCGAGCGCGTCCACGGCTCGGCTCGTGCGTGCGCCGAGGCCATTCGGCACCGGGTCCGTGAGGAGACCGGGCTCACGGCGTCGGTCGGTGTCGCGAGCACCAAGCTCGTAGCGAAGCTCGCCAGCGACCTCGCCAAGCCCGACGGGCTCCTCGTCGTCGAGCCGGGAACGGAGCTCGCCTTCCTGCACCCCCTCCCTGTCGAGCGGCTCTGGGGTGTGGGGCCCGCCACCCGCCGGCGCCTCGCCGAGCTCGGGGTGGTGACGGTGGGCGACCTCGCGCGCCTGCCCGAGCCGACGCTGGTGTCGTCGCTCGGCGCCGCGCACGGGCACCACCTCCACGAGCTCGCCCGGAACCGCGACACGCGGCCGGTGCAACCCGACCGCGAGGTCAAGTCGATCGGGCACGAGGAGACCTTCGCGACCGACGTGACCGATCGCACCCGTCTCGAACGCGAGGTCGCACGCCTGGCCGACGGCGTCGCCGCGCGGCTCCGACGCGCCGGGCGCGTCGGCCGGACCGTGCAGCTCAAGGTGCGGTACCCCAGCTTCCGCACGATCACGCGGTCCCGGACTCTTCGCGAGCCGACCGACCTCGCCGGCGACATCGCGGCCGTCGCGCAGGCTCTGCTGCGCGACGTCGAGGGCCTCGCGGGCGGAGTACGGCTCCTGGGCGTGTCGGTCCAGCAGCTCACGGCGCCGACGGTGCTCCAGCCGGACCTCTTCGGACCCGCCACCGGCGCCGAGGCGCCCACACCCGGAGCTCCCCGGGAGGAGCGGGCCGCGCTCGAGCGGGCCGTCGACGCGGTGCGGGCCCGGTTCGGCGACGACGCCGTCGGACCGGCCAGGGGACCAGAAGGGGGCCGCCGCGCCCTACCATCGCGCGTTGAGCAACCACCGACCGTGCGCGAGAATGGGAACGCGTAGCGGGTTGCAGGAGCCCCGGACGGGATCGATGCCGCTTTCCGAAGACGAACAGCGAATCCTCAACGAGATCGAGGAGAACCTGTCGGCGACCGACCCGAAGTTGGTGCAGCAGGTCTCCGACACCACCCTCTACCGCCATTCCGCGCGTGTGATCAAGTGGTCGGTCGTGGGGTTCATCGCCGGCTTGCTCCTGATGGTCTTCACCTTCACCACCACGCTGATCCTCGGCATCGTCGGCTTCGTGATCATGCTCGGCTGCGCGCTGGCCATCGAGCACAACCTGCGGAAGCTCGGTCGCGCCGGCATCGAGAGCCTCACCAGCTCGATGCGCAACGGCGCGCTCAAGAACATGCTCGGCAACGCGGGGAACAAGTGGCGCGAGCGCTGGGGCCGCGACGAGCCTCCGTCCTGAGCCGCGCTGTCCGGCGCGGTGAGCGAAGCCCAGGGTTACTCCGCCGCCCAAGCGGCCCGCCTGTCGGGATGCACCGGCGCCCAGCTCGAGGCCTGGCGGCGGATCGGGCTCGTGGTCCCGGACCCCGTGGCCGACCCCGGGACGGTCGGCGCCGCTGCGAGCCGTCCGTCGGGCCCGTACTCGTTCCGCGACCTCGTCGCCCTCCGTATGGTCGCGTCGCTCCTCGACGCAGGAGTGGCAATGAGCCGGATCCGGCGCGCCGTCCGCGAGCTGCTACGCGCGGGCGAGGACATCGCGTCCCTCTCCCTCGTGAGCGAGGGTGACACGGTGCTCGCGTGTCGCGACGACGGGCAGGTGCTCGATGCCCTGCGGCACGGCCAGCTGGCACTGTTCGTCTCCGTCGCGAGCCTGGCGAGTGAGGTCGGCGCCGAGGTCCGCGCGTTCGACGCCGAGCGGAGTGCCTTCGTGGCCGGCTTGCGCGCGCGACGGGCACATCCCGCGCACGACTGGGACGGTTAGCGCCGCGCGGGTGCCCGCAGCGTCGACGGGTCGAGACGCCGGCGCCATCGCTCGCGCCGCGAGAGGTTGGCGTCGAGGGCACGGTCGAGCTGGTCGAACGACTCCCACGCCTGCTCGGCATCGTCGGCCGTCGGCGCACGGTCGCCGTAGCGAACCACGGTGTAGGACCGTGCCAGCGCGCGGAGCGGCCGGGTCGCGGCAGTGGCGCCGAACCGCGGCGGGGTCTGCGCGAGCTCGAGCGGCGTGAGCGCCGGATCGGGCGGGACGTTCGCTTCTCGCAGCCGGTCGAGCGCCTCGTCCCACGCGCCCTGCACCGCGACCCCAGGATCCGACACGTGCCGCCGGCGCGCGCGCCGGCGCGATTTCGCCACGGCCACCACCGCCAGGTACGCGAGGGCAAGACCGGTGCCGAGCGCGACGATCACGAGGGCCACGAGCCACAGGGGCGATCCGCCGCCGGGGTTCGCGGCCGAGACTCGGGGCGTCTGCGGCGCGCGCGTCGTGGCCGGGGTGCCGCCCTCGCTCGTGCCGTGGCCCGGCGAGGTCGTGGAGGACGAGCCCGGGACCGCGGTCGTGGCGACGGGTGACGGGCTCGCGATCGGGTTCGTCGCGGGGTCGCCCGGGAGATGGCTGCCCCCGGCCGCCACCCCGTTCGCGGGTGGCGTGGGATCGAAGAGGTGTGTCCATCCGAGGCCGCTCAGGTAGATCTCGGGCCACGCGTGGGCGTCGTGGGCTCGCACGGTGTACTCGCCGTCCGCGACGGTCCCCGGCGTGAAACCGACGGCCACGCGCGCGGGGATGCCGAGCGAGCGCGCCATCACCGCGTACGTGCTCGCGAACTGCACGCAGAACCCTCGCCGGTCGTGCAGGAAGGTGGTGATCGCATCGGTGTCGTCGGCGAGGTCGACGGTCAGGTCGTAGGTGTAGTTGGTCCAGAAGTAGTCGCGGAGTGCCTCCGCCTGCGCGTATGGGGTCATCGCGCCCGCGTCGTCGACGACTTGGCGCGCGGTGGCGCCGATCTCGGGTGGGAGGTCGGCGGGGAGCTCGGTGAACTTCCGGACATCGCTCGGCACCGGGCGCGCGGTGGCCGCTTGCTGCTTCGGTGTGACCTCGTCGCGGGTGGGCGCGAGCTCGGAATCCACGGAGTACCGCAGACCCTTGACGGTGTCGTGGTCGGTGACCAGCGTGCCGGAGGAGACGACCTGCAACGCGGGAGTGCTCACTGCCACCGGCCGGTACGCGGCGGGCATCCAGCGTTCGCCGAGTGGCCCGATGGTGAACTCTTGACGCAGGCTCCCGCTCGGTCCCTCGGTGGGGAGGTCGCTGTGCACCTCGTCGCTGCCCTTGGCGCTCAACGTCCACTGCGCGGGTCCGCCCGAGGCCGAGAAGTCGTCGAGCGCGACGAGCCTCCAGTAGTCGGGCTGCGGCGAACTGACCGTGAACAGCTCGACGTTGTCTCCCCGGCGCAGCTTGGCACCGACGTCGAGGAGCGGCGGGACGCTCGTGTTGTAGTTGCTCCCGCCGTTGTGGCGCGGCCCGGACTTGGCGAGGTCGATCAGGGGGTCGCGGTCGGCGCCCGGGACGGCGGGGGCGAGCGCGACGCCCACGACGAGAGCCGCGAGCCCGATCACGACCGCGGGCACGATCCAGTGCGCGCGGGCGGGCTGTGACGCCGCCAGCCAGCTGCGGCGCCGGTCGAGCACCGCGACGTTCTGGAGGGCCAGGAACGCGGCGGCGGTCAGCGTGAACGCGCCGACGGTGAGGAGCTCGCTGCCGGACGAGCCGAGCGTGCACGCCCACACGAACAGCACGAGCGCCGGCGCGACCGCGGCCAGGGTCGCGTTTCGCCGGAACGCGAACCAGTCGGCCACGCCGGCGACCGTCCACGTGACCAACACCGCGAGCAGACGCGTGCCGTCGGTGACCGGCGCCGGCGCGGCCGCGGTGCGGAGCACGTGCCAACCGCCGCGCAGCTCCCGCCCGATCGTGTCGATCGTCGTGCCGGCGGGGACGCCGAACCACGTCGTCGAAGGCACGAGCGCCCACACCACGAACCCGGCGAGCCCACCCACCACGAGCGCGGCCGTCGCCCACGCCGGCCACCGCAGGCGCCGTGCGAGCACGCCGAGCGCGTGCGGCAGCACGGCGGCCGCGAGCACTGCCGCGACGTACCGCCCCGAGTCGAAGACCCGGCCGAGCGCGAGGCCCGCGGCCGCGCTCAGCGCGGCGAGGGCGAGGGGTGCGAAGGCACGCGCGCGCGCGGCCATGCGGGGTTCCGGGAGTGTGAGGGATGGGACGCGCGGGAGCGGGTGAACGACTGGTTCCAGGCCGCGGCAAAGGGCGTGCTCGACGCGTCGACGACGGCGAGGGAGCTCGTCGGGGTCATCGCGACCGGCTGGGTCAGCACGGCCACGACGCTGATGCCGGCGAACGACCCCAGCGCGCGCACCACGCCGGGACCCACCCGGCCGAGGACGGCGATGACCAGATCGGCGCGCCGGTGCATGCCGAGGTTCTCGAGGACGATCGCGAGATGATCGGTGCTGTGCGGCGCGACGGTGGCGAGGCGGTCGACCACGTCGTGGCGCGGATCGCCGCCGTGGCCGAGGAACTCGCCCGCGCTCGTGACGACCTCGACGCGCCGCTGCAGCCGCACGAGCCGCGTCACGATCGACGCCGTGGCCTCCACAGCCACCTCGAAAGACGCCGCGTCGTGACCGTCGGGGTGCACGTCGAGCACCACCGCGGCGCGGGAACGCCAACGGGCCTCGTTCTGACGGATCATGAGATCACCGGTGCGTGCCGTGGAGCGCCAGTGGACGCGGCGGAGGTCGTCGCCGACCTCGTACTCGCGCAGCGTGAGGAACTCGTCGCCGAGGTCGCTCGCCATCGCGCGCGGCGCGGGTAGGTCGCTCTCACCCGCGAGCCGGCTGCCCACGGCGACCGGCGCGACGATGTCGTGCACGTGGGGGCGGACGAGCACTTCGTGGTCGGGGATACCCGGGAGCAGGCGCCGGGCGAGGCCGAACGGGTCGCTCACGGAAACCGCCAGCGGCCCGACGCGGTACCGGCCGCGCCGGCGCGTCGGGACCCGGTACGCGGCGCGCGCCGTCGCTCCGGGCGCGAGGGGAGGCACCAGGAAACGGGCGGCGCGTCGGCCCTCGTCGAACCAGTCCGTCGCGACGAGCAGCGCGCTCGACCGCGTGCCACGGTTCTCGACGCGGAGGTCGATGCGGCCGTCGGCGCCGACCTGGAGCCGGTCGGGCTTCACCTGGCGCCGGAACACGAGGTCCGGCGTGCGCGCGGCGACCGCCCACCACAGCGCGCCCGCCAGCAGCGCGAGCGAGGTGAGCCCGAGCGCGAGCATCTCGAGGGTGCCGAGCAGGTAGCTGCCGACGACGAGGCCGAGGGACGCGCCCACGAGCGACCAGCCGCGGCGCGTCAGCGTCACCGAGCGGACACGGGACGGGGCCATGCGAGGGGGGTCAGGCGCCGGTCGTGCCGGGTACCGGCACCGACGCCAGCATGTTGTCGACGACGTCGCCGCTCGTGATCCCACGCAGCTGCGCGTCGGGCGCGACGAGCAGCCGGTGCTCGATCACGGCGGGGAACACGCGTTTCACGTCGTCGGGAATCACGAACGAGCGAGCGTGACTTGCCGCGAGGGCGCGCGCGGCTCGCTGGACGGCCAGGGAGCCGCGCGGGCTGACGCCGAGGATGAGGTCGGGATGGCGGCGTGACGTGTCGACGAGGTCGAGCACGTAGCTCCGGAGCTCGGGCGCGAAGTGCACGCTGCTCACCAGCGCGCTGGCGTCGGCGACGTCGGCCGCGGCCACCACCGGTTGGAGCTCGTCGGCCGTATGGGTGCGTGCTCCCTGCGCCTCGAGGATCGCCAGCTCCGCCTCTCGGTTGGGGTAGCCCATCGGGATGCGCATCAGGAACCGGTCGAGCTGTGCTTCGGGGAGTGGGTAGGTGCCCTCGAGCTCGATCGGGTTCTGGGTGGCGATCACCATGAAAGGGCGCGGCAGCCGGTAGGTGCGGGCGTCGACCGTGACCTGGCGCTCCTCCATTGCCTCGAGCAGCGCCGACTGGGTCTTCGGGGAAGCTCGGTTGATCTCGTCGGCGAGGACGACGTTCGCGAAGACGCCACCGGGGCGGAACTCGAATTCGCCGCTCTGGCGGTTCCACACCGACACGCCGCTCACGTCGGAGGGGAGCAGGTCGGGCGTGAACTGGATGCGATGGCAGCTGCCCCCGATCGATCGCGCGATCGCCTTGGCGAGCGACGTCTTGCCGACGCCGGGTACGTCCTCGATGAGGAGGTGGCCCTCGGCGACGAGGCACACCAGCGCCAGGTGGATCTGCTCACGCTTGCCCTGGATGGCGCGCTCGACGTTGGCGACGAGCGCGCCGAAGAGGTGGCCGAACGACGAGTCGCGGCTCGGCGCGGTGGCGGGCTGAACCACGAAGACCTCCAGACCGTGCGGCACGCGACGGTACCAGAGGCCCTCTCGGGCTCCCGGGCAACCCGTCGAGCGACGCGACGCGGCCTTGGGTAGCGTCTCGGCATCGTGTCGCCACCGCACCGCTCCCCGGTCGCGCCCGTGTCGTTCTGGGTGCGGGGCCTGAGGCTCGTCCTGCTCCGTCCGACGCTGTGGCCGACCGCCGTCCGCCAGGGCGTGCGCCTCACCCGCCCGCAGTGGTGGCAACGAGCGCCGTTCCTGCCCCTGCCCGACCCCGAGTACCTGAGGTTCCGCTTCGAGACGCAGTACGGAGCGGGGGCCGGAGCGCGCCCGGACCCGCGCGATCTGGTGGCGTACCTCGAGTGGTGCCGCGGCATGGAACAAGGGCGCCGGTCGAGTCGCGAGCCCCGGTAGAATCCCGACGACCAGGGGCGGAATCGAGCGCCCCCGGGGAGGTTTCGACGCTTGGGACGGGCGCTGCTGCTCAACGCGAGCTTCGAGCCGTTGTGCGTGGTGCCGATGCGCCGGGCCGTCGTGCTCGTGCTCAAGGAGAAGGCCGAGATCGTCGCGCGCAACGGCGCGGAGATCCACAGTGAGCGCTTGTCGGTGCCGGTCCCGTCGGTGATCCGGCTCCACCACTTCGTCCGCGTGCCCTATCGCTCACGCGTACCGCTCTCCCGGCGCGCGGTGTTCGCGCGAGACGGGCACAAGTGCCAGTACTGCAACCGTGCCGCCGAGAACATCGACCATGTCGTGCCGAGGTCGCGGGGCGGGCAGCACGCGTGGGACAACGTGGTGGCGTCGTGCCGGTCCTGCAACGCCCGCAAGGAGGACCGGTCGCTGGCCGAGGCCGGCCTCAACCTCCGCCGCCCGCCGCGCGAGCCCCACGCCAACCTCTGGGTCGTCGCCACCGCGGGAGCGCTCGATCCGGCCTGGGAGCCGTACCTCCCCGCCGCGAGCTTCTGACGCGCGCGCGGCACCCGCTGCCGCGCTGATCGGGAACCGTCGGACCTCCAGCCGCGGCTGCGTCCGTCCCTGCCGCCGAACGTGGCGTGAGCGCGCGTCACGGCAGCTTCAGCCGCGCTTTCCCGCTCGCCGTCCCTGCTCCGGGGTGAAAAGGGGCCCGAAGGGTTGAACGGTGGTGGGGAAGGGTGTAGGGTGCCACGAAATGGAGTGAAGTGGTTCCTGGGGGTGGTCCAGGGCCGAAGGTGGCGCTCGACGGCTGCGAAGCGAGGCAACGGATGTTCCTGGGGGAGTACCAGCACTCCCTGGACGCGAAGGGCCGGGTGATCCTCCCGGCTCGGTACCGGGAACAGCTCGCCGAGGGAGCCTTC
>DASPTH010000189.1:0-3742 GCA_035623515.1 Acidimicrobiia bacterium
GATCCGGCGGAACCCGCGGGCACCGAGCGCGGCGGGGAGCCGCTCAGCGCACCCGGGGAGCACCGGGAACACGAACACCGGCGAGCCGGCCTCCTCGTAGTGGCTGATCACCCGGTCGACGACCCCGCGGTCGACGTCGTCGTCGCCGATCACGCCGATCACGCGGTTGAAGAGCGGTGCGGGGATCTGGGGCATCGTCACGAGCACGAGCTCGCCGAGCCGTGGCGCGCGGCCGCCGGCCTCGACGAGCACCGGCGGGAGCGCGCTGAACATGTCGGCCCACGCCTCGCGTTCCGCGGCCTCGATCTCGGCCGGTGAGTAGCTCGTCACCTCGGCTCCGTCCGGGAAATCGGTCGGGCGGGAAGGGGACGGACGATACCGTGACGTCGTGCCGTTCCGTCGTACGGTCGTCGTGATGATGCGCCCCATTCGGGGCGATCGGTCGCGCACGAGCACGTAGCGAGAACCGAGGTCCCCGGAGCGCCGGGGCCTCGTACGAGCCTCCGGTCCCGTTCGTCACGAGGAGGCTCGATGGCCCGCCGCTATGTCACCGTCTCGATCCCCTACGTCAACGCGCGCCCGCACGTGGGATACGCGCTCGAGCTCGTGCAGGCCGACGCGCTGGCGCGCCACGCGCGCGCGAAGGGCGACGAGGTGCGTTTCCTCGGCGGCACTGATGACCACGCGTTGAAGAACGTGCTCGCTGCCGCCGCCGAGGGACGGGCACCGCAGGACTTCGTCGACGGCAACGCTGCCGCGTTCGAGGCGCTGCGCGCACCGCTGCACGTGTCGTTCGACGACTTCATCCGCACGAGCCGGGATCCCCGCCACGCGCCGGGCGTCGAGCGGCTGTGGCGCGCGTCGGCGGCCCGCGGCGACTTCTACCGGCGCTGGTACGAGGGCCAGTACTGCGTGGGGTGCGAGCAGTTCTACGCGCCCGCCGATCTCGTCGACGGCCGCTGTCGCGAGCACGGGACGCCGACCGAGCGAGTCGCCGAGGACAACTGGTTCTTCCGGCTCTCGCGGTACCGGGACCGCATCGCGTCGGCGCTCGAGCAGCGGGAGCTGGAGATCGTCCCCAACTCCTTCGGAAACGAGGTGCACGCGTTCCTCGCCGCCGGGCTCCAGGACATCAGCGTGTCGAGATCACGAGCCCGCGCGCGCGGCTGGGGACTGCCGGTGCCGGACGACCCCTCACAAGTCGTGTACGTGTGGTGGGACGCGCTGGCGAATTACGTCACCGCACTCGACTACGGGACCGGCGGCGACGCGTTCGACCACTGGTGGCGTGACGCCGACGAGCGCGTCCACGTGATCGGGAAGGGGATCCTCCGGTTCCATGCGGTCTACTGGCCCGCGATCCTCCTCTCGGCCGGCCTGCCCCTCCCCACGAAGCTGTGTGTCCACCCGTACCTCACCGCCGCGGGCGAGAAGCTCTCGAAGTCGGCGGGCAACGCGATCGACCCGCTGTCGGTCGTCGAGGCGGTCGGCGTCGACGCGCTGCGCTGGTGGTTCCTCCGCGACGTACCCCGCGCGGCCGACGCCGACTTCACCCTGGCCCGGGTCGTGGCCCGTGCCGACGAGGACCTGGCCCACGGCGTCGGCAACCTCGTCCATCGGATCGCCACGATGGTGCACCGGCTCGCCGACGGGATCGCGCCGCCGGGCTGGTTCGACGGCGACGCGCCGCGCGGCGAGCTCGACGCCGCGCTCGGCGCGTTCGACTTCCGGCGCGCGACCGCCGTCGTGCGCGGGCTCGTCGACGCCGCCAACCGTCGGGTCGACGAGACGCGGCCGTGGACGCTGCCGCGCGGCTCGCACGACCTCACCGGCGTGCTCGGCGAGCTGGTGGGCCGCGCGCGGCTCGTCGCCGAGCTGCTCGGACCCTTCGTGCCGGAGACGTCGGCCCTCGCCCGCATCGCCCTCACTCCCGACCCGTCGGGACGGTTGCCGGCGGCCCGACCCCTCGTGCGGGTGCTCGGCGACCGTTACGCGGGCTGAGGCACCGTCGGCGCGGTGCCGGCCGGGAACGTCACCACGAAGCGGGTGCCGACCGAGTCGACCGCGTCGACGCGCGCCTCGCCGCCCATCGCAGCCGCGAGCTCGTGGACGATGGCGAGCCCGATGCCCGTGCCGACGACCCGGCCGGGCGCGGTGCGCGACGTGTAGAGGCGGTCGAACACGTGCGGTAGGTCCGCGGGCGCGATGCCGGGACCGTCGTCGTCGACCGTCACCGACACGTGCCCGTCGGCGCGTTGCACACCGACGGTCACCTTGGTGCTCGCGTACTTCAACGCGTTCTCCACGAGGTTGGCGACGATCTGCGCGAGCCGTTGCGGGTCCGCGTAGCACGCGGCAGGGTGGGCGACACCGTCGAAGTCGAGTGCGAGCCCGAGGTCGGCCGCCGCGGGGCGGAAGGCGTCGACCGCTTCCGCGACGACGGTCCGCGCGTTGATCGGCTGTGGGCGGAGCGAGAACTGGTGCGTGTCGAGCCGGGCGAGGTCGAGGAGGTCGGCAACGAGGCGCTCGAGCCGCCGCGATTCCGACGCGATGACCTCGGCGGCGCGCATGCGCGCCTCGTCGTCGTCGATGGTGCCGTCGAGCACGGCCTCCGCGTAACCGCGAATGGACGTGAGCGGTGTCCGGAGGTCGTGCGAGACGCTCAGCAGGAACGCGCGCTCGTGACCGCGCGACGCGTCGAGTCGCTCGGCCATCGCGTTGATGGCGTCGGCCAGCCGACCGAGCTCGTCGTCGCTCACGTGCACGGTGTCGACCCGCGCCGAGAGGTCGCCGGCAGCGATCCGCCCGGCGGTCGTCTCCATGGCCGCGAGCGGGCGGGTGAGCCGCCGCGCGAGGTAGGTCGCCACCAGCGCGGCGCCCCCGAGCGCGAGCACCGCGGCCACCAGCACCAGCCCGGTGCTGTCCCCGAACGGGCGGCTGTTCACGTCCTCGGACAGCACGACCACCGGCGTGACGTTGCGCACCTTCGTGAGGGGCTGGGCCTGGAAGACGGTGTCGCCGTCGCGACCCTTCTGTGTCTGGCCGTTCTGCAGCGCCGCCACGTCGAGGTCGCTCGTCTGCACGCCGTTCGGCAGGACGGGCTCGGTCGCTTCGGTCCCGAGCACGCCCGCGAGGAACTCGCGCACGTTGCCGTCGGCGTCGATCGCGACGACCGAGCCGTTCGAGACGCTGAGCGTCGTCTGGACGAGGGTGCGGATCCGCCGGAGCTGACGCCGGCCCGCGGCGGTGGTGTTGGCGGTGCGCGCCGCGGGCAGCAGCTTGACGAGCTGGTCGAGCGAATCGGCGACGACGGGTGTGTGCGTCGCGAGCCGGTCGCGCGCCGCGTTGGCGGAGGTGCGCCGTGCCAACCCCGCCGTGACCGCGGCAGTGACGACGAGCGTGCCGAGCGCGATGGCGATCATCGCGACGACGAGGCGCGTGCGGAGTCGGCGCGCGCGTCGAGCCACGTCAGTTGGTGGTGGTCGCGGCCTTCGACGACTCCAGCCGGTAACCGACACCTCGCACGGTGGTGATCGTGGCCGCGTCGCCGAGCTTCTTCCGGACCTGCGCAATGTGCACGTCGACGGTGCGCGCGTCGCCGAACCAGTCGTAACCCCACACGCCGTCGAGGATCTGTTGGCGCGACAGCGCGAGGCCGGGTCGTTCCGCGAGGTAGCGCAAGAGGTCGAATTCCTTCGTGGTGAACTCGACCGGCTCGTCGTGCACCCGCACCTCGCGCCGG
>DASPTH010000193.1:0-22968 GCA_035623515.1 Acidimicrobiia bacterium
AAGTTCGAGGACCTCACGCCGCTGTTCCCGGACTCGAAACTCAAGCTCGAGCTCAGCGACCAGCCGTCGGAGATCACCGGTCGCATCGTCGACCTCATCTCGCCGGTCGGGAAGGGTCAACGCGGGCTCGTCGTCTCGCCGCCGAAGGCGGGCAAGACGACGATCCTGAAGCAGCTCGTCTACTCGATCGAGCGCAACAACCCCGAGGTGCACCTGATGGTGCTGCTCGTCGACGAGCGGCCCGAAGAGGTCACCGACATGCGCCGCCACGTCGTGCGCGGTGAGGTCGTCGCCAGCACGTTCGACCGTCCCTCCGACGAGCACACCGCCGTCGCGGAGCTGACCATCGAGCGCGCGAAGCGTCTCGTCGAGATGGGCACCGACGTCGTCATCGTGCTCGACGGCATCACGCGCCTCGCCCGCGCCTACAACCTGTCGGCGCCGGCGTCCGGCCGCATCATGTCCGGTGGTGTCGACTCGACCGCGCTCTACCCGCCGAAGAAGTTCTTCGGTGCGGCCCGCAACATCGAGGAGGGCGGCTCGCTCACGATCGTGGCCACCGCCCTGGTCGAGACCGGCAGCCGGATGGACGAGGTCATCTTCGAGGAGTTCAAGGGCACCGGGAACATGGAGCTGCGCCTCGACCGGCGTCTGGCCGAGCGCCGGATCTACCCGTCCATCGACCCCCAGGGCTCGAGCACGCGCCACGAGGAGCTGCTCTTCGACCGCACGCAGCTCCAGCAGGTGTGGAAGTTGCGCCGGGTCCTCAACGCCTTGGAAGAAGGAAAGGGTCTCGAGCTGTTGATCGACAAGATCCGCACGACCCGCTCCAACGACGAGTTCCTCGCCGAGATCGCCAAGAACCCCTCTGCGGGCGGCTGAAAAGCTCCCCCGGGGGACCTTCTAGACTGGACGTCACTATGAAGACCGGAATTCACCCCGACTACGTCGTCTGCCAGGTGCACTGCTCCTGCGGCAACGAGTTCACCACCCGCTCCACGGTGCCCTCGCTGCGCGTCGAGCTCTGCTCCGAGTGCCACCCCTTCTACACGGGCAAGCAGAAGCTCGTCGACACCGGTGGCCGGGTGGAGCGCTTCCAGCGCCGCCTCGAGAAGACCAAGGCCAAGCAGGGCTCGAAGGCCTAGGCCCACGATGGGTGCGGCCACGGCAGCGCAGCGGTACGTCGGCGGCCAGGCGGTCGTCGAGGGCGTCATGATGCGCGGCGAGCGCACGTGGGCCGTCGCCATCCGCACCCCCGAGGGCGGCATCCAGATCGAGACGCACGAGGCCCCCACCTGGGCGGAGAAGTGGTCGAAGGTCCCGCTGGTGCGCGGCGTGATGGCGCTCGCGGAGTCGATGGCGCTGGGATTCAAGGCGCTGTCGTGGTCGGCCAACCAGCAGATCCCCGAAGAGGAGCAGATCTCCTCCAAGGCGATGGGCTGGACGATCGGCGCCGCGCTGCTGTTCTTCACCGCGATCTTCATCGTGCTCCCGGCCGTCGCGGCCAACGGGCTCGGTGACGCACTCGGCGTCGACGGCACCTGGTTCCACGTCGCCGAGGGTGTGCTGCGCCTGGCGATCTTCATCGGCTACCTGGCGCTGATCGCGCAGCTCGCCGACATCAAGCGGGTGTTCCAGTACCACGGTGCCGAGCACAAGGCGATCGCGGCCTACGAGAACAACGTGGAGCTCAGCGCCGAGGAAGCGCAGAAGTTCAGCACGCAGCACGTGCGCTGCGGGACCAACTTCCTGCTCACGGTGATGGTCGTCACGATCGTCGTCTACTCGTTCATCGGGCGGCCGGGCTGGCTGGTCCTGATCGCGTCGCGCGTCGTGCTCATCCCGCTCATCGCCGGTCTCAGCTACGAGGTGATCCGGTTCGCCGCGGGGCACATGCAGTGGCGCTGGGTCCGGGTGCTCATGCGACCCGGCCTCGCGCTGCAGCGCCTCACCACCCGAGAGCCCACGCTCGACCAGGTCGAGGTTGCCATCACGTCGTTGCGGGCCGTCCTCACGGCCGAGCAGCTGGCCGAGGTCGAGCGGCGGTCGCAGCGCGTTGCCCCGGCTACCGGCCGGCCCGCCTTCGGCCCCGCCTGATCTCGTTTCCACGCCCCGCTGAGCCAGTCGCTCCTGACGCGCTCGCGCGGCGTGCTTCACGCTCGCTTCACACGAGCCCGCGATCCTGTCGGGCGTGGCCGTGTCGACGCGTGAGCGAGTCGCCCATGTGATCCGGCGGCTCTCGATGGGGCCGCACCCGAACGTCGTGGGAGGCATCGACGACGTCGACGCGGCCCTCGACCGCGCGCTCGACCTCACGACGCCTCCCGCTCCGCTGCTCGACTTCCCGGCGCCCGCCGATTTCCAGTCGGCTCGGATGCTCACCGAGATCGGGCCGCCGATCGCATGGTGGTTCGATCGCATGGCGAGTCCCGACCGCATGGTCGAGGAACGCCTCGTCTGGTTCTGGCACGACCACTTCGCGACGAGCCTCGCGAAGGTGCGCGCCCCGTATCTCATGTGGCGCCAGCACGTCACGCTGCGCCAGTACGCGACCGGCAACTTCGCCGACCTGCTGAAGGCGGTCGCCAAGGATCCGGCGATGGTCATCTACCTCGACGGCATCACCAACACCGCACTCGAACATAACGAGAACTTCGGGCGCGAGTGCTTGGAGCTGTTCACGATGGGACGCGACGGCGGCTACACGCAGGACGACGTCGTCGCGGCGTCGCGCTCCTTCACGGGATGGGTCGTCGACGTGCCGGGGCGCGTCGCCACTCGGTTGGGCGAACCGTGGCAGGCCGTCTTCGTCCCCCGCCGGCACGATGGCGGGGTCAAGACGCTGCTCGGCGTCACCGGGTCGTTCGACATGGACAGCGCGCTCGACGTCGTGCTCGATCATCCGTCGACCGCGAAGTTCGTGAGCACGAAGCTCTACCGCGAGCTGGTCGGCCTCGACCCCGCGCCCGCCACCGTCGATCGGCTCGCCAAGGCGTTCGGGCGTGACTACGAGATCATGCCGCTCGTCGAGGCGATCGCGCGCGACCACTCGTTCGTGTCGGACGACGCGGTGCACGCGAAGTTCCGCACTCCGGTCGAGAAGGTCGTGGCGATCCTCCAGGCCACCGGCACCGCCGCCGGCGATCTCGCCTCGGGTCGCGGCGTGCGCCCAGCGGGTCGCGGTGTGGCAACCGCGCTCCGCACCATGAGCTACCTGCCGTTCGTGCCGCCGAACGTCGGCGGCTTCCCGAAGGGCGCCCGCCTGCTCGGACCCCACAACCTCGTGCACACCTTCGACCTGCTCCAGGTCGTCGGCCCGCCGCCCGTCGCGGGCGAGCCGGTCGACCGCCTGTTCGAGCGGTTCGGTCTCTACGACGTGAGTGCCCGTTCGCGCTCCGTGGTGGAGGACGCGCACGACGCCGGCACCCGCTTCGCGCTCGTCGCGACGTCACCGGAGTTCACGCTCACGTGAGCGGGCTCGACGACGCGGAGGCGCGCCGACGGGTCAGCCGGCGGCGGTTCCTCACCGGCCTCGGCGCCGCCGCCGGTGCCGCGCTGGCAACCGGCTACGGGGTCTCGGTCTGGCAGCGCGACGGCACGACGACGACGAAGACGGCGCACCAGCCCGCGCCGCCGACGCTCGGCGGCCGCGACGACCGCACGCTCGTGGTCGTCGAGCTCGCGGGCGGCAACGACGGGCTCTCGACCGTGGTGCCGATGTCCGATCCCGCGTACGCGCAGCTCCGCCCCACGCTCGCGGTCGCGAACCCGATCCCGCTCGACGGCGACTTCGGTCTCCACCCGAACCTCGTGAAGCTGGCGGCGCGGGCGAAAGCTGGTCACGTTGCCGTCGTCGAGGGCGTCGGCTACCCGGACCCGAACCTGTCGCACTTCGCGTCGCTTGCCTACTGGTGGACGGGGAACCCCGGCGAAGGCAGCGGCGCGGGGTGGCTCGGCCGCTACCTCGACGCGACGGTCGGCTTCGCCGACCCGCTCGCCGCCGTCGGCATCGGCCCGGTGCCGTCGCCCGCGCTGCTCGGGGACCGCTCCTTCGCCACGTCGATCACGGACTCGACCGGGCTGCAGCCGACGGTGCCTCCGTGGGCCGACAGTCCCGACGACCTCGTGCGCGCGTGGTCGCGGTTCGCGCCGGCATCGCCCGACGTCTCCACGGTGGTCGGCGAGGTCCAGCGGGCCATCCACCTCACGGTGGAGGCACGCGGCGAACTGAACGCCGACCTCGGGAACGCAGGCGCCGGCGCGACCGGTCCGGCGGACCAGCTCGCAACCGGGCGCGCGCAGGGCAACTACCGGCAGAGTGCGTCGGTCGCGGATTCGATGCGCTTGGCCGCGCGGCTCGTCGCCGCCGATCACGCGCCACGAGTGATCTACGTCAGCGGTCTCGGTGACTACGACACGCACGAAGGCCAGGCACAGCGGCATCCCGCGCTCATGGCCGACCTCGACGACGGCGTCGACGCGTTCTTCACTGCACTCGAGGCGGCGCACGTCGAGGAACGCGCGCTGGTGATGACGGTCTCGGAGTTCGGCCGGCGGGCGGCGGAGAACGGGAGCGGCACCGACCACGGCGCCGCCGCGCCCCACTTCTTCGTAGGCGCGAGCGTCCAGGGTGGTCGCTACGGCACGCCGCCGTCGTTGACCGCGCTCGACGATCACGGCAACCTCGTCCACACCGTCGACTTCCGTGTCCTGTACGCCACCGCGCTCCAGAGTTGGCTCGGTGTCGACGCGGAGGCGATCGTCGGGAAGGGCTTCGTGCCCCTCCCCGTGGTCTGACCCCTCCGTTTTGGCGTCTTTGAGTGGGGTCAGGACCCCACTCAAAGACGCCAAAACGCAGAGGGGGCTACCGTCCCTCCATGAAGTTCGGGATCTTCTACGAGCACCAGCTTCCGCGGCCGTGGAGCGAGGACTCGGAGGCGGTGCTGATTCGCGACGCGCTCGAGCAGTGTGCGCTCGCCGACACCCTCGGCATCGACTACGTGTGGGAGGTCGAGCACCACTTCCTCGAGGAGTACAGCCACTCGAGCGCGCCCGAGGTCTTCCTCGGTGCGGTGTCGCAGCGCACCGAACGGATCCGGCTCGGTCACGGGATCGTGCAGACCCCACCTCCGTTCAACCATCCGGCACGCGTGGCCGAGCGGATCGCGATGCTCGACTTGGTGTCGGGAGGACGTGCCGAGTTCGGCTCCGGTGAATCGTCGTCGGAGGCCGAGCTCGGCGGTTTCCAGATCGACCCGGGCGAGAAGCGCGCGATGTGGGAAGAGGGTCTGCGCGTCGCGTTGCGGTGCCTCACGGAGACACCGTTCACCGGATACGCGGGTGAGCACGTGACCATGCCGCCGCGGAACGTCGTGCCGAAGCCAGTACAGAAGCCGCATCCCCCTGTGTGGGTGGCGTGCAGCCGGCGGGAGACGATCCATCTCGCGGCGCAGCACGGCATCGGCGCGCTCGCGTTCGCCTTCATCAACCCCGAAGAGGCTCGGCACTGGATGACGGACTACTACGACACGCTCGCGTCGGAGTGCGTCCCGATCGGTGACGCGGTGAACCCGAACGTCGCGTGCGTCACGACATTCATGTGCAACGAGGACGAGGGAGAGGCGATGCGTCGTGGCCTCGAAGGCGCCAACTTCTTCGGCTACTCGCTCGCGCACTACTACGTGTTCGGGAAGCACCGCCCGGGCACGACCGACGTCTGGGCGGAGTACGAGGCGACGCGCGCGCAGCGCGGCTACGCACCCGAAGCGGTCGAGGCGGCGTCGAACGCGGGAGACCGTCTCGGTGCCCAGATCGTGCAGCAAGAGGGCTTCTTCGGCTTGCGCGGCGCGGTGGGCACGCCGGACCAGATCCGCGACTACCTGGAGCGCTACGAGCAGGCCGGTGTCGACCAGGTGATCTTCTGCAGCCAATCGGGCAAGAACCGGCACGAGGACATCATGGAGAGCCTCGAGCTCTTCGGTCGCGAGGTCCTCCCCGCGTTCATGGACCGCGACGAGCAGCAGCAGTTGGAGAAGGCGAAGCGGGTCGAGCCTGCCATCGCCGCGGCGCTGGCGCGCAAGCCCGCGTCCGACCACCCACCGCTCGGCGCCGACGACTACGAGTTCCCCGCGATGCCACGCTCACCGTCCGACCGGCATTCGGCCGACGCATTCCCCGTCTCGTAGCCAGGATCGACCGGCAACACGCGCCGCTACCCTGAACGGCATGTTCGATCGGCTCGACGAGCTCGAGACCGAGCTGGAGAAGCTCGAGGCAGAGTTACCGGAGATCTACGCGTCCGGTGACCAGCGAGCCGCGCGCGACGCCGGTCGTCGCCACGCCGAGCTCCGGCCGATCGTCGACGTGTACCGCGCCTACCGCGACGCCGACGCCGACCTCACCGACGCACGGGAGCTCCTCGCCGGTGAGGAAGACCTCGAGATGCGCGAGTTCCTGTCGGGCGAGATCGACGCGAAGGAGGCACAGCTCACCGAGCTCGACGCGCGTCTCCGTGAGCTGCTCGTGCCCCGCGACCCGGATGCCGGGAAGAACGTCATCGTGGAGATCCGGGGGGCCGAGGGCGGCGAGGAAGGCAACCTCTGGGCCGCCGACCTGTTCCACATGTACGAGCGCTACGCCGACCTGCACCGCTGGAAGGTCGAGGTGCTCGCCCGCCAGCCGTCCGACATGGGCGGGCTCCGCGAGATCACGTTCGTCGTGAAGGGTGACGACGCGTGGACCCGGCTGAAGCACGAGGCCGGACCCCACCGCGTGCAGCGGGTGCCGGTGACCGAGAGCCAGGGCCGGGTGCACACGAGCGCGGCGACCGTGGCCGTGCTCCCGGAAGCCGAGGAGATCGACGTCGCCATCGATCCGAACGACCTCGAGGTCGACGTCTACCGATCGAGCGGGCCGGGCGGGCAGTCGGTGAACACGACCGACTCGGCGGTCCGCGTGAGGCACATCCCGTCCGGACTCGTCGTCACCTGCCAGGACGAGAAGAGCCAACTCCAGAACAAGGAGAAGGCGATGCGCATCCTCCGCAGCCGCCTCCTCGAGGCCGAGCGCGAGCGTCAGGAAGAAGAGCTCTCGTCCACGCGCCGCAATCAGGTCAAGAGCGGCGGCCGCTCCGACAAGATCCGTACCTACAACTACAAGGAGAACCGCGTCACGGATCATCGCATCGGTCTCACGGTGCACTCGCTCGACCAGGTGCTCGCCGGCCAGCTCGACGTGATCACCGAGGCGCTCGCGGCCGACGAGCGCCGGCAGCAGCTCGCCGCGGACGGGAGCGCGGCCTGAGCACACCGACATGGGCCGATCTCCGCGCCCGCGCCGAACGGCGCCTCCGGGACGCGGGAGTGGCAGCGCCCGCCGCAGACGCGCGCTGGATCGCCGAGGAAGCCTCGGGCTACGACGGTGTCGAGTTCGTCCTCGGCGAGTACGAACCGGCGACCGAGCCCGCGACCGCGCACCTCGACGCGATGGTGGCTCGCCGGGCGCGCGGCGAGCCGCTGCAGTACGTGATCGGCCGGTGGTCGTTCCTCGGCCACGATCTCTTCGTCGACCCGCGCGTGCTGGTGCCGCGGCCGGAGACGGAGATGGTCGCGACGGTGGCGTTGCAGGAAGCGGAGCGTGTCGGCGCGCGGCGCGGCCGGAACGAGCCGTGGGGCGGGGCGGCGACGACGTTCGCGGCGGTGGATCTCGGTACGGGGTCGGGTGCCATCGCGATCGCGTTGGCTGCCGACCTGCCCGACGCCGAGGTGTGGGCCACCGACGTCAGCGACGACGCCCTCGCCGTCGCGCGCGCCAACGTCGCGGGCGCGGGAAACGTCGCAGCACGGATCCGCGTGGCGTCGGGCTCCTGGTTCGACGCCCTTCCTGGCCGACTCGCAGGCACGCTGCGCATGGTGGTCTCGAACCCGCCCTACGTCGCCGAGGTCGAGGTCACCACCCTGCCGCGTGAGGTGGTCGACTGGGAACCGCGGCGCGCGCTGGTGAGCGGCCCCACCGGCATGGAGGCGCTGGAGCAGATCGTCGACGACGCCCCGCGCTGGCTCGACCCCGCGTGCGGTGTGCTGGTCGTCGAGCTCGCGCCGCACCAGGCCGACGCGATCGCCGCACGCGCGCGAGCAGCCGGCTTCGCCGCCGTCTCCGTGCGCCAGGACCTCGCGGGACGCGATCGGGTCCTGGTCGCGCGGACGACTGGGTAACGTCTCGGCTGTGGCCGACCAGCTCGACGTCGACGCCATGCTCGCCCGATTCCGCGAGCGTGCTGCCGCAGTCCGCGACCGGCCGTTGCCGCCGGTCGCCGGTCCGGAGCGGCAACGCTTCGTCGAGCAGTCGCAACTCGACTACCAGGACTTCGCCATCGTCGGCGACGCCACGTGGGAGTTCGCCGACGGTGTCCTCACGCTGCGCGTCGATCTCTCACCCTCGGACTGAATGTGCCGGCGCGCCGGTCGGCACCCCGCTCGTCGGTACCGCTCGTCAGTACCGCTCGTCGAGACGCTCCCGAGGATCGAGGTGCTGGAGCAGGGCGCGATCGACGGCCATCCACACCGTCTTCGAGAACGGGTAGTAGACGATCGGCACGATGATCATGAGCGGCACGAGCACGGCCAGGACGGGGAGCACCGGCACGTGCGGGATCGTGATGGCGAGGGCCACGCCGAACGTCACCGCGAAGACCGCACCGGTCACGCCGATGTTCACGGCGAGCGCTCCGGTCCAGTAGCCGGGCTCGCGCTCGAAGTGCAGGTCGCAGCGCGGACACCGCTCCACGATGTCGAACCAGCCGCGGAAGAGACGACCCTTCCCGCAGCGCGGGCACCGCTTGGTGAAGCCCCACCACAACGTGCGCGTTCTCGTCGGTGGCTTCGCAGCCATCGCACGCGACGCTACGCGGCGTCGGGTGCGTCGTCGTGGTCGACCTCGACGCGGGCCCACGTGGGTTCGCTCGGCGCCGCCGAGTCGGGGCAGATGGAGCGGTAGCGGCAACGGCTGCACGACTCCCGCTCGGCGACGCCCGAGTACGCGACCTCCGCGCGCATCGCCTCGACTGTGGCGCGGAGCTCCTCCTCGATGTGCGCGAGGTCGTCGGCGTCGGGTTCGAACGGCTCGGGGTCGTCGTCGACCTCGACCGCGAGGTGCTCGAACGTGATCCGCACCCGAGCACCGAGCCGCCGCGCCAAGGGTTCGAGCACCCATGCCTGCAGCCGGGCCTGCCGATCCTCCCGCACCCGATCGCTCCACACCTGCCCGGTCTTGTAGTCGTGCGCGTCGAGCACGCCGTCGTGGACCCAGAGCGCGTCGATGCGCGCCGTCGCCATGAAGAGCGGGAGCGGTGTGCGATGGAAGCGGGCGTGGGTGACCTCGTGCCCGAGCGGTCGCGCGCCGTCGGGGCAGCGGCGCGCGTGACGACCGACCTCCGCCAGTACCCGGTCGTCGTCGGCGAAGCCGTGTCCGTCGAGGACGCTCGTCACGTGCACGCGGTCACGGCAGGAGCCCTGGGTGTGTACCAGCCTGAGGAGGTCGTGCACCTGGCGGCCGTGGAACGTCCCCGGGTCGCCGTCGCTCGCCGGGAGCTGCAGCACGTGGTGGCTGCGCCACTCGCGCCGGCACCGGTGCCAGGAGTCCAGGGCGGTCGGCGTCACGCTGACGATGCCCGGCAAGAGGTCGCCCCGCACGGTCGAGCCGTGCGCGCCGGTCGGGTGCTCCGGGCACGCGGCCACGAAGCCACAGCTGCCGCAGTCGGCGCCGGCGATCGCCGTCGGCGCGTCGCTGCGCGCGCGGATCACGGCGACGCGTTCGTCGAGCCACTCGCGGAGCCGTGGAAGCTCTGCACGGACGTCGACGACACGCGCGCGCACCAGCCCGCGTACGAGATCGGCCCACACGACACGGAATGCCGCGTCGCCGGCCCACCCCGCGAGCCGCAGCACGGCCGCTCTCACCGAGTCGAGCTCGAGCGGGTCGTCGCCCGGGACCCGACCGTCCCACAGCTCGAATTGACGCAACTCCTTCGCGCCGTCGCCGTCGACCACGGTGAGATCGACCCACCCACCGAGGCGGATCCCCAGCCGCCGCGAGAACGTCGGTTCCTCGACGCCGGCGTCGACCCACTGGGCGGGCCGGCCCCCGAAGATCGCGTGGTACCAGTGCGCGGCCTGTTCCAGGACCTGCCGCTCCTCGGGCACCAGGTCGACCATCGTGGCGAACGGGCGCAACACCGGTGCCCGTAGCTCGGCGTGGGCCTCGCGCACGACGGCGAGGAACGCGTCGCGGACCCGGGAACGGTTCACCGGATCCTTCGAGCGCTCGTCGCCCTCCACCGCCTTCGCGAGCCGCCGTGCGCACATGGTGTCGGCGCGGCGGAGGAGGTAGGGGGTGACCTTGGACGCTGCGATCGTCTCCACCTTCGTCGAGGCTACGGCTCGCGTGTGCCGCGACCGCGCTCCGATCGGTCTTCGGCGCGCTCGATCCGCTCGACGAGGCGGCTTCCGTAGACTGACCGGGTCGTCCACCGAGGAGAAGCGCCGTGCGCGTCGCCATCGGCTCCGATCACGCCGGGTTCCGGCTCAAGGAGCACCTGAAGGAAGTGCTGAAGGACGACGGCCACGAGATCATCGACCTCGGCACCGACTCGGAGGCGCCGGTCGACTACCCGCCGATCTGCGCCGGGGTCGGGAAGGAGGTCGCTGCCGGCCGTGCGGATCGTGGCATCGTCCTCGGTGGGAGCGGTCAGGGCGAGCAGATCTCCGCCAACAAGGTGCGGGGCATACGCGCCGCCTTGTGCAACGATCTGTACACGGCCGAGTACTCGAGGCGCCACAACGACGCCAACGTGCTGTCGCTCGGCGCCCGGGTGGTGGGTGAGGGCCTCGCCGACGAGATCGTGCGAGTCTGGTTCACGACCGAATTCGAAGGCGGGCGCCACCAGCGACGCGTCGACGAGATCACGCAACTGGAGAACGAGTGAGCGCGGCATCCGACGCACTCGAGAGCACCGATCCGGAGATCGCCGAGCTCGTCCGGCGCGAGACCGAGCGCCAGAACACCACGATCCAGCTGATCGCGTCGGAGAACTTCGCGTCTCTGGCGGTGCTCGCGGCGCAGGGATCCGTTCTCAACAACAAGTACTCGGAGGGGTACCCGAAGCGCCGTTGGTACGGCGGGAACCGGGTGATCGACCACGTCGAGCAGCTCGCGCGCGACCGCCTGTGCGAGTTGTTCGGCGCCGACCACGCGAACGTGCAGCCGCACGCGGGCGCGAACGCGAATCTCGCTGCCTATCTCGCGCTCCTCGAGCCGGGCGACACCGTGATGGGCATGCGCCTCGACCAGGGCGGCCACCTCACGCACGGGTCTCCCGTGAACGTCACCGGCAAGCTGTTCAACTTCGTCGCCTACGGCGTCGATCGCGACACCGAGATCCTGGATCACGATGAGCTGCGGGTGATCGCCCGGACCGAGCGACCGAAGATGATCGTCGCGGGCGCCACCGCGTACCCGCGGGTCATCGACTTCGCCTTCTTCCGCGACGTCGCCGACGAGATCGGCGCGCTCCTGCTCGTCGACGCCGCGCACATCGCCGGCCTCGTCGCGGGCGGCGCGCACCCGTCGCCGGTTCCGTACGCCGACGTCGTCACCCTCACGACCCACAAGACCCTGCGTGGGCCCCGCGCCGGCGCCATCCTGTGCCGGGAGCAGTACGCCGCCGCCATCGACAGCGCGGTGTTCCCCGGGCTGCAAGGCGGGCCACTCGAGCATGTGATCGCGGCCAAGGCCGTGGCGTTCCACGAGGCGCTCCAGCCGTCGTTCCGCGACTACGCCGCCGCGGTGGTCCGCAACGCCGCGAAACTCGCGGACGCCCTCGCCGCCGAAGGGTTCCGCATCGTCTCGGGCGGCACCGAGAACCACTTGCTGCTCGTCGACCTGCGTCCGCTCAACCTCACCGGCAAGGACGCGCAGGCGGCGCTCGATCGGGCCGGTATCACCTGCAACAAGAACACCGTGCCCTTCGATCCCGAGACGCCCTTCGTCACGAGCGGCATCCGTCTGGGGAGCGCGGCCGTCACGACCGCGGGCATGGGTGAGGCCGAGATGGGCGTCATCGCGACGCTCGTCACGCAGGTGCTCCGCAAGCCGGACGACCGCGACGTCGCGGCCGACGTGAAGGCGGAAGCGGCCGCCCTGTGTTCGCGCTTCCCCCCGTACCCCGAACTGTCACCGGCGCCGCCGCGAGCGAGCGAATAGACCCCTCATGCCGGGTTATCTGGTGGTCGGCGCGATCGCGGCGGGCGTCACCTTCGTGCTCACGTTCGTGATGCGATGGTTGGCGCCGCGCGTCGGCGCGATGGCCATGCCGGGCCCCCGCAGCGTGCACACCCTGCCGGTGCCGTACCTCGGCGGCGCGGCGATGTTCCTCGGCTTCGTCGTGGCGTTCGCGGTGGCCTCACGCATGCCGCAGTTCCACGCGATGTTCGCCGACAACACCGAACCTGTCGGGTTGCTCCTCGCGGCTGCGGTGATGTTCGTGGTGTTCGTGATCGACGACTTCCGCGACGTCTCCCCGCCGGCGAAGATCGCCGGGCAAGTCCTGAGCGGGAGCGTGCTGTCGCTGTTCGGCGTCACGATGCTCTACTTCCGGGTCCCCTTCGCGAGCTACGAGTACGTCGTCTTGTCGACCGACCTCGCGCCGCTGGTCACGGTGGTCACCGTCGTCGTGCTCGCGAACGCCGTGAACCTCATCGACGGACTCGACGGCCTCGCCGCCGGTGTCGTGTTGATCGCGGCCGCCGCCATCTTCCTGTACGCCGACCGACTCTTCAAGGCGGGCTTGCTCGAACCCTCGAACATGGCGCCGCTCGTTGCCGCGATGACCGTCGGAATCTGCGCCGGCTTCCTCCCGCACAACTTCAGCCCCGCGCGCATCATCATGGGCGACGCGGGCGCGATGCTCCTCGGCCTCTTCCTCGCGACGATGACGATCACCATCGGCGGCCGCACGACGGATCCGTTCAGCGGCCAGACGTACTTCTACTTCGCGCCGTTGGTGATCCCGTTGGTGATCCTCGGGGTTCCCATCGTCGACACCGTGTTCTCGTTCTTCCGGCGCGTCGTGCGCCACCAGCACTTTGCCAAGGCCGACCGCGAGCACATGCACCACCGCCTGATGCGCATGGGCCACGGGCCGCGCCGCGCGGTCGTGATCCTCTGGCTCTGGACCGCGCTGCTCTCGACCGTCGTCCTGCTCCCGACCTTCACCCACCGGGGCAACACGCTCGTCGTACCCGCGGTCATCGGTCTCGGCCTGCTGCTCTACATCTACTTCCACCCGGGCGTGAGGAGCGCGCGCCACGAGGCCGCCCTCGAGTCGCAGGGTGAGGCGCCGCCCGCCGATCGGGTCATCGAGCTCGACCGGCACCGCCGCCGCCGGGCTAGCGGCTGACGCCGCCCTCCACTAGAAAGCACCGGCGCGTCCGTCCTCCGAGTTGCACACTCGGCGACCGGTCCGGTAGTTTGGGAAAAGATTCACAAGCACCTCGGGGCAACGGCGCGCCCGAGGTGGACGGAGGGCCTCCGGGGTGGATGCCGACCAGTCGGCGAGAGAGAAGAGCGGGTACGGCGATCCGTTGACACAGGCGCTCACACTCGTGGTGGCGCCGGTCCTCTTCGGTCTGCTGGGTGCCTTCATCGACAGCTTGCTCGACACCGGACCGGTCTTCCTCCTCGTACTCGGCCTGCTCGGAGTGTTCGGCGCCTGTCTCACCGCCTACTACGAGTACGAAGCCCGCATCGCTCGACACGACGAGGGGAAGCCATGGGCACGACGCAAGCCATAGACGTCACGACCCCCTTCGAGCGCGAGATCGCGTGGGACCTCGTGCGCCGCGCCGCGATCGTCACGCCGATCGTGCTCCTCGTGGGCGGCCTGTGGGCAGGCGGCGAGGGCGTGCTGAGCGCGGCGATCGGTCTCGTCCTCGTGGCCGCCAACTTCCTCGTGTCGGCCCGGGTCATCTCGTGGACGGCGCGGCGCTCCGCCGGGGCCGTGATGGGCGTCGTCCTCGGCAGCTACCTGCTGCGCATGGCCGTGCTGTTCGGCATCGCGCTGCTCCTCGGCCAGTTGTCGTGGATCGACCTCCCGGTGCTCGTCGTGACGATCGCCGTCGTCCACCTCGCACTGCTCGTGTGGGAGACCCGCTACGTGAGCCTGTCGTTGGCCGCACCCGGCCTGAAGCCGGGTCGCCCGGAGAAGTAGGAGCTGCACGCAGTGTCTGTGCTCGGCGCCTTCGTCTTCCCACCGATCGACGAGTTGTTCCGGTGGAAGGACATCGTCTTCAACAACACGCCGTTCGCGATCAACAAGACCGCGATCCTCATGCTCGTCTCGGCCGCGCTCATCGTGGCGATCTTCGTGGGCGGCAGCCGGCGCATGAAGTTGGTGCCGACCGGCACTCAGAACGTGCTCGAGATGACCTACGAGTTCGTCGACGGCGGGATCACGCGCGACGTCGTCGGCCACGACGCGAGCCGGTACACGCCGTTCCTCGGTTCACTGTTCCTCTTCATCCTGTTCCTGAACCTCTGGGAAGTCATCCCGTTCATCCAGTTCCCGCCCACCGCGCGTTTCGCCGTTCCCTTCTACCTGGCGATGCAGACGTACGTGATCTACCTCGTCGTCGGGTTCAAGAACCACGGGCTCAAGTACCTCACCGGTCACTTGTTCCCGGCCGGTGTCCCGCTCTTCCTGTACATCCTCGTGACGCCGATCGAGTTCGTGCAGCTCTTCCTCGTGCGGCCCTTCTCGCTGGCCGTCCGACTCCTCGCCAACATGATGGCGGGCCACATTCTCCTCACCGCGCTCGCGTTGCTCACCGCCTACTCACTCGACAACGCGCCCATCGTGTCGATCGGGCCGTTCGTGCTGAACATCGGCGTCACGGGCTTCGAGCTGCTGGTGGCGTTCCTGCAGGCCTACATCTTCACGCTTCTCACCGCCGTCTACATCGGCGACTCACTACATCCCGAGCACTAGGAGAAACCCGCAATGTTTCATCTGCTCCTTGCCGTCACGCAGCTGCAGCCGGACCTCAAAGCCGGCCTGCAGTCGATCGGTGCCGGCATCGCGTACGGCGCCGCGGCCATCGGGCCCGGCATCGGCATCGGCCTCGTGGTCGGGAACGCGATCCAAGCAATGGCTCGCCAGCCCGAGATGCAAGGCACGATCCGAACAACGATGTTCCTCGGCATCGCGTTCACCGAGGCACTCGCCCTGTTCGGTTTCGTGCTCTTCTTCCTCGCCAAGAGCTAGGGAGGTCACGTGTTTGCAGCACTGATCCTCGCGGCCTCGACGACCGAGGACGTCAAGGCGAAGAACCCGATCCTCCCGGAGGGGAAGGAGATCGTGTGGGCGGTCATCGCCTTCGCGATCGTGTTCGGAATCTTGGCGTGGAAGGCGTGGCCCGCGATCAAGAAAGCGCTGAAAGACCGCGAGGACCGCATCCGCGGGGACCTCGAGCGGGCCGAGCAGGCCCGGGTCGAGGCCGAGACCTCGCTCGAGGAGTACCGCCACCAGCTCGCCGAGGCGCGGACCGAGGCGGCCAAGATCATCGAGCAGGCTCGGGAGGCGGCCGACGAGGTGCGCCGGGAGCTCATCGCCAAGGCTGAGGCCGACGCAGCCGAGCTGCGCAGCCGTGCAGCCGACGACATTCGGCTCGCCACCGAGCGCGCCATGAGCGAGCTGCACGGCAAGGTCGCCGAGCTGTCGATCGAGCTCGCCGAGAAGGTGGTCGAGCAGAACCTCGACCGCGACACGCAGATCCGGCTGATCGAGAACTACATCAACCAGGTCGGGAGCAGGTAGCAGTGGCGTCGACACGCGTCGAGGCGTACGCGGACGCGCTCCTGGAGGTGGCCCGGGTCGAAGGTCATCTCGCGGACGTGGAGGACGAGCTCTTCCGCTTCGCGCGCACGTTCGAGGGCTCCGACGAGCTTCGCCTCGCGCTCATCGACCCGATGCTCCCGGTCGACCGCCGGGTGGCGGTGATCGAGGAGCTCCTCGGCGGGAAGGCGCTGCGGATCAGCGTGGCGCTGGCGTCCTTCGTCGTGTCTGCGGGGCGCGCCGGCGAGCTACCCGAGATCATCGACCGCTTCGTCGAGCTCGCGGCGGCCGAGCACCGGCGCGAGGTCGCCGAGGTGCGCACCGCGCTGCCGCTCACCGCGGACCAACTCGACCGGATGCGGGAGGCGCTGAACCGCGCAACGGGCAAGGACGTCGAGATGAAGGTCGTGGTCGACCCCAGTGTGCTCGGTGGGGTGGTGGCGCGCGTCGGCGACATCGTGATCGACGGTTCGGTCCGTCATCGTCTCGAACAGCTCAAGGAACAGATCTGATGTCCGGCGCCCAACCGGACGAGGAGAGAGAAGAAGAGCCCGCGATGCCCGAACTCACGATCAATCCCGACGAGATTGCGGCCGCGCTCCGCAAGCACGTCGAGTCGTTCACACCCTCGGTCGAGCAGGCACAGGTCGGGCGCGTGCTCGAGGTCGGTGACGGCATCGCCCGCGTCGCCGGGCTCCCCGGGACCGCGGTGAACGAGGTGCTCGAATTCGAAGGCGGCATCCTCGGTCTCGCGCTGAACCTCGACGAGGACTCCATCGGCGCGGTCGTGCTCGGCGAGACGAGCAAGATCGAGGAGGGCGGAACGGTCAAGGGCACCGGGCGGATCCTCTCGATCGGCGTGGGCGATGCCCTCATCGGGCGCGTCGTGAACGCGTTGGGACAGGCGATCGACGGCAAGGGCCCGATCAGCACGCAGCAGACCCGCCGCCTGGAGGTCCAGGCGCCCGGCATCGTCGGGCGTGAGCCCGTGAGCGAGCCGCTACAGACGGGCATCAAGGCGATCGACGCGATGACGCCGATCGGCCGTGGCCAGCGCGAGCTGATCATCGGCGACCGCAAGACGGGCAAGACCACCGTCGCCGTCGACACGATCCTCGCCCAGAAGGGGCAGGGCGTGAAGTGCATCTACGTGGCGATCGGCCAGAAGGGCTCCACGGTCGCGCAGACTGTCGCCACGTTCGAAGAATTCGGCGCGATGGACTACACGGTCGTGGTGAACGCGCCCGCGGCCGACGAAGCGGTGTTCAAGTACATCGCGCCCTACGCCGGATGCGCGCTCGGCCAGCACTGGATGGACAGCGGCGAGGCCGCGCTGGTCGTGTACGACGACCTTTCCAAGCAGGCAGAGGCGTACCGGCAACTCTCGTTGTTGCTGCGCCGTCCTCCCGGCCGCGAGGCGTACCCCGGCGACGTCTTCTACCTGCACAGCCGGCTCCTCGAGCGCGCCGCCAAGCTCAACGAGCGGCTGGGGAACGGCTCGCTCACTGCGCTGCCGATCATCGAGACGAAGGCGGGCGACGTGTCCGCCTACATCCCCACCAACGTGATCTCGATCACCGACGGACAGATCTACTTGCTCGAGAACCTGTTCCGATCGGGCGTGCGGCCCGCAGTCGACGTCGGCATCTCCGTGTCGCGCGTCGGTGGCGCGGCGCAGATTCGTGCCATGCGCTCGGTCGCCGGCACGTTGAAGGTGGACCTCGCGCAGTTCCGTGACCTCGAGGCGTTCGCGACGTTCGCGTCCGATCTCGACGCCGTGTCCAAGGCACAGCTCGAGCGCGGGTACCGGCTGGTGGAGTTGCTCAAGCAACCGCTCCACTCGCCGATGCCGGTGGCGCTCCAAGTGGTCTCGATCTACGCCGGCACGTCGGGGACCCTCGACGACATCCCGGTGGACAAGGTTCGGCAGTTCGAGTCGGAGCTCCACGAGTGGATGGAGACGCGCTACTCGGGCCTGCTCGCGGAGATCCGCGACACCGGGAAGATCCCCGAGGGGGACGCACTCGCGGACGCCGTGAAGGAGTTCCACGACAGCTTCGTCGCCACCCTCGAGGCCGAGGAGCTCGAAGGTCAATGACGGGAACGAGCGTCGCGAGGCGGGTATCTAGCCGAGTGGCGAGTGACCCATGGAGTCGGAGCGAGCACGAGCGAGCGGAGCGAGTCGAGTGCTCGACGGGAACGAGCGTCGCGAGGCGGGTATCTAGCCGAGTAGCGAGTGACCCATGGAGTCGGAGCGAGCGTCCGCGGCGCAGGTACCCTGCGCCGCAGCGAGAGAGCGAATAGCCCGGTGCCGGGCGGCCAGGAGAGGATTCTCCGCAGGCGGATCCGCAGTATCCAGTCGACGCAGAAGATCACGCGCGCGCAGGAGCTGATCGCCGCCAGCCGCATCGCGCGCGCACAGGCCCACGTCGCGGCGGCCCAGCCGTACAGCGACGCCATCACGCAAGTCGTGCACGACCTCGCCACCACGGGCGGTGCCGGCGACAGCCTGTTGCTCGCGCCGCGCCCGGAACTGCGCAAGGTCGCGTACGTCGTGGTCACTGCCGATCGCGGGCTGTGCGGCGCGTACAACTCCTCGGTGATCCGCGCCGCCGAGCAGGCCATTTCGCAGCGCCGCAGCGAGGGGATCGACTACGAGCTCGTCCTCGTCGGACGGAAGGCCGAGGGCTACTTCCGCTACCGCGACTACCGGATCGCGGCCGCCTTCACCGGCTTCTCGGATCGGCCGTCGTACGAGAACGCACGGCCCGTCGGCGGCGCCGCAACCGAGCTCTTCCTCGAAGGTGGTGTCGACCTCGTCGAGGTCGTGTACACACGCTTCGTGTCGGTCGGTACGCAGGTCGTCGAGCGGGAGCGGCTCATGCCGCTGTCGTCGGCCGAGCTGGCGGTCGACGACGACGGCACCGTGCGCGCGGCGTACGAGTTCGAACCGTCGCCAGAGGGAATCCTCGACCTGCTCCTGCCGCGCTACGTCGACGCGCGCGTGTTCGCGGCACTCCTGAACGGAGCCGCGTCGGAGCACGCGGCGCGCCAGCGCGCCATGAAGGCCGCCACCGACAACGCGGAAGATTTGATCACCAACCTCACGCGCTACATGAACCGCGCACGTCAGGACGCCATCACCACGGAGATCATGGAGATCGTCGGCGGCGCGGAAGCCCTCCGAACCGGTGGCGCGCGTCCCGACGACCTGCTCGCCGACACCATCGAGGGCCGCGAGGCCGACCTGTTCGCTGCGCACACCGCCGACAACTGATCCACCACGAGGAGCCGGAGCCATGACCCTGACCGCCGACCAGCAGACCAAGGAAGGGCGCGTCGTCGCGATCGCCGGTCCGGTGGTCGACGTCGAGTTCCCCCCCGACGGCCTGCCGGAGATCAACACCGCGCTCGAGATGCAGGCCGAGCTCGAAGGCGAGACGATCGACATCATCGCCGAGGTCGCGCAGCAGATCGGCGACAACCGCGTGCGGGCCATCTGCCTGAAGCCGACCGACGGCCTCCGGCGCGGCACGATCGTGAAGAACCTCGGCCATGGCATCACGATGCCGGTCGGGGACGGCGTCCTCGGTCACGTGTTCAACGTGACCGGTCGCCCGCTCGACGTCGCCGACACCGAGCTGTCGAACATCGACGACCACTGGGAGATCCACCGCGAGCCGCCCCCGTTCGACCAGCTCGAGCCGCGCGCGCAGATGTTCGAGACCGGCATCAAGGTCGTCGACCTCCTCGAGCCCTACGTGCAAGGTGGCAAGATCGGCCTCTTCGGTGGCGCCGGGGTCGGCAAGACGGTGCTCATCCAGGAGATGATCCACCGCGTCGCCACGCAGCACGGCGGGGTGTCCGTCTTCGCGGGCGTCGGCGAGCGCACGCGCGAAGGGACCGACCTCTGGCTCGAGATGCAGGAGTCGGGCGTCATCGAGAAGGCCGCGCTCGTCTACGGCCAGATGGACGAGCCGCCCGGCGTGCGGCTGCGGGTCGCGCTGTCGGCGCTCACCGTCGCCGAGTACTTCCGCGACGTGAAGAACCAGGACGTGCTGCTGTTCGTCGACAACATCTTCCGGTTCGTGCAGGCCGGCTCCGAGGTGTCCACGCTCCTCGGCCGCATGC
Organism: Acidimicrobiia bacterium; assembly: GCA_035623515.1. Taxonomy (GTDB): domain Bacteria; phylum Actinomycetota; class Acidimicrobiia; order IMCC26256; family DASPTH01; genus DASPTH01. The sequence continues at coordinate 20,018 of DASPTH010000193.1, forward strand.
CGTCGGCCGTCGGCTACCAGCCGACGCTGGCCGACGAGATGGGTGAGCTCCAGGAACGCATCACGTCGACGAAGGGCCACTCGATCACGTCACTGCAGGCGGTGTACGTACCGGCCGACGACTACACGGACCCGGCCCCGTTCACGACGTTCACGCACCTCGACGCCACGACGAACCTGGCTCGCGAGATCGCCGCGCTCGGCATCTACCCGGCCGTCGACCCGCTGGCCTCGACGTCGAACATCCTCGCTCCCGAGATCGTGGGCCAGCGGCACTACGACTGCGCGCGCCGCGTACAGGAGGTCCTCCAGCGCTTCCAGGAGCTGCAGGACATCATCGCCATCCTCGGCCTCGACGAGCTCTCCGAAGAGGACAAGATCATCGTGGCGCGGGCCCGGAAGATCCAGCGGTTCCTCTCGCAGCCGTTCTTCGTCGGTGAGGTGTTCACCGGCCTGCCGGGCATCTTCGTCCCGGTGGAGGAGACGGTCGCGTCGTTCGAGGCCCTCCTCAACGGCGAGCTCGACGAGGTGCCCGAGCAGGCGTTCTTCAACGTGGGCGGGGTGGAGAGCGTCCTCGCCAAGGCCAAGGAACTGCGGGAGGGCTGAGTGCCGACGCCCTTCGCCGTCCAGCTCGTCTCCCCGGAAGAGATCCTCTTCGACGGCGAGGCGGAGATGGTCGTCTGCCGGTCGACCGCAGGCGCGATCGCGTTCCTCTACGGGCACGTGCCGTATCTCGGGGCGCTCGCCGATGCCCCGTTGCGGTTCGTGTTCGCAGGGTCCGGCGAGCAGGAAGCGGCGGTGCACGGCGGCTTCGTCCAGATGACGGGCGACCGCCTGGTGGTGCTCTCGGACCTCGCCGAGCTGAAGGAGCAGATCGACCTCCCGCGCGCGCAACGCGCCAAGGCCGAGGCCGAGCAAACCCTCGGTCGGGATCCGGACGACGCCGACGCGCAGGCCGCGCTCCAGCGCGCAGAGACGCGCATCGCGGTGGCCACCGGGAGCTGAGCCGGCGGCGTAGCCTGACCCGATGCGGCGCGTCGCGGTCCTGCTCGTCGCGCTCGCAGCATCGCTCGTCCCGGTCGCCACGGCGCGCGCGGCCACCAGCCCCGGCCCGTACCGCGGGCTCGGATCGTGGGTCGACGTGTTCGACTACACGGCCCGCACGCAACCCGTGGGCGTCACGCCGCCGGTCACGCCGGCGTCGGTCGACGACATGGCGGCCCTCGGCGTGCGCACGCTCTACATCCAGGTCGTCAACCCTCCGGGCGTGCGGCCCGACACGCTCTTCGACGCGAAATTGCTGCGCGAATTCCTGTCGCGCGGGCACGCGGCCGGGCTCGGCGTCGTGGCCTGGTACCTCCCTTCCTTCGTCGACGTGAGGGCCGACTACGCGATGGTGAAGGCGATCGCGTCGTTGCAGGCGAACGGCAAGGGCTTCGACGCCGTCGCCCTCGACATCGAGGACACCGACAGCGTGCCCGACGTGGTCGTCCGCAACGACCGCGTCGTCGAGTTGGCGAAGCGCACCAAGGAGCTCCTCGGGTCGGCGCGGCCGCTCGCCGCGATCGTGTACCCCGCCGTCCAGACCGAGGTCATCAACCCGTTCTTGTGGCCCGATTTCCCCTATCGGCGCTTGTCCCCGTCGATCGACGTGTGGATGCCCATGGCGTACTTCACGTTCCGCGACGTGGCGTCGGGGTACCGCGATCCGCTGCGCTACACCGAGGAGAGCGTGGCGCGCCTGCGGGCGCGTCTGGGCGACAAGCACGCGCCGGTCCACGTGATCGGTGGCATCGCCGATGTCGCCACGCCCGAGGACTACGTGGCGTTCCTCCGGGCGGCGCGGGAGACGAAGGCGGTGGGGTACTCGATGTACGACTTCCGTACGACGTCGTCGGCGGCATGGTCGTACCTGCGCCAGGGTGAGGCGAGCGGCGCGTCGTGATCAGTCGAACTTGAACGACGAGTAGCGCATCAGCTTCTCCCACTTGTGCGTGGCGTCGACGGTGCGGATCGTGCCCGACTTCGAGCGCATCACGAGCGACTGCGTGCTCGCGCCGTCGCCCCAGTAGCGCACGCCCTTCAGCAACTCGCCGTCGGTGACGCCGGTGGCGGCGAAGAAGACGTCCTCACCCCAGACGAGGTCGTCGGTGTGCAGCACCTTGTCGAGGTCGTAGCCGGCGTCGAGCGCGGCGCGCCGCTCCTCGTCGTTGCGGGGCCACAGCCTGCCCTGCATCGCTCCGCCGATCGCTTTCAACGCGCAGGCGGCGATCACGCCCTCGGGGGTGCCGCCGATGCCGAACAGGATGTTCGCCTCGCTGCCGGGCCACGCCGCCGAGATCACACCGGCGACGTCGCCGTCCTGGATGAGGCGGATGCGGGCACCCGCGTCGCGGCACTCGCGGATGATGTCCTCGTGGCGGGGCCGGTCGAGGATCACGGCCGTCACGTCGTCGACGTCCTCGCCGATGGCCTTGGCGACCGACTCGAGGTTCGCCTTCACGGGCGCGTCGATGTCGATCGAGTCGGCGGCGTCCGGGCCCACCGCGATCTTGTCCATGTACACGCACGGGCCCGGGTCGAACATCGTGCCGCGCTCGGCGATGCCGATCACCGAGATCGCGTTGTTGCGGCCCATGGCGGTCAGGGTGGTGCCCTCGAGGGGGTCGACGGCGATGTCGACCTTGGGCAGTGCGCCGTTCCCGACCTCCTCGCCGTTGAAGAGCATCGGCGCCTCGTCCTTCTCGCCCTCGCCGATCACGACGACGCCGTCCATCGAAACGGTGTTCAGCACGAGGCGCATGGCGTCGACCGCGGCCCCGTCGGCGGCGTTCTTGTCGCCGCGCCCCATCCAGCGCCCGGCGGCGAGAGCGGCGGCCTCCGTGCCACGCACGAGCTCCATGGCGAGGTTCCGGTCGGGTGCCTGCGGGTGGGGATCCATGAAGGCCTCCT
>DASPTH010000209.1:0-12164 GCA_035623515.1 Acidimicrobiia bacterium
CGTTCGCCGCGATCAGGTCGGCGAGCCTCTCGACCCAGAGCGACCACACCACCGTGCCGAGGGCGGGCGAGAGCACGGTGCCCCACGCGTTCACCTCGGTACCGGTCACCGAGCGCACGTGCTCCGTGATCTGGACGGTCAGCTGGAGAGCTTCGGTGACGGTGGCCGGTTGCATACGGCGGCTGCGTGTGAACAGGTGCATGGGAGCCTCCTCGGGCGCACTGCGGACCTGGGGGCACAGTGTCGGCCCTCGTCGCGCGGAGCGCAATCGCCGGCGCGCCCGCATCCATAGCGGGTACTACCGTCGGCGCGGTGACCGAGGTGAGCGCGGCACGTCGGCGCCGCAGCGACGGCGAGCAGACCCGCCAGCGGGTGCTCGACGCCGCCGTGGCGACGATCCTGGAGAAGGGCTACTACCAGGCGAGCTCGAACGAGATCGCGCGGCGCGCCGGGGTCACCTGGGGTGCCATCCAGCACCAGTTCGGGACGCGCGAGGCGCTGCTGCTCGAGGTGCTCGACCGCCGCTGGCGTCGCCAGCTGGAGGCCGTCGCCACCGCGACCGTGGTGGGCGTCACGCTCGAGGAGCGGCTGCACTGCGTGCTCGACGTCCTCGCGTCCCACTACGCGCAGCCCGACCACCTCGTCGCGATCCTCATCGTGCTCGACCTCTCGCACAATCCGGCGACGTCGGCGGAGACGCGCCGCGAGATGACCCGCCACGGCGCCGAGCTGGAGCAGGCGTGGCAGCCCCTCTTCGCCCAGGCGCTGGGGAGCGCCGCGAGCGAACGCGATCTGGTCGTGTACGCGTTCTCCGCCCTGCGCGGCTACCTCACCGGCTGGCTGGTCTCAACCAGCACGGGCCCGCGGTCCGACGACACGTTCGCGCGCGACCTGCTCGTGCGCGGCGTGGCGAGCACCATCCGCGAGGAAGCAGCCGCGCGTGGCCTCGCGGTGGGCTGAGCCGGCTTCCCTACAGCCGGTAGATGCGCGCCGCGTTCCCGCTGGTGATCAGCTCGCGTTCGGCGTCGGGCACGTCGGCGAACTGGCGGGCGACGATCTCGCGCGAGTTGGGCCAGGTCGTGGCGGGGTGCGGGAAGTCGGTCGACCACAGGATGTTCTCGAGCCCGACGAGGTGACGGAGGCGCAGCCCGACCTCGTCGTCCATGAACGTGCACGCCATGTTGCGGTGGAAGTACGCGCTCGGCTTCATCGAGAGGTGCGACAGGTCGTACGGACCCACGTACTTGCGGTCGAGGCCGGCGAGGAAGCCGGGGACCCAGTAGAGGCCGGGCTCGACGAACACGATCTGGAGACCGGGAAAGCGCTCCAGCGTGCCACTCAGGATCCAGAGCCCGAGAACCTCGGCGAGCGCGAGCGCCGGCAGCGACGTGAACACCGCGGCCTGCTTCGTGGGGTCGCGGCGGTACACGTCGAAGAGCCAGTTGCGCACACCGAGGTGGTGGCTGATCGAGATGCCCGTCTCCTGCAGCACGGCCCACAGCGGGTCGTACACCCCGTCCCAGTAGTCCGGCAACCCCAGCTCGCTCGGGAAGTTCGGGAGGTGCACCGAACGCGCGCCGAGCGCGGCGAGTCGCTCGACCTCGCTCACCGCGTACGCGACATCGATCACGGGCACCTGGTACGACAGGGCGAGCCGATCGGGGTTCACCGACGCGAACTCGCTCATCAGGTCGGTGAACGCGCGGCTGATGGGCTTCCAGTCCCCGGGCACGAGCCCGAAGGCGCGGAACGCGCTCACCTCCGAGTAGAGGACCTCGGCGTCGACGCCGTCGCGGTCCATCGCGGCCAGGCGTGCGTATGGCTCCCGGTACCCGGGGTCGCGGTACGCCTCCATGTCCCAGTCCTCCATCGACATCTTGCGTCCGCCGCGCAGTTCGGCGTCGATGCGGGCCTGCTCGGCGATGGCCACGTCGAACGGCTCGCGCAGCGCGGCGGGCACGCGGTCGCGGATGGCGTCGATCGAGATGGCGACGTGCGAGTCGGCGGAGATGAGACGGGCGTCGGGCACGGGCAACCCCCTGGTCGAGCGGCGGGCAACGTCTGGGCCGGTGCGATTGCTCGCGTCCGGAGATACTAACTACTATGAGTCGGCTTGCTCAAGGCCGCGCATCGGAGGCACACCATGACCAGCGTGCTCCACGGCATCCGCGTCCTCGACCTGTCGTCGGGTGTTGCCGGCCCGGTGGCCGGGATGCTCCTCGCCGACCACGGCGCCGACGTCGTGAAGATCGAGCCCCCGGGCGGTGACCCGCTCCGCGGCTCCCCCGGTTACGACACTTGGCTCCGCGGCCGCCGCAGCGCCGAGCTCGACCTGCGCGACGTCACCGACCGGGTCACGTTCCTCGCCCTCGCGCGCGGCGCCGACGTCGTGCTCGAGAGCTTCTCTCCCGGCGTCACCGAGCGGCTGGGCATCGACGCCCCGACGCTGCTCGCGGCGAACCCCCGACTCGTGCACTGCTCGATCACCGCGTACGGCGCCCGCACGTCGTTCCGCGACCGCCCCGGTTACGACGCGCTCGTCGCGGCACGCGTCGGCACGCTCCACGAGCAACGGGGCCACCTCGGCGGGGCGATGACCCACATGAACCGCGAGGAGCCGTACCTCCCCGACCTCGAGGTTCCCGACGGCATGGAGCCGGGGTCACCGCGCTCCGGCCCGATCTTCACGTACACGCCCTGGCTGAGCCTGGCGACCGCGCTCAACGCCAGCCTCGGGATCAACGCCGCGTTGCTCGCACGCGAGAGCACCGGCCGCGGCCAGCACGTCGAGACCTCGCTGCTGCAGGCGGCGTTCACCGTCACCGCGTCCAAGTGGCTGCGCGCCGAAGTGAGCGACTCCCGCGGCTTTCGCACGTGGGTGTACGACCGCCGCGCGACGAAGGGGATGTTCGAGTGTGCCGACGGTCGCTGGGTACAGCAGTGGGTGCCCAATCCGGCGTTCGCGCTCTCGAGCGCCGACGGTGACACGCTCGAGTTGCGACGCGGCGTCGACCGCGTGCGCGACGATCCCGACCGCGTCGGTTCCGAACTCGAGAACATCGTCGTGCTCGCGCACTACTACCCGTTGATGGCCGCGGCGTTCCGCCGGTTCCCGAGCGCGGAGTGGGTACGGGTGGGTGCCGAAGCGGGTGTCCCGCTGCAGCCGGTGCGAACGCCCGAGGAGGCGCTCGTGGATCCCGCACTGCTTGCCGAGGGTGCGATCACCGACGTCGCACACCCGGAGCACGGGTCGCTGCGCCAGGCCGGGATCCTCTACGGGCTGAGCGCGACGCCCGGCGCGGTGCAGGGTCCCGTCCCGCGCGTCGGCGAGCACACCGCCGAGATCCGCGCCGAGGCCGCGACCTTGGCGCCTCCCCCGGTCGACTCCGTTCCGCCATCCCGCTCCTCCGAGCACGGCTCCACTCCGTCTCCGCCTCCCCCGGTCGACTCCGTTCCGCCGTCCCGCTCCTCCGAGCACGGCTCCACTCCGTCTCCGCTCGCCGGGGTCACGGTGATCGACCTCGGGTTCGCGGTCGCGGGACCGTTCGGCACGCAACTCCTCGCCGACCTCGGCGCGAACGTCATCAAGGTCAACGCCCGGCGCGATCCGCACTGGCACGCGAACCACATCGCCTACGGCGCGAACCGTGGAAAGCGCAGCATCGGGATCGACCTCAAGACGCCCGAAGGGCTGGCCGTGTTGCATCGCCTCGTCGAGGACGCCGACGTGGTCCACTCCAACATGCGGCGCGACGCGCTCCACCGGCTGAAGGTCGACGAGGCGTCGCTGCGTGAGGTGAACCCCGACCTCGTCTACGTGCACACCCGCGGCTTCGACCGCGGGCCGCGTTCGGAGTGTCCCGGCAACGACCAGACCGGGTGTTCGCTCGCCGGTGTGACCTACGAGGACGGTGGGTGCCGCGACGGCGGCCGCCCGTTCTGGAGCCTCACGTCGCTCGGCGACACGGGCAACGGGTTCCTCTCCGCGATCGGCGTGCTCCAGGCGCTGTACCACCGCAAGCGCACCGGCGTCGCCCAGTCGGTCGACACGTCGATCCTCAACGCGGGGTTGCTCTGCGCGTCGATGACCTCCCTGCGTCCCGACGGCACACCCTTGCCCCGCCCGCACCTCGACCGCATGCAGCTCGGCCTCTCGCCGCGCTACGGGCTCTACGAGGCGACTGACGGCTGGGTGTGCGTCGCCGCGCTCACCGACGCGCACGGCGCGGCCCTCGCGGCCGCGCTCGGGGTGGACGCGCCGGCCGACGATCACGACCTGCGAGCCGCGCTCGAGGGTTGGTTCGCGTCACGCACGGCGGCCGACGCCTTCGCCACCCTCGACGCGCACGGTGTGCCGTGCGAGGTGGCGGACGGCGACTTCGGCGTGCGCGTCCACGACGATCCCGAGATGCAGGCCCTCGGTCTCGTGGTGAAGCAGCAGCATCCCAAGCTCGGCCGTTACGAACAGTTCGGTGTCACCATCGACTTCTCCGACACTCCCCAGGACATCCAGCGACCACCGCCGATCGTCGGCCAGCACACGCGCGAGATCATGCGCGAGCACGGCTACGACGACGCCGACGTCGACAAGCTGGTCGAGTCGAAGGCCGTGTTCGAGGAAGTCTGGGTTGGCTGAACCGACGCGACCGGCGCCGATCGTCACCGACGACAGCGCGGCGTTCTGGGCGGCTGCACGAGACGGCCGGCTCGTCGCGCAACGGTGCAGCGACTGCGGGCGCTACCGACACCCACCGCGTCCCATGTGCCCCGCCTGCCACTCGCTCCGCGTCGACGTCGTCGAGCTCTCCGGGCGCGGCGTCGTCTACTCCTACGAGCTCCTGCACCACCCGCAGCACCCGTCGTTCGAGTATCCGGTGCTGATCGTGCTCGTCGACCTCGAGGAAGGCGTGCGGATCCTCTCGAACCTCACCGACGCGCACGCGGCCGACGTCGAGATCGGCATGCCCGTGGAGGTCCACTTCGCGCCCACCGCCGGCGACATGGCCGTTCCCCAGTTCCGTCCGGCGCGGATGGCACCGTGAGCCGGCAGGCGCTGCGCGGGGCGACCGCGATCACGGGCGTCGGGTGCACCGAGTTCTCGCGGCACGCAGGCCGGACCGAGCTCCAGCTCGCCTGCGAGGCGGTCACCGCCGCGATCGTCGACGCCGGTCTCGACGTCGCCGACGTCGACGGCATCGTCAGCTACACCGTCGACCCCGTCGAGGAGACCGAGCTGGTGCGGTCGGTCGGGCTGCAGGAGATCACGTGGTCGAGCCGCATTCCCTACGGCGGAGGCGGCTCGATGGGGGTGCTCGCGCACGCGGCCGGCGCGATCGTCGCCGGGGTCGCCGACGTCGTGATCGCGTACCGCGCGGTGCGCGCCCGGTCCGGGGCGACGCGTTTCGGCGGCGCCAAGGTCGCGCCGAGCCCCACCTCCGGCCACGCGGGCACCACGGCGATGCAGTGGGCGATGCCCATGGGCGCGCTCACCCCCGCCTCGTGGATGGGCCTGAACGCCACGCGCTACATGCACGAGTTCGGCGTCACCAACGAGGACTTCGGACGCGCCGTCGTCCAACTGCGCGCGTACGCGGCGACGAACCCCGCGGCGTGGGGGTACCGGCGCCCGATGACGCTGGCCGATCACCAGGAGTCGCGGTGGATCGTCGAGCCGTGCATCCGCCTGTTCGACTGCTGCCAGGAGACCGACGGCGCGGTCGCGCTCGTGATCACGAGCACCGAGCGCGCCGACCACCTGCCGAACGCGCCCGTCCGGGTCGGCGCGGCGAGCGCGGCAGGGCTGTTCGAGCAGGAGATCGCGTCCGACCACTACCGCCCGAACCTGTCGGTCATGGAGGGTTCGGTCGCGCTCGGCGAGCGATTGTTCGATCGAGCCGGCTACTCGCGGAGCGACGTCGACGCGGCGATGATCTACGACGCCTTCTCACCGATCCTGCTCATGCAGCTCGAAGCGCTCGGCTTCTGCGAGCGCGGCGAGGCGAAGGACTTCGTGGCCGACGGCAACCTCGGACCTGGGGGTGCGCTCCCGTGCAACACGAACGGCGGACTCATCGGGGAGGGCTACATCCACGGCCTCAACCTCGTGCTCGAGGCCGTACGCCAGCTCCGGGGCGATGCGGCGAACCAGCTCACCGACCCGCGCACCATCCTGGTGTCGGCGAGCAGGACGGGCGCGATCCTCACCCGCGACTGACTGACGCTCGGGCGCGCATCGCTTCCGCGTCGGCGACAAGGAGCAGCCGGTCCTCCACGAGCCGGTCGACCGCGCGGTTCCAGCGCGCGCGGTACTCGTCGTCGGTTGCGTACAGAGCGGCGAGCTTCTCCGGCGAGAACGGGACGGTCTGTCCGTTGGTGGGGCTGCACGGGCACCGCGGGAGGTACTGCGCACGCGGCGCCTCCAACCACGGCGCCCGCACACCTCCGAGTGCGTTGCCGTGCTCGTCCCGGGCGACGCCGTCCACCGACGTCGGGTCGCGCTGGATCCGCGGCACGTGCGGCATCGGCGGTCCGCCCCGCACCCACGCGTCCAGGTTCGCGAACACAGCCGGGAGGAACATCGAGTACGGCTCGTCGGTGTGCTCGTGGTCGGGCGCGGGCCCGCCCGCGAGGAGGTGGCCCATCGAGTGACCCGAGCCCGGGAACTCGATCCCCCGCACCGCGGGCACGTGCGAGTCGGCCGGCGCAGTGGCCGGCACCTGGACGATCGTGCCCACCACCTCCGACTCGCTCAGCACGTTCACCAGCACCGCGTCGGCGGGTCGGTGCGCGGGCGCGGGGGACACGATGAGGACGTACGCGTCGAACGCCACGCTGCCGTCGCCAGCCCGCGCGAGCTCGTGCCAGCCGTGGTCGAGGAACAGTCGCCAGAAGTTCGCGGTCTGCGACACCCCGCACCCGTAGACGTGTCGGAACGGCCGGCTGGAGATGGCAGCACCTGACTTCAGCAGTTGCGCGACGCCGGCGATGATCGGGTGGCCCTGCGGGTGCGCCATCGCCATCTTCCACTTCAGCGCGAACGAGTCCGTCGCGCTCGGTCCGGCATATGACACCAACCGCGGCGGGCGGTCGAACTCCTCGAGCCGAAGGGAGCCGTAGCGCTCCGGGTCGGCCTGTTGCAGCGCGCCGACGCCTCCGACGTAGTCGTACGACCGGCCGAACGAGCTGTTGTGCACCGTGACACCGACCCACGTGTGGCCGTTGTCCATCAACCACTCGGACGCCGACCAGCTCGCGGGCATCTCGTCGATCATGTGCAGCGGGTCGACAAAGGCGGTGCCGCTTGCGGCGCCGGCGTCGTTCGGGCGGCGCACCAGGACCCGGGTCGCGAACTTCACGTCGGCCGCGATGCGGATGCCGTCGGGATCGAAGGCGTCGACCGCGCCGTCGACGAAGAACTCCTCCTCGACGTACCCGAAGTCGTCGAGCCGCTGCGAAGCCGCCAGCGGTCCGGTCACGTTCAGGGCGATCTCCACGGGCATCCTCTCGACCGGGGCCATGGCGATTTCGTGGTGGACACTATGGGTTCCGGCGGCCGGCTGTGGCACACTGCGCCCGTGACGACCGCAACCAATCGTGCTCGCCGCCGTCGCGCCGACGGTGAGGAGACCCGCGCCAAGATGCTCGACGCGGTGGTCGAGAGCATCGTCGACAAGGGCTACTACCAGACGAGCTCGAACGAGATCGCCCGCCGTGCCGGTGTCACCTGGGGCACGATCCAGCACCAGTTCGGGACGCGGGAGCAGTTGCTGTTGGCCGTCATGGACGAGCGCTGGCGCAACCTCGAGCACCTCGTGGCCACCGCGCTGATCGAGGGCGACACGCTCGAGCAGCGTCTCGACGCGGTGCTCGATGTGCTCGCGCAGCACTACGGGACCGCGGCGAACCTCGCCCACCTGCAGATCGCGCTCGACCTCACCCACGACCCCAACGTGTCGGCCGACGCGCGGAGCGTGGTCCGGCGCCACGGAACCGAGTTGGGGAAGGCGTGGCGGCCGCTCTTCGACCAGGCGCTCGGCGACGCGGCCTCCGATCCGGAGCTCGTGACGTATGCCTTCCTCACGCTGAGGGGCTTCCTCACTGCGAACCTGATCGCCTCTGCCATCAGCGGGAGGACGACCAAGCGATCGCAACGGGACCTGCTGGTGGAGGGCGTGGCGTGCACGATCCGTGCACGCGCCGCCGAGCGGGGGCTCGCCGTCGACTGACCCCGGCAGCCGCCGGGCGCAGGCTCAACGGGCTCGGTACCGAGCCCGCGCGAGGTCGACACGGTCGCCCCGCATCGGCACGCCCTCTCGTCGTAGCCGCACCACCTGGTCGGCGCCCATCGGGACGCTGCCGTCGGCGCGCACGACGCGATGCCACGGAACGCGCTCGGGCGTCGTCGCGAGCACCCGGCCGACCACGCGCGGGGCGTGAGGATCGATGTCGGAGTACGTGCTCACCGAGCCCCTCGGAATCGCGCGCACCCGGTCGAGGATGCGTTCGGTCCGGGTCTCGCGACTCGGCTTCCTCGTCATGGTGCGGGTAGACGCCGGGGAAGGTCGGCGTGCATCCACGCCCAGGCCGGCAATGGTGCGGAACCCGAGATGTGCGGCGCGGCTTCCTGCGCCGCGACCACGGTGTCGACCGGCCCGGCCTTCACGGGTCAGGCGATCCGGTAGCCGCGCGCCACGCGGCCAGCCTACCGGGACCTGCGTCGCTACCTGCCTACTTCTGCATCCCGCCGGAGACCGACAGGTCGTCGCCGGTGACGAACGACGACGCGTCGCTCAGGAGGTAGACGACGGGCCCCACGATCTCGCGCGGATCTGCGATGCGCTTCTGGAAGGTGCCGCCGGCGACGAGCTCGAGGAACCCGGGGGCGGTGCGCGCCCCGCCCTCCATCATCTCGCTCATGAAGGGGCCGGGTGACAGCGCGTTCACCCGGATGTTCCACGACGCCCACTCCATCGCCATGCTCTTCGTGAGGTTCACGAGCGCGGCCTTCGACGCCGCGTACGCGTTGATGCTGGCGCCGCCCGAGTAGGCGGCCATCGTGCCGATGTTCACGATGCTGCCGCCGCCACCGTCGCGCATGATCGGCGCCACGCACTGGCTCACGCGCAGTGGCCCTTCGACATTGACCGAGAAGATCTTGCGCCAGAACTCGAGGGTGGTGTCGGCTACCGGGACGCGTGCCGGGTTGATCCCCGCGTTGTTCACCACCCCGTCGATGCGACCGAACCGGGCGTGCACCGCGTCGACGAATCCGGGCACTGCATCCCACTCGCCGACGTGGCACGCGAGGCCCAGCACAGCGGCGCCGGTGTCCGCGGCGATCTCCGACGCGGTCGCGTCGCACAGGTCCTGCTTGCGACTGTTCACGACCACCGACGCGCCCGCTTCGGCCAGTCCGTGCGCCATGGCGCGCCCGATGCCCTTCGTCGAGCCGGTGACGATCACGACCTTGCCGGTGAGATCGAAGGGATCCCTCGCGTGCGTCACAGTGGGTCGCCCGTGCGAGCGAAGCAGGCCGCGGTGTTGTCACCGAGGAAGTCGGCGCGTCGCGCCTCGTCGAGGCCGTCGAGCCCGGGACGGTAGAGCTCGATCGGATCGGGACTTCCCTCGTGGTGCGGGAAGTCGGACGACCACACGCACATCTCCGGCAGGTGGGCGAGGAACTCGAGTGCGTCGGTGTCGCCGAGACCGGGCAGCGGCGTGACGCGTACGTTGCGCCGGAGCATGTCGCCGCCGGGTGTCTCGAACGGCCAGTCGCCCAGGACCGGTGACGGGAGCGCCTGCCGTGTGAGGGTGTCGACGAACGGCGGGATCCAGTTCACCCGCATCTCCTCGAGCAACACCGTCAACGTCGGGTGGCGCGCGAACACACCGCCGTAGAGCAGCCCCGCGATGATGTTCTGCGCCGCGTGGGCGCGCTGCGTGTTGGCCAGGCGCGCGAGCCCGGCCACGCCCGCCCCGCCCGGGCGGTTCCACCCGATGTCGGCCCACCCACTGAAGTCGGGCGCGGTGTTCCCGATGTGGACCACCGCGACCATGCCGAGGGAGGTGGCCGCGTCCCAGACGCGATCCCATACCGGGTGCCCGGGAGAGACGTTCGACGGTGGGCGACCCTTGGCAGTGATGAGGAAGAAGGCCCGTGCGCCCCGCGCGCGTGCGCGCTCGAGCTCCTCCACCGCCGCGTCGAGGACGGTGAAGTCGATCACCGCGACCGCGTGGAGCCGGTCGCGCGCGTCCGAGAGCTGGTCGGTGAGGAAGTCGTTGCAGCGGCGCACGCCCTCGGGGCGGTCGTCGCCGAGGAACTCGAGCTGCTGCCAGTACCCACCGGGGTTCACGAGGCAGTGGTCGATCCCGACGGCGTCCATCCACTCGACACGCTCGGCGGCGGACGACGCATGGAGAGGGTGCAGGATCACCGGGCCGCCCCGCTCCTCGGCCCGGGCGACGAGGGGGGCGAGGAGCTCCTGGGGCGACGGCCGGTCGGCTTCCGGCAGGGCCGCCAGCAGGTCGCCGGCGACCCCGAAGGCGAGCATCTCGATGCTCGACGGCAGCTGATCGAGCCACGGTTCGAGCGGGTGCTCACCCGGGGCGTAGCGGGTGGCTTCCCAGTGCGTGTCGACGTCGACGATCATGGCCACACCTCCCAGGTCGGGGCCAGGTCCGGGCCAGATCGGGGCCCGCTGAGAATACAACGTTGTTACATTGACGTCCAGCGTGCCCGTCTCGAGCCCAGGGCAGCGCGGGGTCAGCGCGTGGTGAGCGCCGCGACGAGCCGTTCCATGAGCCGCGACCAGGCGGACGGCGTCGGCAGCGGGACGTCGAGCGCCTCGAGAACGCCCAGGCCCATCTCGGTCGCCCACAGGAACACGACCAGGGTGTCCATGTCGGCCTCCGGGTCGAGACCCTCGGAGCGTTGGACCTCTCGGTAGACGGCGCGCCACTCGTCGAGCTTCGCCGTCTGCACCTCGCGCAGCCGCTCCTTGACCTCCTCGTCGATCCGCGCGGCTGCCGCGCCCTCCACGATCAAGGCGCGCAGCGCGGCGCGCGAGCGGTAGTTCCGCGCCTGTGCCGCGAGGTAGGGCGCCAACCCTCGGGGCCCGCCGCGCTGGGGCGCTTCGAGCTCCGTGACGATCCGCTCGTTCACCGCCGCGACGAGGAGGTCCGCCTTGTTGCGAAAGTGGCCGTAGATCGCGCCGCTCGTGAGCTTCGTCCGGCGGGCCAGCTCGCGCACCGACACCGCCCCGTACCCCTCCTCCACGAAGAGGTCGCCCGCCGACTTGATCAGCGCGGCACGCGTGGCGCGGGCCTTCTCGGATCCCGCCGCCGCGTCGCTCGCGGTGTCCTGCATGGACGGATCGTACAAGCACAACGTTGTTACACCAGGACGCCGCCTCCCCCACCCCGAAACGAACCGGCGTCGTTCACCGACGTCTGGCGTCGGTTGCTGACGCAACTTCGCAGTGGGCTGGGCCCTCACAGCCTCCAGACGCGGGCCGCGTTGCCGCTCAGGACCAACTCGCGTTCGTGCTCGGGCACACCTTCGAACATCGCCTCCACGATCGAGCGCGAGTTCGGCCAGCTCGACACCGGGTGCGGGTAGTCGGACGACCACATGATGTTCTCGACGCCGAGACGGTCGCGCGCGTGGCGCATGGCATCGGGCTCGTCGACGAACGTGAGGTACACGTTCCGGTGGAAGTAGTGGCTCGGCAGCTCCGAGATGGCGGGGAATTCGTACCCCTGCCTGGTCGTGAGGTCGTCGACGATGTAGAGCCACCACGCCACCCAGCCGAGACCGGGCTCGACGAACACGACCCGGAGCTCCGGGAAGCGCGCGAAGACGCCGCCCATGATCCACATGCCGAGCGCCTCCCCGGCCGTCAACGCGACCATCGGCACGAAGATGCCCTTCTGGGGCGTCGGATCGCGACGCGCCAGGTCGTCGAGCTGGGTGTTGAGTCCGATGTGGCAGCAGATCGGGAGCCCGGTCTCCTGGATCGTCGAGAACAGCGGGTCGTACCGGCGGTCCCAGTAGTCGGGCAGACCCAGCTCCGCGGGGAACACCGGGAGCTGCAGCGACTTGCACCCGGCGTTCGCGGCCCACTCGACCTCTTCGACCGCCGCGTCGACGTCGTGGATCGGGATCT
>DASPTH010000246.1:0-21575 GCA_035623515.1 Acidimicrobiia bacterium
AGGTCAACTACGGCCGCAAGTACATGGGCATCATCCGGTCCGCGTTCGTGATCGACGGCAACGGCAAGGTCGCCGCGGCGTTCTACAAGGTCAGCCCGAAGGACACGGTCCCGAAGGTCACCGAGGCGCTCAGGGCGATCGGGAAGAAGTAGCGGCGCGCGGAAGAAATGCTCGACAAGATCCTCGGCTGAGTGACGGCGCCCATCTTCGGCTCCTTCGATGGCGGCGTCGAGTTTGACGAGGCCTGTTAGTGTGCGGTGGCCAGTGGGTGGCACTGCTGGCCCAGCCGACCGAGGAGGGCGTCGGAGTGGTTGTGCAGAGGGTGCCCCTGGTGATCGCGTCGGTGTTGGCCGCGGCGGCGGGGTTCTTGGCGGTCGGAGTGGTATCGAGCGCCGCCGCCAACAGTGGTGGCGGCTGGAGTCGCGGGCACGGTCCCTTCGGCATCGGCCTCGGCGTCGGTGTGGGAATTGGTGGCCAGGCGGCCGCGCAGGCGAGCGTGAACAACTCCGGCAACAGCGCGAACAGCAACGCGCAGTCCTCGAGTATCCAGGTCTCCCCGGATATCGGCGTGGGCACCCACGTCCACAACGACGTCTCCTCCGACAACTCCAACTCGAACTCGTCGGAGTCCGACCCGACCAACTCGAGCTCGTCGACCAACGACAACCGCAACCACGTGTCGTCACACAACGACGGCACGAACAGCAACGAGGTCTCGAACACCGACAGCAACACGGGAACGAACACGGGGACGAACTCCCAGCAGCAACAGCAGCGGCAGTCGGGGACGAACACCAACACCGGCACGAACAGCAACACCGGTACCAACACCAACACCGGGTCGAACAGCAATTCGGGGACCAACATCAACAACCCGCCGTTTGCCGGGCAGGCCACGTGCGAGTCCTTCGGTGGAACGTTCACCGTCGTCGAGGCGGGCGGGGTGATCTGGGCGTGCACCGATCTACCCACCCTTGCCGACGGAGCTCTCGACTCGAGGACCGGCGACCTCATGAGCAGCTGTTTCGCGGACGGCGGCCACGGTGTGAATGGGTCGGACAATCCCCCCCAGTACGTCAACTGCGTGTAGTCGAGCCACAACTGCTCGATCGAGTCGTGGTGGCGTTGCCGTGTGGCGTGCAGGGAGCGCCGCCCAACCGACGGCAGCCCGAAGGACACCTCCCCAGGCCCGGAAAGCTCGAGTCTCCGCCCCGACGGGCAGGTCGACGCTGAAAGTGCCCGTGTCGTAACCTCCCGCCGCTGGAGAGGTTGGCCGACTGCCGTCCTCCGACACGAAAGGGCGTGCCGCGTGAAATTCATGGTGTCCTGGTCGCTGCCGTACGAGACGTATCGACCGACGGTTGCGAACTTCCTCAAGGGCGGCGGCGCGCCACCCGCGGGAGTGAACATGATCGGTCGCTGGCACGGGATGAGCGGCGCCGGTGTCGCCATCGTCGAGACCGACGACGCCAAGGCGCTCTACGAATGGGTCGCCGAGTGGTCGCAGTTCATTCCGCTCGAGACCACGCCGGTCGTCGAGGACGCCGATGCCGGTGCGGTGCTGGGTGCGCTGTACGGGTAGCTGAGGCGGGCCCGAGAGCGAACTTGCGTCACCGGGCGACGTAGAGGGTCGGTGGGTGACGCAACTTCGAATGAGGGGTGGTCACGCGCCGATGGCGTGGAAGCCGCCGTCGACGTGGACGACCTCGCCGGTGGTGGCCGGGAACCAGTCGGAGAGGAGCGCGACGCACGCCTTGGCGATCGGCTCGGCGTCGCGCGTGTCCCAACCCAGCGGCGCCCGTTCGTTCCACACGTCCTCGAACAGCTCGTAGCCGGGGATGCTGCGCGCCGCGAGGCTGCGCGACGGACCGGCCGCCACGAGGTTCACCCGCACCTTCCGCGCCCCGAGGTCGCGGGCGAGGAACCGCGCGACCGATTGCAGCGCCGACTTGGCCACCCCCATCCAGTCGTAGACCGGGAAGGCGCGCGTGCTGTCGAAGTCGAAGCCCACGATCGAGCCACCCTCGGGCATCAACGGGAGTGCGGCGACCGTCAGCGCCTTCAGCGAGTAGGCGGACACCTGCAGCGCGATCGAGACGTCCTCCCACGGCGCGTCGAGGAAGCCACCGCCCAGGCACGACGGCGGGGCGAAGGCGATCGAGTGGACCGCGCCGTCGAGCCGTCCCCCGACGCGCTCGGCCAGCGCGTCGAGGTCGTCCTGGTTGCTCACGTCGAGCTCGACGATCTCGGGCTCGGCCGGCAACCGGCGTGCCGCCCGCCGGGTGATGCTCATGACCCGCCCGAAGGAGCTGAGGACCACCTCGGCCCCCTGCTCCTGCGCGATGCGGGCGACCGGGAACGCGAGCGACGACTCGTTCGTGATGCCGGTGACGAGGATGCGCTTGCCCTCGAGCAACATGACGTCCCCCCGGTGCTCTCAGAGCGGTGTGTTCGAGTGGCGCCGATGCGCCTGGTGTTCGCGCTTGGTGCCCAGCCGTTCGAGCGCGGCAACGAGCGCGCGGCGGGTGTCGACCGCGGGAATCACGTCGTCGACGTACCCACGCTCGGCCGCGACGTACGGGTTGAGGAACCGCGCTTCGTACTCCGCGGTGAGCTCGGCCTCGACCCGGGCGCGCTCCCCGGCGTGGTCGATGGCGTCGAGCTTGCGCCGGTGGATGATGCGGACGGCCGGCGGTGCGCCCATGACCGCGATCTCGGCCGTCGGCCACGCGACGCACCAGTCGGCGCCGAGGCCGCGTGAGTCCATCACCACGTACGCCCCGCCGTATGCCTTGCGCAGCACGACGCACAGCCGGGGCACGGTGGACGCGGCGTACGCGTGCAGCAGCTCGGCGCCGTGGCGGATGATGCCGCGCCACTCCTGGTCGGTGCCGGGCGCGTACCCACTCGTGTCCACGAACGTGATCAGCGGGACGTTGAAGCAGTCGCACCACTGCACGAAGCGGGCCGCCTTGCGCGCGGCTTCGATGTCGATGGTCCCGGCGAAGTGCATGGGCTGGTTGGCGACGATGCCGACCGAGTGCCCGTCGAGCCGGCCGAGCCCGGTGACCATGCTCGGCGCGTACGCGCGGCGCAGCTCGAGGAGCGAATCGACGTCGAGCACGTCGTCGATCACGTCGCGGACGTCGTAGGCCGCGGTCGCGCGGGCCGGAACGGCGGCGGCGGCGGTTGCGCAGTCGCGCTCGACGGGGTCGCCGTAGGGCAGCACGGGTGGGTCGTCGAGGTGGTTCGGCGGCAGGTACGCGAGCAGCGCGCCCGCCGCGAGGAGGGCGTCGTCCTCGTCGTGCACGACCATGGCGGCGACTCCGCTCTCGCGGTCGTGGACCGCTGCGCCGCCGAGGCGGTCGCGGTCGATGGGAACGCCGGTGAACTCCACGACGACGTCGGGACCGGTGACGTACGCGAACGCGTCGGCGGTCATGATCACGTGATCGGCGATGCCGAGGAGGAGCGCGGGACCCGACACCGCCGGCCCCACCAGCACGAGGACGATCGGCACCACACCCGACGCGTCGGCCAGCGCCTTGGCCACCCGGCCCCAGGCGTGGAGCGCGGCGACCCCCTCGTTGACATCGGCGCCCGAGCTCGCGACGCGCCCGACGATCGGGATCCCGAGCTCCGTCGCCAGACGGACCGCCCGCTCGATCGTCTGGCCCTCGGCCGTGCCGATCGCGCCACGGTGCTTGCCGCCGTCGAGGCTGAACCAGCTCACCGGCCGGCCGTCGAGCTCCCGCAGGGTCGCCTCGACCGCCGGGCTGCGGTGCCCGAAGACGGGCGTCGGGGCGCGGGGCTCCGTCACGGAGCGAGCGGGTAAGGGCCGCGTGTCCCGGCTCGGAGCGAGCGACCCATGTCCCGGCGCGTGCGATCTACGGAAGTTCGACCGGCGCGAGGATCAGCGTGGCGTTGTGGCCGCCGAACCCGAAGGAGTTCGAGAGCACGGGTGCGGGCGCGACCTTGCGCGGGGCACCGCCGACGACGTCGAGGTCGATGTCGTCGCCGATCTTCTCGAGGTTGGCGGTGGGCGGTACGAGGCCCTCCCGCATCGACAGCAGCGCGATCGCCGCCTCGGCCGCGCCGGCGCCGCCGATCATGTGCCCGGTCACGCCCTTCGTGGACGTGACCGGCGGCGAATGGTCGCCGAAGACCTTGCGGATCGCTTCGGCCTCCGACGCGTCGTTGAGCGGTGTGGACGTGCCGTGCGCGTTCACGTGCCCGATGGCCGACGGGGAGAGGCCGGCGTCGTCGAGCGCGAGCTGCATGCACACGGCCGCACCGGCACCGCCGGGCGAGGGCGCGGTGATGTGGTACGCGTCGCCGTTGCGGCCGTACCCGACGATCTCGCCGTAGATGCCGGCGCCGCGCGAGATCGCGCGTTCGAGCGACTCGAGGAGCAGGAACGCGCCGCCCTCGGCCATCACGAAGCCGTCGCGGTCGGCGTCGAACGGGCGCGACGCCCGCTCGGGATCGTCGTTCCGGGTGCTGAGGGCGCCCATGCGGGCGAACGCGGAGATCGTGAGCGGCGTGATCCCGGCTTCGGAACCGCCGGCCACGACCGCGTCGGCGCTCCCGTCGCGGATGAGCCGGGCGCCCTCGCCGATGGCGTGGGTGCCGGCCGCGCACGCGGTGGAGATACAGAGGTTCGGTCCCGTCCAGCCGAAGTTGATCGAGATCGCGCCGGCGGTGGCGTTCGGCATCATCATCGTGACGAAGAACGGGCTGACCCGGCTCGCGCCGCGCGCGAGGAACGTGCCCTCGTTGATCTCCATCGATTCGAGGCCGCCGACGCCGGTGGCGGCGATCACGGCGCACCGGCCGGGGTCGGCGCCGAGCTCGCCCGCGTCGGCCAAGGCGTCGGCCGCCGCCGCGAACCCGAGCTGGGTGAAGCGGTCCTGGCGGCGGACCTCCTTCGGCCCGAAATAGGGCGTGGCGTCGAAGTCGTGGACCTCGCTCGCGATCTGGACCGGGAGCGCCGAGGCATCCCACCGGCTGATCGGGCCCGCGGTGGGCCGGCCGGCGCAGACGGTCTCCCACATCCCCGCGACGTCGGTTCCGGCCGGCGTCTTCACGCCGATGCCGGTGACTGCGACCCGCGGGCGCCCGCGACCGTCGAGGAAGGCCGGGTCGATCATGTCTTCGCGTCGACCTTGGCGAGCACCAGGTCGACGGCGTTGCCCACGGTGGCGACGTTCTCCAGGTCTTCCTCGGGAACCTGGATGTCGAACCGCTCCTCGAGCTCCATCACCAACTCGACGAGGTCGAGGCTGTCGGCGTCGAGGTCCTCCTTGAACTTGGCGGACTCCACCACCTGATCGGGCTCGACGCTGAGCACCTCGACGGCGACCTCTCGCAGCGCCGAGAGCGCCTCGTCACGTTCCATCGGTTCCTCCTGAGCGGTTCTCGATCGGGTCCTCGAGCACGGATCGGGTCAGTGTCCCATCCCCAGCCCACCGTCCACGGGGACGAGTGCGCCGGTGACGTATCCGGCGGGGTCGGAGCACAGGAACGTCACGACCGCAGCCACTTCGTCGGGGTCTCCCAGACGCCCGGCCGGCACCGTGGCGGTTGCCCAGGCGCGCCAGTCGTCGGGGAGCGCCTCGGTCATGGCGGTCACGATAGGTCCGGGGGCGACGGCGTTGCAGGTGACCCCGCGCGAGGCGAGCTCACGCGCGACCGAGCGGGTGAGGCCGACGAGCCCGGCCTTGGCCGCCGCGTAGTTCGCCTGCCCGGCCTGGCCGGTCTGCCCGCTGACCGACGACACGTTCACGATCCGGCCGAAGCGCGCTCGCATCATCTTCGGCGTCGCGCGGCGGATGGTGTGGAACGCGCCGGTGAGGTTGGTGCGGAGCACGGTGTCCCACTGCTCGTCGGTCATGCGCACCACCAAACCGTCGGCGGCGATGCCGGCGTTGTTCACGAGCAGCTCGACCGGGCCCAGGGCGTCCTCGATCTCGCCGAACGCCCGATCGACGGCGGCCGGGTCGGCCACGTCGGTCTGGATCGCGAGGCCGTCTCCACCCGCGCGCTCGATCGCCGCCTGCGTCTCCTTGGCGCCGTCGTGATCGGATGCGTAGCAGAACGCGACCCGGTGGCCGGCGGCGCCGAGCGCCACCGCGCACGCCCGGCCGATGCCGCGCGAGCCGCCGGTGACGAACGCGGTGCGGACGCCGGTCACGCGCGGCCCCATCGGAGCACCGCGCTGCCCCACGTGAGGCCGGCACCGAAGCCCGACAGCAGCACGAGGTCGCCGTCGGTGATGCGGCCGTCGTCGGCGGCTTCGGCGAGGACGAGCGGGATCGACGCCGCGCTGGTGTTCCCGTAGCGATCGATGTTCACGAGCGTGCGCTCCGGTGGGATCCCGAGTCGGGCGGCGGCGGCCTCGATGATACGGACGTTGGCCTGGTGCGGTGCGAACCAGGTGACCTCGTCGACGCCGAATCCGGCCCGGTCGAGGGTGGTCTTGGCGGAGTCGATGACGATGCGCACGGCGCGGCGGAACACCTCGGGCCCCTGCATCTTGATGAAGTGACCGCGGTTGTCGACGGTCTCGTGGGACGTGGGCATGCGGCTGCCGCCGGCCGGGACCTGGAGCAGGCCGGCGGCCGAGCCGTCGCAACCCAGCTCCCACCCGAGGATGCCGGGGCCGTCGTCGGGGCACGCGCTCAGCACGAACGCGGCGGCACCGTCCCCGAACAGGATGCAGGTGGCCCGGTCGACCGGGTCGACGAGGCGGCTCAGCGTCTCGGCGCCGACGAGGAGCACGTGCTGCAGGTTGCCGGCGGTGAGCATCGACGAACCGATGACCAGCTCGTACACGAAGCCCGCGCACCCCGCGTTCAGGTCGAACGACCCGCACCGGATGCCCAGGCCGTCACCCACGAACGCGCCGGTGTGAGGGATGAGCTGCTCGGGGCTAGCGGTTGCGACGACGAGCAGGTCGATGGCGTCGGGGGTGATCCCCGCGTGTTTGATCGCCGCTGCACTCGCTTCGATCGCGAGGCTGGCCGTCGTCTCACCCGCGCTCGCCACCCGGCGCTCCCGGATGCCCGTGCGCTCGACGATCCACTTGTCGGTGGTGTCGACGCGCTCTTCCAGGTCGGCGTTGGTGAGCCGGTGTTCGGGGACCGCGGTGCCCCAACCGGCGATGCAGGCGCGCATGCCTACGCGACGCGGAGCCAGGCCACCGGCTGGCCCTCGCGGAGACGCTCACCGGGATGGACGAGCATGCCCACGAGTCTGCCGCGAAACCGGCTGCAGACCGGCGTGGAGGTCCCGGGCCCGTCGAGGTGGCCCACCGGCTGGCCCTCGTCGACGAGGGCCCCGACGCCGACGTCGTCGAGCGGGCGGAACACGCCCACCGACGGGGCGATGATCATTCGCTCGGGCACGAGGAGTCCCTCGCCGTGGGTCAAGAGTGCCTCCATGGGCTTGCCAGCCTCCTGGGTGTTCTCGTCAGCCGATGGCCAGGTCGAGCGGGATGTCGTCGGGGGTGGAGATGTTCTCCACGGTGACGCCGGGCGCACCGCGCTTGGCGAGCGCGGCCAGCATCGAACCGTGGCCGACTTCGAGGAAGGTGCTCGCGCCACCCGCGACGAGCATGTCCATGGTCGAGCGCCACTGCACCGGTACCGACACGTGCAGCGCCAGGCGCTCTCGCCACCCGTCGCCGTCGGTGTACGGACGGGCGTCGTGGTTCGAGACGACCGGCGCGTCCGACGGCGCGAGATCGATGTGCTCGAGCTCGGCCGAGAGCGCGGTGGTCGCGTCCTGCATGAGCGGTGTGTGGAACGCGCCGCCCACGTTCAGCGCGGTGACGCGCTTCACGCCGAGCTCCTTCGCGCGTGCGGAGCCCGCGTCGACACCGTCGGGGGTTCCTGCGATCACCACCTGGCCCGGCGCGTTGTCGTTCGCGACCCAGCAGGCGGCGGGCGCGGCCGCGCACGAGTCGCGCGCCTGCTCGATCGACGCGCCGAGCAGCGCGGCCATGCGGCCCGGATGCGCGTCGGCGGCCGCCTGCGTGAGCTCGGCGCGGCGCGCCGCGAACCGTACGCCCGCGTCGAACGGGAGCACCCCCGCCGCGATCAGCGCGGTGACCTGCCCGAGGGAGTGGCCGGCGAAGGCGACGGGCACTTCGGGGAACGGCTGCAGAGCCTCCCAGGTGACGAGCGACGTGAGGAGCACGGCGAGCTGGGCATTCCGCGTGCGCGCGAGCACGTCGGCAGGTGCGTCCGTGACGAGGTGAGCGAGCGGTTCGCCGAGCGCGGCCTCGGCGCGTGTGATCACCGACCACGCAGCGTCGTCGCGCCAGGCTTCGCCCATTCCGGGTTCTTGCGTCCCCTGACCGGGGAAGACGACCGCGACGCCCACTCTGCTCTCCGCCTCGGGTTGAGAGGTTCCGACCATCGAGCGCGCGACGTGGTTACATCACGCCGCCGCGCAAGTTGCACGAGAGTGTGCGTGATTACCGGAAGGTAACGTCGATTACCCGTTGGTAACCGCCCACGATCTCCGTTCGCGCACGCAGGAGGCAGCGTCGATGGCGCACCCGGACTCCGAGCACTTGGTCGCGTTGCTCCCGCACCGCCCGCCGTTCCGTTTCGTCGACGAGGTCGAAGCCTTCGCGCCCGCGCAGTCGATCGTCGCGCGGTACCGCGTCACCGGCGACGAGTCGTTCCTCGCGGGCCACTTCCCCGGGAACCCCGTGCTGCCCGGCGTGATCCAGCTCGAGGCCCTGGCGCAAGCCGGCGCGATCACGCTGCTCGCCGACGAGCGCTACGCGGGAAGGCTGCCCCTGTTCGGTGGCGTGGAGAAGGTGCGCTTCCGCCGGATCGTGCGCCCCGGCGACGAATTGCTGCTCATGGTGGAGCTGGAGCGCCTCAGCGCGCGAGGTGGGTGGGGCCACGGACGGGCGTCGGTCGCCGACGAGACGGCGTGCGAGGGCCGGCTGCTCTTCGCGATCGGCCGAGGGTGAACCCGCGAAGCAGGCTCAGTGGTCGTCGAGGTCGCGCAGCTCGGCGAAGTCGCCGGTCTCCTTGCTGTCGAGGTCTGACAGATCGGTGACGCGGGCCGTGGGCAGTTCGCCGGTCTCCTCCTCGGGATCGGGTCGGTGGAGGAGGATGCGCGTCTCGACGTCCGGGTCGAGCGGCGGCTCATCGCGCACGCGCTTCCACGGGGCGACGATGATGAGGACGAGGAGCAGGACACACGCGACGGCGATGATCACCAGCACCGTCGTGGTGAATTCCAGCCCGAGGGGAAGCTGCATTCCCGGCATTATCGTCGCTGGCGCTCGATCCTGGTAGGACCGAAGGTCCTGCGACTCGCGTGGCGTGCGCGGTCGCCACTCGAACACCGCGGCCCCGATGCCGACCGCGGCGTTCGGGCCCCGCGGTGCGCGCGGCCGGGACAGGACCAGCGGGCAGCCTAAGGTCGCGCCCAGTGAAGCGGCGTGTCCTGATCCGGCGGCTGTTGTCGGTGTTGCTCCTGACGGTCGTGGTCACCGCGGTCGCGTGGCTCGGGCTGTCGGGCAACGTGTTCGGGGGATTCCAGCGCCGCGCGACGGACGCGCTGTTCCCGGGCGCGCCCACCGACAGCCGCGTCGCCGTGGTCGGCATCGACCGCAAGTCGATCAACGCGTTCCACGAACCGCTGCCATGGCCGCGTTCCCGGATGGCCGAGCTCACCGACCGCCTCGCTGCCGCGGGTGCCAAGGTGATCGTGTACGACCTCGTGTTCTCGCAGGCATCGGACAATCCGACCGCCGACGCGGAGTTCGCGGCCGCGATGAAGCGCGCGGGCAACGTCGTCCTCGGTGTCGGGATCACGAAGACGGAGCCGGGTCTGAAGGGTCACGCCCGCCGCCCGCCGCTCGCCGTCGAGGGCACCGGCGTGTACGCGCCGTTCGCGGCCGCGGCGGCACGGATCGGCCACGTGCAGGTGAACCAGGATCCGGCGGACGGCGTGGTGCGCAGCGTGTGGATGGCCGTCGACACCGGCAAGGACTACATCCCCGCGCTCGCGCTGGCGGCGGTGATGCAGTTGCGGGGGGTCGACACGCCGGTCTTCTTGCGGCCCGGCGGTGTCGGAGTGGGCAACCGCTTCGTGCCGACGACGGTGGACACCTCGATGGTCCTCAACTTCTCCGACGAGCTGTCGAACCCGTCGAGCGCCATCTCCGCGGTCGACGTGCTCGACGGAAGGTTCGACAAGGACAAGATCAACGGCAAGATCGTGTTCGTCGGCGCCACCGACCCGCTGTCGGGCGACCTGCGACTCGCGCCCACGAACAAGTCGTCTCGTCTGCCGGGCGTGTTCCTCCACGCGAACGCCGCGAACACCGTCCTCACGGCCGCGTACCTGAGCGACGTCGGCAACAGTTCCACGCTGCTCTGGGTCGCGCTGCTGACGATCATCGTCGGTCTGGCCGTGCTGATGCTCCCGTTCTGGATCTCGTGGGTGGTCCCGTTCCTCGTGGGTTCCGCCTACATCGTCTTCGTGATCTGGCGTTTCGACAACGGCACGATCTACAACCTCATCTATCCGCTGGGTGCGATCGCGGTCGCGTTCATCGGTGCCGTCGTCCTCAAGTACTTCGGTGAGACGCGCCAGCGTCGGCGCGTCACGACGTTGTTCTCGCAGTACGTACCCGAAGCGGTCGCGCAGCGACTCGTCGACGAGGACCGCGCCGAGCTCGCGGCCGAGGGTCAACGCCTCGAGATGACGGTCTTGTTCTGCGACCTGCGCGGGTTCACCGCGCTCTCGGAGAGCTTGTCGCCCGCAACCGTGCGCGTGATGCTCGACCACTATTACGACCGCGTCACCGAGCTCGTGCTCGCCATGCGCGGCACGCTGATGAAGTACGTCGGCGACGAGGTGTTCGCGGTGTGGGGCGCGCCGATCCCGACGACCGACCACCCCACGCAGGCGCTCGCGTGCGCGATGGCAATCCAGGAGCTCACGCCCCAGCTCAACCGCGAGCTGCTCGAGCGGGGGGCACCCGAGGTGGCCTTCGGCATCGGGCTCAACACGGGGGATGCCGTCGCCGCCCACTTCGGCGGCGGCCGCCGCCGGCAGTACGACGTGGTCGGCGACACCGTGAACGTCGGCGCCCGCTTGTGCTCCACCGCCGGGCGGGGCGAGATCATCCTCTCGGACCAGGTGCTCACCCGGGTGGCGGATCCGCCGCCGGTGGAGCCGGTGGGGCCCGTGGAGTTGAAGGGCGTCAGCCGCGAATTGCGGCTGTGGCGAGTCGTGACCTCCGACTCAGCTAAGTTAAGCGCCTCGGCCGGGAATGGGGCAGGGCGCGAGACGGACGGAGAAGACGTCGCCGGCGGTACTGACACCGACGGCAGTGCGGGAGGAGCTCGGGTCGGTGCAGGCGAAGCGGGCGGGTAGATCGGTCCTCGGCCTGCTGGCCGCGGTCGCGTGTGTGGCCGCGTTCGCGACGCCGGCCCTCGCCGCGAAGACGGCCAAGCCGAAGAAGCAGGCGAGCACGCAGCAGCAAGTGCTCGCCAAGCTCACGATCCGCACGCCCATCGTGCAGGTGAAGGGCAAGAACAAGCCGAAGTTCACCACCGGCAAGAACGGGCAGGTGCTGCACGAGGGCGACACGCTCAAGACCAACCCGCAGGCCGGGCTCGCGGAGATCTCCTACACCGACGGGTCGTTCACGCGTCTCGGGCCGGACACCACGTATCAGATCACCAAGCTCACGGAGAGCCAGGGCGTGCGCCAGACCCAGGGCACGCTCACCATCGGTTCCACGTGGAGCCGCGCCGCGAAGGTGTCGGAGACCGGTTCCTTCGAGGTGAGTGGCGGGGGCGCGACTGCCGCGGTCGAGGGCACGCTGTTCGCGGTGGTCTGCACGACCGAGACCTCGTGCGTGTTCATCGACGTGAAGGACCCGATCTCGGTCCTCTTCAACAGCCAGCTCGTCCAGCTCACCGACGCGACGAAGATCACCATCGACCAGGGACAGTTGGGCGGTGTGATCACGCTCACCCGCGAAGACCTGCTCGGCGACGCCTGGATCGCCGGGAACATCTTCCTCGACAGCCTGCTCGGTTTCAGCACACCCGACGCCGACCTCCCACCCGCGAGCACCGGGAACAACGGTGGTGGTGGTGGCGGCGGTGGTGGCGGCGGCGGCAGTGCCGGTGCCGCGTCGATCTCCGGCGGTGGCACGCCCACGGTGTCGGCCGCGCAAGTGGGCCTGCCCGAGCAGTACCCGCCGGGTGGCGAGCTCGTCGTCGACAACCCCAACATCTCGGCCGGAGGCGAGGAGGGCTTCCAGGGTTCGGGCTGCGCGCCGAACGAGACGGTGAGCGTCCTCTTCGACGGCAAGCAGGTCGGCACGTTGGTCACCGACGCGACCGGCGCGTTCGCGGGGCGGATCACGATCCCGCCGGGCACGTCACCGGGTCCGCACATCCTCACGGTGCGCGGCCAGTTCTGCGAGCTGAACGCGGTCATCAACGTGCTCGGCGCCACCACGTCGCTCGCGTTCACCGGCTCGTCGAGCCACACGTCCACGTACGTGTTGGCCGCGGTGTCGGCCATCGTGGTCGGTGGGATCCTGGTGTTCGGGTCTCGGCGTCGGCGGGCGGCGCTGCCGGGAGGCCGACGACGATCCACATGAGTCGCGCGCGCCGATGAGCGGGCCCGTCGATCTGGAGCGGCGCATCGAGTTGCTCCAGGGTGTGTGGTTGTTCTCCGGCTGCGACGATCACGAGATCGAGAAGATCGCCGCGATGGCCGAGCCGCGCACGGTGCCCGCGGGAACCCAGGTCACGGTCGAGGGCGAACCCGGCCCCGAATTCTTCGTGATCGTCGAGGGCGACGCCGTCGCGACCGTCGAAGGTGACGAGGTGGGGCGGATCGGCGCCGGCGGCTTCTTCGGCGAGATGGCGCTGATCGACGGAGGCGAGCGGCTGGCGACCGTCACCGCCCAGAACCCGATGACGATGTTGGTGCTCGGCCGCCACGAGTTCAACGAGATGCTCGAGATCGCCATGCCCGCGGTGGCTCCCAAGTTGCTGGCCGTCGTGGGGGCGCGCATGCGGGCGATCGAGCGCCACGCCGGCGTCGAGTCGACACTCGGCCTCTGAGCCCTCGGCGGGTTGCGTCCGGGGCGACCCGAGACCGTACGCAGGGGGGCGCGCACTCGCTGGGTCGCCCCGGCGCAAGTCACGTCCCCGCGTCGCTGGCCGTCGGGGCACGAAATCGCCGGATACCGGTGAGCGACGATCATGGTACTCGCCAACTATCACGGAGAGCAAGTATGCTCGTCGGTCATGGCGATGCCCGCCGAGGAACCCACCGAGGAGTCCGGCGAGGATCTCGGGCGAGCCCTGACCGCCACCTTCTACTGCCTCGTCCAGCGGATGAAGCAAGAGTCGGCGCGGCGCGCCGCCGAGTTCAACATGTCGGTCGCGCAAGTGCGCGCCCTCTACGAGCTGCGCGAGCCGCTGGCGATGCGGGAGCTCGCCGAGCGGCTCTACCTCGACCCGTCGAACCTCACCGCGCTGGTCGACCGGCTCGAGGAACTGGGTCTCGTCGAACGGCACGCCGACGCCGGCGACCGGCGGGTGAAGCGTCTCGTGATCACGGCGAAGGGGTCGCGGCTCGGAGACGAGATCATCGGAGCCGTCTTCGACCAGACGCCCGTGTTCGACGTGCTCGGCGAGCGTGAGCAGCGCGAGCTGCTCGGCTTGCTCACGCGCCTCGTGGAGGCTCCCGCGAGCTAACGCGTCGTCAGAGCCACCGCGAGCTCGGCGACGAATTCGTCGGCGTGCTCGGTGACCTTGGCCCACGTCGCCAGCACGAGCCGGTAGCCGTGACGTCCGGGGACGCTCCACTTCTCGTGGTCGTGCTCGTAGGTCGTGGGGTCGTCGTGCCAGCGGCGACCGTTCGTCTCCAGGATCGTGCGCTCCTGTTCGAACGCGAAGTCGTACCGGTACGTGCGACCCTTCCACGCGAGCGGGAACTCGCGCACGAAGCCGGTGACGCCGTGCGCGACGAGGAGGCGCCGCGTCTTCACCTCCAACGTCGACCGGCTCGCGTGCACCGGATCGAGCTCGGCGAGCAGCCGCCGCATCTCCTGCACACCCCGTCGACCGCCGCGCGTGAAGCGTCGAAGGTACGCGCGCAGTGCGGGTACCGACGTGAGTCGTCGTCGGCGTGCGTCCTCACACGCGATCTCGAAGGCCTCGCTTTCGAGGAGAGACGCCAGTGCGACCAGAGTCGGTTCGACGCCGGTCACCCTCAGCCCTCGCTCCACGCGAAGCATGAGCGCGGCACGATCGTCGGTCCGCCGGATGAGAACCTGTGCCGACCGGAGACCAGAGCGCCGCGGCACGACGATCTCAGGCACTTCCGCACGTATCCCTTCCAGCCCGTAGAGCTCGGCAGCGGACAAGCCGGCCGCGGCCGCGCCCTCGCCCGCCCAGAGCAGCGCGGCACGCAGTGCCTGTTCGTTCGACGGGGCGACCGCGGTCATGCGGTAGACGTCCGGATGCACGCGTTCGATGACTTCTTGGGCACGCAGTGCTGCAAGCTGCTTGCGCGTGACACCCCACCTCACCGTGGTTTCCCCTCGGAACACGCCCGCGGAGTCCGAGCAATGCCGGGACAGCTTCGCCAGCGGCGATGGTTGTGACAATGCATACCCCCTGAGGGAACTGAGGAGCACAACCTCCAGGGGGGAGCGAGCGGGAAGCGCAAGGGCTGATGGTGAGCCGATCGCGTGCCCGGAGTGGGACTCGAACCCACACGTCCTTGCGGACAATCGGTTTTGAGCCGATCGCGTCAGCCAATTGCGCCATCCGGGCCTGTCGCGACGTTACTCGGGAGGCTTCGCCGTCTCCTCCTCACAAAGTGAGAGCAGGAGGGTGTACGCGTCGACCGGCGGTGCGAGCGGCCCGCCGGGGTGCATCTCGAAGTGGAGGTGAGGGCCGGTGGCGTTGCCGGTGGAGCCGACGTAGCCGATGATGTCGCCGGCCTTCACGGTGCGGTTGTCGCCTTCGTAGTGCGAGAAGTGCGCGTAGTAGTACGCGACGCCGTCGGTGCCCACGAGCCACGCGCCGTTGCCGCCGTTACCACCGGTGTCGTGGGTCATGTCGCCGTCGACGACGGCGGCGACGGGGGTGTCGGGCACCGCGGGCATGTCGATCCCGGGGTGCGGGCCGCCCGGTCGCGGCTCACCGAAGTCGTCCGTGAACACCACGAACCCCTGGACCGGGCAGACCGTCGCGCCACTCGGGCTGTCGGGAGGCGCCCCCGAGCGAGCGCGCTGGTCGACCGCCGCCTTGACCTTCTCGTACGCCGAGCTCGCCACCGCCAAGCGCTTCAAGAGCTCGTCGTTCAGCGGCTGCAGCTTGTCGATCGTGTCCTGCAACTGGCCGCGCTGGTCGCGCAGTTCCGTCTCGCGCGTCTCGAGTGCCTGAGCCGTCGCGCGCAGCTCCGCCGCGAGATCCTGGTCGTGCTTGGCGATGGCGCCGCTGAGCTGCGCGACGCGCGCGCCGTCGACCACGTTGTCGGTGTCGAGGACCTCGTCGATCTTCTCACCGTGACCCACGTAGAGGTCGACCGCGCGCTCCTTGATCGCGAGCCGGAGCTCGTCGGCATGGTCGCGGAGCTGGGGGATCTCGCGCTCGGCGTCGGCGATGGCCGTCGTGAGCTGCGCTTGCTGGGTCTCTGCGTCGTCGATCACTTTGGCGAGCTGGTTCGCCTCGTCGCGCGCGGTGTCCAAGCGGCCTTGGGCCAAGCCGAGCGGGTCGCGCTTCACGGGAGGCTGCTGGTCGTCGTCGGCGCGGGCGAGTGGCGCGCCGGCTCCCACCGCCGCGACCGCGACAGTGAGCGCGATGGAGGCGAGGAAGGCGCGGCGGCGTCGAGTCGGCGTCATGGGTGGTCCCGCCCTTGTATCGACTTCGAGGCGGTCACCCCTTGACCGCAGGCACCGGTGCCACGGGTGGCCGTAGAGTGGAGGCCCATGTCTCGGTCAATTCTGCAACGTCGGCTGGTCGACGTGAGTGAACGGCTGAAGCGGATCCGGGCCGAGCTGTCCGTCACGGAGGAGCAGCTGCTCTTCCTCGAGCAGGAGGCCGAGGACGTACGCCTCCGCGCGCTGGTGGCGGAGACGCCGCTCGCCGACGTGGAGGCCCGCGAGGCCCGCCGCCACGCCGACGCCCTGGCCCGCCACCGCGACACCCTCAGCAAGACGGTCCGGGAGCTCGAGGCGGAGCAGGACCAGCTGCTCGACCGGATCTCGGCCGAGCTCTCGGCCCGCTGAGGCCGCTCACCCCGTGCCCGAGGCGGCCGCCCGCCGCGCCCGCGTCGTCGTCGCCGAGGACGAGGCCATCATCCGCCTCGACGTGAGCGAGCTGCTCGCCGAGGAGGGGTACGAGGTCGTTGCCCAGACCGGGCGGGGCGACGAGGCCGTCGAGCTCGTGCGCGAGCTGCACCCCGACCTCGCCATCCTCGACATCAAGATGCCGGGGCTCGACGGCCTCGCGGCGGCGCGCGTGATCGCCGGGGAGCGGCTCGCCGCGGTGTTGATCCTCACCGCCTTCTCCCAACGCGACCTCGTGGAAGAGGCGCGTGACGCCGGCGCCCTCGCCTACTTGGTGAAGCCGTTCCAGCGGAGCGACCTCGTGCCGGCGATCGAGATCGCGCTCGGCCGGTTCGCCGAGCTCTCCGCCCTCGAGCGCGAGGTCGACGACTGGAAGGCGCGGCTCGAGGCACGCAAGACCGTCGACCGCGCGAAGGGGCGGCTGATGGACCAGCACGGTATGACGGAGCAGGCGGCGTGGCGCTTCCTCCAGCAGCAGGCGATGACGAACCGAGTGCAGGTGGGAGAGGTCGCGCAACGGGTCGTCGACGGCGTGCTCACCCCCTGAAACCGTCGTACCCCGGGCCTACGATCGGGCGTAATGGCGGAAGGCATTCCGAAGCTGCTGCTCATCGACGGGCTCTCGCTCGCGTTCCGCGCGTTCTACGCGCTCCCCACCGATCTCGCGACGCCCAACGGCACGGTCACGAACGCGGTCTACGGCTTCACCAACATGTTGGTGAAGGTGCTCACCGACGAGCGACCCGACGAGATCGTCGTGGTGTTCGACGCGCCGGGCCGCACGTTCCGCGACGACCTCGACGCCGACTACAAGGCGGGTCGCAAGGAAACTCCCGAGCTCTTCGTGCCGCAGGTCCCGCTCATCCACGAGGTGATCGAGGCCCTCCAGATCCCGAAGCTCCAGGTCGACGGCGTCGAGGCCGACGACGTGATCGCGACGCTCGCCACGAGCGCCGCGGCGGCGGGCACCGACGTGATCGTCGTCACCGGTGACCGCGACGCGTACCAACTCGTCCGCGATCCGCACGTCAAGGTGCTCTACAACCGGCGGGGCGTCTCCGACTACGTCCTCTACGACGAAGCCGGCATCGTCGAGCGCACTGGTGTCACCGCCGCCCAGTACCCCGAGTACGCAGCCCTCCGCGGCGACCCGAGCGACAACCTGCCCGGGGTGCCGGGGATCGGCGAGAAGACGGCCGCCAAGCTCGTGTCCACCTACGGGAACCTCGAGGGCATCTACGAGCACCTCGACGAGCTGCCGCCGAAGCAGCGTCAGAACCTCGGCGAGGCGCGCGAGCGCGTCTTCCTGAACCGGGCGATGTCGCGCCTCGTGTGCGACGTCCCCCTCGACGTCGAGCCCGGGGCCCTCCGGCAGGGCCGGTGGGACCGCGAGCAGGTCAGGGTCCTCTTCGACCAGCTCGCCTTCCGCACGCTCATGCCGCGCCTGCTCGAAGCCGTCGGGGAGGTCGCCGCCGACGCGGAGGCCGGCACGCTCGACGTCGAGGTCGACGTGCTGCGCGACGCCGGCGCCGCGGTGGAGTTCTTCGCCGCCATCGTTTCGGCGGGCGAGCCGTACGTGCTGGAACCGCGCTGGGACGGTGTCCCGGTCACGAGCGAGCTCCGCGCCCTCGGCGTGGCGCACGGCGATCGCGCCGCGTACGTGGAAGCCGAGGTGTTGCGTGAGCCGGCGGTGCGCGAGGCCCTGCTCGGGATGCTCGGTCCCGGCGGTCCTCCGCTCGTCGCCCACCGCGCCAAGGAGCTGATGCACGGCGTCGACGTCGACGTGCGCTCGCTGCACCACGACACCGCGGTGATGGCGTACCTCCTCGATCCCGCCGAGGGCAAGTACGTCCTCGACGATCTCGCGCTGCGCTTCCTGTCGCTCGAGGTGCGCTCGGCCGACGCGGAGGAGGGCACGCTCGACTTCGACGGCGAGGTCGAACGCCAGCAGACGGGTCGGCGCGCCGCGGTGGTGCTCCGGCTCGCCGGCGCGCTGGCGTCCGCGCTCGGGGCGCGAGAGCTCACCGATCTCTACGAACGCTTCGAGCTGCCGCTGGTGCGCGTCCTGGCCAAGATGGAGTCGGCCGGGATCCGCGTCGACCGCGAATTCCTCGACTCGCTGCGCGCCGACCTCTCGCAGCAGTGCGAGGCCCTCGTCGCGCGCATCTACGCGCACGCGGGGGAGGAGTTCAACGTGAACTCCACGCCCCAGCTGCGCACGATCCTCTTCGACAAGCTCGGCCTCGTGCCCGTGAAGAAGACGAAGACGGGTCCCTCCACCGACGCCGACTCGCTCCAGAAGATGGCCGAGGAGCATCCGATCGTCGACGACCTGCTGCGCTACCGCGAGGTCGAGAAGCTCCGCAGCACCTACGCCGACGCCCTGCCGCCGCTCATCCGCGCCGACGGCCGGATCCATGCCACGTTCAAGCAGACCGACACCACGACCGGGCGCATCTCCAGCGAGGCGCCGAATTTGCAGAACGTGCCGGTGCGGACGGCCGACGGTCGGGAGATGCGCCGCGCGTTCATCGCCGACAACGGGTGCGGCCTGCTCACCGCCGACTACTCGCAGATCGAGTTGCGGGTGCTCGCGCACCTCGCCGAGGACCCCGGGCTGATCGACGCGTTCGAGCGCGGCGCCGACGTGCACACCGCGACAGCCGCCGCGGTCTTCCACGTTGCCGAGGCGAAGGTCGACGACGCGCAGCGACGGTTCGCGAAGGTCGTCAACTACGGGCTCGCGTACGGGATGGAGGCCTACGGCCTGGGTCAGCGTCTCGGGATCCCCACGCACGAGGCGGCCGAGATCCTCGACGCCTACTTCACGAGCTTCCCGAACGTGAAGAGCTACATGCAGCGCACAGTGCAGGAGGCGCGCGAGCGCGGCTACACCACCACCATCTTCGGTCGGCGCCGCCAGATCACCGAGCTCGCGTCCGACAACTTCCGCATCCGTCAGATGGGCGAGCGCATGGCCCAGAACGCGCCCGTCCAAGGATCGGCGGCCGACGTGTTCAAGCTCGCGATGATCGACCTCGACCGAGCGCTCGAGCACGCGAATTTGCGCGCGCAGATGCTGCTCACCGTGCACGACGAGCTCGTGCTCGAGGTGCCCACGAAGGAACGCAAGAAGACCGAGACGATCGTGCGCGACGTCATGGAGAGCGTCACCGAGCTGCGCGTTCCGCTGGTCGTCGACCTCGGCTTCGGCTCCACCTGGGCCGACGCGAAGTAGCGGCTGCGCGCTGCTACTCGCGTTCCTCGAGCTCGGCGACCCGCGTCGCCATCGCGGCGCCGATCGCACGCTCGAACGCGGGCGACTCGGTCAGCAGACGGGTGAATTCGTGACGACCGAGGTAGGCGATGGTCACCGGCGTCGTCGCGAAGGCCGTCGCCGTACGTCGTCCGTGCTCGTCGACGAGGGCGATCTCGCCCAGGTGGTCACCGGGGCCGAGGGTCGCGACCGCCCGGCCGCCGTGCCGGACTTCCACGGTGCCCTCCAGCACGACCAGGAACTCGTTGCCCCGTTCTCCTTCACAAATCAGCTCCGCTCCCGCCGGTTCACGTGCCCGCACGGCCAGCCGGGTGACCCAGCGGAGCTCGTCGTCGGTCATTCCGGAGAAGATCGGCGCTCTCGCGAGCTCCGCGGCGAACGTCCGGCGCGACATCAGCCGCGGTCCTCGACGAGCAGGAGCGCCAGCGCCGGGCACGCCACGACGGCCCGGCGAGCGTGCCCGAGGAGCCCCTCGGGGATCGGGCCCTCCGCGATCACCGGATAGCCCCAGTCGTCGAGACGGATCCACTCGGGGAAGAGCTCCGCGCACACGCCGTGGGCGTCGCACTTGATGGGGTTCACGACGAGCCGGCGCTTCATGTCCAGCTCCAGTCACGGGTCGACGGGTCGGGGAGCGGGAGCACCGGGTTGAAGTCGCCGCTCACGCACCGGCCGTGTTGCACGTGCGCGACCACGTCGTCGGCGAAGACGTCGAGCGCGCTCGAGATCAGGCCGACCGCGCCGTCGGGGAGGTGACAAGCACCGCGTCGCGAGACGTCGTGCAACCAGCGCTGCAAGGTCGGGAGCGTCCCCTCGGGAGCTCGACCGCGCGCGATCGCGTCGACGGCGCCGGCGAGCGCGGGCAAGCCGCGCGCGCACGGTCCGCACTGCTCGGCACTCTCTTGCGCGAGATACGCGGAGATGCGGGCCGTCTCCACGAGGCCGCACGTTCGTTCACCGAGGACCCCGATCATCCCGCAGCCGAGCGTGCCTCCGCACGCCCGGAGTGCCTGGTGCGAGAGGGTGACGTCTCCGAGCGTGCTCGGGCGCAACCAGTTGCCGAAGTACCCACCGACGAGGAGCGCAGCGACCCCGTCGGGCGTACCCGCCGTAGTCAGCACGCTCTGCACGGGGGTGCCGATGGCGAACTCGTACACACCCGGACGCTCGACGGCCCCACTCAGCGTCACGAGGATCGTTCCCGGCTCGTCGTTGGTCCCGAGCGACCGGTACCAGTCCGCACCGAAGCGCGCGATCAGGGCGAGATTGGCCATCGTCTCGACGTTCTGCACGAGGGTGGGGCGACCGCGAACCCCGCGCTCGAACGGGCGGGGCGGGACGAACATCGGCTTGGCCGGACCGCCGTTGAGGAAGTTGACGACGGCGGTCTCCTCGCCGGCGACGTAGCGGTTGGGGATGGTGACGACGCGAATCGGCACGCGGTCCACACCGGCCCGCGAGCGCTCTTCCACCGCGCGCGTCACGGCGTCGACGACGGACGGATGCCGTCGATCCACGACGACGATCACCGAGTCGGCTCGCACGGCACCGGCGGCGACGACCGCGCCGTCGAGCACGAGGTGCGGGGTCGTGGTGAGGAGGACGGCGTCCTTCGAACTGGCCGGTTCACCTTCGGCGCCGTTGGCGACGACGACCGTGTGACGCCCACCGTCGGCCACGGCCCGGAGCTTGCGCGCGGTCGGAAAGCCGGCGCCACCCCGGCCCCGCAGCCCGGCGCGCTCGACGGCGTCGACGAGTGCCGACCGGTCGGCGCGGGACCGGATCGGCGGCAGCGTGCCGTAGAGAGCGGTGTGCTCGGACAATGAGGTGATTGCGGCACGCGGGAGGAGCCGGGGCAGCCCATCGGGGGCGTGCGCAGTGTGATCGGTCTCGGTCGCGGCGCGCATCATGCGTCGTCGAACCGGCTGCGCT
>DASPTH010000259.1:0-13143 GCA_035623515.1 Acidimicrobiia bacterium
CCTGCTGACAACGGACGAGGCGCTCGACCGCGGGAACGTGTTCGACGTGGAGTTGCTCGCGGGTCGACTGCGCGAGGCGACGCAATGGGCCCGGTCGCACGACGCGTGTGCCGGACTCCGCATCGGGTACTTCGGTGCGAGCACCGGTGCGGCCGCCGCGCTCTGGGCGGCGGCCGACGACCCGGCCATCGCGGCGGTCGTGTCGCGCGGCGGCCGTCCCGACCTGGCGACGCCACGGCTCGCCGAGGTGCGCGCGCCGACGCTGCTGATCGTCGGGAGTGAGGATCCCGTGGTGTTGCGGCTGAACGAGGAGGCCGCCGCGCAACTGCGGTGCGAGCACCGCATCGCGGTCGTGCGCGGGGCGACGCACCTGTTCGAGGAGCCGGGCACGCTCGAGGCCGCCGCCCGGCAGGCGCAGGAGTGGTTCGTGCGGCACCTGGCGGCCGGTGAAGCCGTCGCTCGAGCCACACCCGTGAACGGGTGACTCGCCCGGGGCGGGAGCACGACGTCGGGGAGTGACGACGAGAGAGGTGGTGGAGACGTGAGCATCGACGAAGCAGCCGTCCGGACGCTCGTCAACCGGCCGGCGGTCGTGGTCGACCCGGATTCGACGCTCCGGCAGGTCGCCGAGACACTGGCCGGCGACTACATCGGCGTGGTGGTCGTGCGCACCGTGCCGCCCCGGGGCCCGCGGGGCGACGAGGCGGAAGGCGTGATCTCGGAGCGCGACATCGTGCGCGCGCTCGCCGAGGGCGCCGACCCCGACGAGGAGCGAGCCGAGAACGTGATGACGCTGGAGCTCGCGACCGCGAGCCCCGCCGACACGATCATGAGCGTGGCGGAGAGCATGCTCGACAACGAGATCCGACACGTTCCGGTGACCGAGGACGGTGCGGTCGTCGGCGTGGTGTCCGAGCGCGACGTGCTGGGCGCGTTCGTCTCCGAACGGCGAGCAGCCCGGCAGTGACGGCAGGCCACCGCCGAGCGCAGCCGATCGCGTGGTTCCACGAGCTCGGCAAGGAGTCGGTCGCGATCGCCGGAGGCAAGGGCGCCAACCTCGGTGAGCTCGTGGTCGCAGGCTTTCCCGTACCGCCGGGATACGTCGTCACCGCACCGGCGTACCTCGACGCGATGTCGGAGGCCGGCGTGCGCGACGATCTGCGCGAACACAGCGCCCGCTTCGCGCCCGGTGACGCCACTCGCGCGCAGTCCGAAGAGCTGCAGTCGCTCGTCCGCAAGGCGGGGATCCCGTCGTGGTTGGCGGGAGTAGTCGCCGACGCGTACGGTCGCCTCGGTGCGGACTCGTTCGTCGCGGTGCGCTCGTCCGCCACGGCCGAAGACACCGCCGCCACGTCGTTCGCCGGGATGAACGAGACGTTCACGAACGTGCGCGGGCGCGACGAGCTGCTGGCGCGCATCGTCGACTGCTGGGCATCGCTCTTCGGGCCGCGTGTCTGCGTCTACCGCGCGACACAGCACATCGAGGGCGAGCCGGCGATCGCGGTCGTGGTGCAACAAATGGTCGAAGCGCGACGATCGGGCGTGCTGTTCACCGTCGATCCCGCATCGGGCGACCGAGGACGTCTCGTGATCGAAGGCGCGTACGGCCTCGGTGAAGTCGTCGTCGGCGGCCAGGTCGAGCCGGACACCTACGTGGTCGACAAGGCCGACCTCGCGGTGCTCGAGACCCGCGTCGGGGGCAAGGAGTTCGAGGTGATACGGGGACCCGACGGGCACGATCGCCGCGTCGACGTCGACCCCGCGCTCGCGGCACGGCCGCTGCTCGACGGCGACGAGGTCCGGGCGCTCGCGCGGCTCGGCTTGCAGGTGGAGGAGCACTACGGCACACCTCAGGACATCGAGTGGGCGATCGCCGACGACGGCGAGATCGCGCTCGTGCAGTCGCGGCCGATCACGACGACCGCGTCGGGAGCGGCGCCGGCCGGAGGGGGGCACGGCGCCTCGCCGGTGCTGGCCGGTCTCGGGGCGGCACCGGGCGTCGCGGTCGGGAAGGTGCGGGTGCTCGCGGCACCGAGTGAGGGCGACCGGCTGCAGGCCGGCGAGGTGCTCGTCGCGCCGATGACCGCGCCCGACTGGGTCCCGGTGATCCGTCGAGCGGCGGCGCTCGTCACCGACGGCGGCGGCATGACGTGCCACGCGGCGATCGTGAGCCGCGAGCTCGGCGTCCCGTGCGTGGTCGGGACGCGCAAGGCGACGCAGACCCTCACCGACGGCACGACCGTCACCGTCGACGGCGGTGCCGGGCTCGTCTACGAAGGCGACGAGTCGGTGCGCACCGGCGCCGCCGCGACGCCGCGTGTGCGGGTGGGCGAGGTGAGCGCGCCCGCGGCCGAGGCGACCGAACCGCTCGCCACGCTCGTGTACGTGAACCTCGCGATGCCCGATCAAGCCGAGGCCGTCGCCGCGCTCCCGGTGGACGGAGTCGGCTTGCTCCGGGCGGAGTTCATGCTCACCGAGGCGCTCGGCGGCGTGCACCCGCGCAAGCTGGTTGCCGAGGGGCGAGACCGCGAGCTCGTCGACGCCATGGCCGAGTCGCTGCTCCGCATCACGCGCTCGTTCGCGCCGAGGCCGGTCGTCTACCGAACCATCGACTTCCGCAGCAACGAGTTCCGCGGCCTCGACGGCGGCTCCGAGTTCGAACCCGTCGAGGACAATCCCATGATCGGGTACCGCGGGTGCTACCGCTACGTGCGCGAGCCGGACCTGTTCCGGCTCGAGCTCGACATCCTCGCGCGCGTGCGCGACGAGACACCGAACCTGCACCTGATGATCCCGTTCGTGCGGACCCGCTGGGAGCTCGAAGCGTGCCTCGACCTCGTCGACGCGAGCCCGCTCGGCGCCCACCGCGGGCTGCACCGTTGGGTCATGGCCGAGGTCCCGTCGGTCGTCTACCGCATCCCCGAGTACGCCGCGCTCGGTGTCGACGGCGTCTCCATCGGGTCGAACGACCTCACCCAGCTCGTGCTCGGTGTCGATCGCGACTCCGACATCTGCGCCGAGCTCTTCGACGAGAGCGACGCCGCGGTGCTCGACGCGATCGAGCAGATCATCACGCGCGCCCGAGAGGCCGGCATGACGTCGTCGCTGTGCGGGCAGGCACCGTCGAACAAGCCGGACTTCGCCGAACACCTCGTGCGCTTCGGGATCACGTCGATCTCGGTGAATCCCGACGCGGTCGGTCGCGCTCGACGCGCGGTCGGGGCGGCCGAGCGCCGTGTGCTGCTCGACGCGGCCCGGCGAGACCGCGCGCCGACCCCGGCCCGCGCTCGGTGATGACCGGCGCGCCCGACGTCGCTTCGTTCTCCCATCTGGTCGGGATCGAGCCCGGAACGCAGCCCTGCCAGGGCCTCGCGTGCTTCGTCGCGCGCCGCGAGCAACCCGCGCGGTGGCAGCAGACGCTCGAGACGACGCCGCGCGTTCACTGCCTCGGCCGCTGCTACGAGGCGCCGGTGACGGGCGAGGGGTCCTCACGCCCGCACGTCGAGAGCATCGCGTCGCGCACGGTGGTCCTCGAACGCATGCGGGCAGGACCGGTGCGGACCGTCGAGGCGTACCGGCGGCATGGAGGCCTTGCCGCGGTCGAGCGAGCGCTCTCCATGCCGCGTCCGGCCGTCGTCGCCGCCATCGAGGCGTCGGCGGTGCGCGGCCGCGGCGGTGCCGGCTTCCCGGCCGGTCGCAAGTGGCGCGCGGTCCTCGAGCAGCCCGACGAAACGAAGTTCGTGGTGTGCAACGCCGACGAAGGCGACCCGGGCGCCTACATCGACCGGTTCCTGCTCGAGGACGATCCCTTCTGCGTGCTGGAGGCGATGCTGATCGCCGCCTACGCGGTGGGCGCGCAGACGGGGTACGTCTACGTCCGGCGCGAATACCCGCACGCGTTCCGGTCGGTGACCCAGGCCGTCGAGCGCCTGCGCTCTCTCGGCGTGCTCGGAGCCGACGCGCGGGGACGGGGTTCCGGCTTCGACGTCCGGGTGCTGCGCGGCAAGGGCAGCTATGTCTGCGGCGAGGAAACCGCGCTCCTGAACGCGATCGAGGGCCGTCGTCCGGAGGTGCGGGCACGACCGCCCTTCCCCAGCGCGCACGGCCTGTTCGGTCACCCGACGCTGGTGCACAACGTCGAGACGCTCGCCAACGTCCCGTGGATCCTGCGCGAGGGACCCGACGCGTACGCCGCGCTCGGCCGGGGGAACAGCCGCGGCACGAAGGTGCTGTCGCTGAACTCGCGGTTCCGGCGGCCCGGTCTCTACGAGGTCGAGCTCGGCACACCGCTCGCCCGCGTGCTGTTCGACGCGGCGGGCGGGGTCCGCGGCGGCGCCCTTTCGGGCGTCCTGGTGGGCGGGCCGCTGGCCGGCGTGATCCCGCCGCGCCACTTCGACGTACCACTGGCCTTCGAGGACCTCGAGGGGATCGGCGCCTCGCTCGGCCACGGGGGCGTCGTCGCGTTCGGCGGCGACACCTCGATCGTCGACCTCGCGCACCACGTGTTCCGCTTCGGCCGCGACGAGTCGTGCGGCAAGTGCACGCCATGCCGGGTCGGCAGTGTCACGGTCGAGAGGACCCTCGCCGCATGGGCCGACGGCGACCCCCCGAGCGGAGTGGCGCGTGAGGAGCTCCCGCGAGTCGTCGACGCGCTCGCGGCCGCGAGCCTGTGCGGTCACGGCACCGGCCTGGCCGCCTTCGCGCGCAGCCTCTCCCGCCACTACCCCGATGAGGTCGACGCGTGCTTCGGGTGACGATCGACGGCACCCGGCACGTCGTCGCGGGCCAGCCGTCGATCCTCGACGCCGCCGGCAGCGTCGGCGTCGAGATCCCCACCGTCTGTCACGACCCGCGTCTCGCGCCGACGGGCGCCTGCCGGGTCTGCCTGGTGCACGTCGACGGCTCGGACCGGCCCGTCGCCGCGTGCACGACGCCGGCCACCGACGGGATGGTCGTGGTGACCGAGACGCCGGAGCTCCGCCGGCTCCGCGCCGACCTGCTGCGCATGCTCGCTCGAGAGGACGCGGGGCCCCCGGCCGGATCGACGCCCGTCGACTCCGCGTTCGACCTCCTCCTGCACCGTCACGGCGTCGCGAGCGACGAGCGTTCGCGCCACCCCCGGTCGGTGGACGTCTCCCATCCCTACATCGCGGTCGACATGGACCGCTGCATCCTCTGCTTCCGGTGCGTCCGCATCTGCGCGGACGTGCAGGGCCAGTTCACCTGGAGGGTGTGGGGGCGCGGTGCGGCGACGCGCATCCTGCCCGACTCCGGGACGACGCTCGCCGAGAGCTCGTGTGTCTCGTGCGGCGCGTGCGTCGACACCTGCCCGACAACGGCGCTGCAGGACCGCACGGTCCGCGCGACCGGGCCTGCCACGGCGTGGACCCGAACGGTGTGCCCGTACTGCGGCGTCGGGTGCGAGCTCGAAGTGGGAACCCGCGACGAACGGATCGTCGCGGCGCGTCCGGTGCTCGACGCGCCCGTGAACAAGGGACACCTCTGCGTGAAGGGCCGCTACGCCCATGCCTTCGTGCACGCCACCGACCGCGTCACGAGCCCGATGATCCGAAGCCGCGGGCACTGGGAACCCGTCTCCTGGGGCGAGGCGATCGACCACGTCGCCTCGGAGCTCCGCCGGATCCTCGACCGTCACGGACCGGCAAGCGTCGGCGTGCTCGGTTCCGCACGCGCGACGAACGAGGACAACTACGTCGTACAGAAGTTCGCACGCGTCGTGCTCGGCACCAACAACGTCGACTCCTGTGCCCGCGTGTGTCACGCGCCCAGCGCGGCCGCGCTCGGCACGATGCTCGGCACGGGGGCGTCGACGAACTCGTTCGACGACATCGAGGCGGCGCGCACGATCCTCGTCTTCGGCGCGAACGTCAC
This sequence comes from Acidimicrobiia bacterium, assembly GCA_035623515.1. Taxonomy (GTDB): domain Bacteria; phylum Actinomycetota; class Acidimicrobiia; order IMCC26256; family DASPTH01; genus DASPTH01. The sequence goes on from DASPTH010000259.1 coordinate 5,893, forward strand.
CGAGAACCACCCCGTCGTCGGCGCCCGCATCGCGCAGGCGGCGATGCGGGGAGCCGGTCTGGTCGTGGTCGACCCGCGGGCGATCGACCTCGTCGACCACGCCGACGTGTACCTCCGCGTCCGGCCGGGAACCAACGTCGCGTTGCTCAACGCGCTCGCGGCCGTGGTCCTCGACGAAGGCCTCGAGGACGTGGAGTACCTCGCTCGGCACGTCGACGGTCTCGACGAGCTCCGCGCGACCGTCGCGGGCTCCACACCCGAAGCGGTCGCCCCGATCTGTGGCGTCGACCCCGACGACATCCGGCGCGCCGCCCGGCTCTACGCCACCGCGAAACCCGCCATGTCGTTCCACGGCCTCGGGATCACCGAGCACCGCCACGGGACGGACATGGTGCGGTGCCTCGTGAACCTCGCGCTGCTCACCGGCAACATCGGGAAGCCCGGCACCGGCGTGAACCCGCTCCGGGGCCAGAACAACGTGCAGGGTGCGGCGCACATGGGATGCGAGCCGCACCGGCTCACGGGCTTCGTGCCCCTCGACGAAGGCCGCGATCGTTGCGAACGGGTGTGGGGGAGCCCGGTACCGAGCGCGCCCGGCCTCGACGCCGTGCAGATGGTGGATGCCGCGGCCCGCGGCGACCTCCACGCCCTCTGGGTGGTCGGCTGGGACGTCCTGCTCACGAACCCCGACACCAACCGGACGCGGCCTGCGCTCGCCGACCTCGACCTCGTCGTCGTCCAGGACCTCTTCCTGACCGAGACCGCGCGCGACGTGGGGACGGTCTTCATCCCTGCTTGCTCCACCTACGAACGCGACGGCACGTTCATGAACGCGGAGCGGAGGGTCCAGCGTGTGCGCGCCGTCATCGACCCCGTCGGCGACTCGCGCCCCGACTGGGACGCCTTGCGCCTCGCGGCAGGAGCCATGGGCCACGCCGCCGACTTTCCCTACGCGTCCGCCGCGGACATCTGGGAGGAGATCCGGCGGGTGTGGCCGGTCGGCGCGGGGATCGGCTACGAGCGCCTCGACCGCGAGCACGGCCTGCAGTGGCCGTGCCCGCACGACGACCACCCGGGGACGACCATCCTCCACGCCGATGGGTTCGCGCGCCCGGGAGGCCGCGCCCGCCTCGCGTCCGTTCCGTACCGCCCGCCGGCCGACGCGCCGAGCGAGCCCTATCCGCTCGTGCTCGTCACGGGCCGCAACCTCTACGCGTTCAACGCCGGCACCATGACCGGGCGAACCGCGAACGTGACGCTGCGCCCGACGGACACCCTCGAGATCTCCGTGGACGATGCCGACCGCCTCGGCGTCGTCGACGGGGCGACGGTGCGGGTGACGAGCCGGTCGGGGAGCATCGAGCTCGTCGCGGAGGTCACCGACCGGGTTCGCCCCGGCGAGCTCTTCGCCACGTTCAACGACGCCCGGCGCCGCGTGAACCGCGTCACCGGGCCGCACGGTGACGAGCACACCCGCACGCCGGAGTACAAGGTCACCGCCGTCCGCGTCGACGCGGTGCGCACATCCCCGACGGGTGCCTGATCGGGGCGTCCGCGGTCACGCCGGCTCCGCATCGGTCTCGCCGTCCTCGTCGCTCCAGTCCACCCACGGAGTCCCCGTCGCCGTGAGGTAGGCGTGCACCGCCGTGCCGACAGTTGGGTAGAAGTGGTCGGCACCGACGCGATCGACGAGCCCGTAACCGCGCAGCCGGTCCTTCACCGGTCCCTTCAGCTCCGCGAACGCGACGGTCATGCCGCGCGAGTGGAAGTCGTCGAGCAGGCGCCCGAGCATGTCGGCTCCGCTCGTGTCCACGTCGGTCACCGGCTCGGCCGCCACGATCACCCAGCGCGTCGCGTCCTCCCGCGCCGAGACCGTGTCGAGGAGACGATCGGCGAACAGCTCCGCGTTCGCGAAGAACAGCGGCGCGTCGAACCGGTAGAGCACGAGGCCCGGGATCTGCTCGGCCTCCGGGTGGCGGTCGACGTCGTGGTAGCCCTTGCGCCCGCGGATGCGCCCGAGCACCGCGTCGTACGGGCGCCACGCCCGCCGCACGAAGTCGCCGAGTGACAGCGCGATCGCGACCGCGATGCCGGGAAGCACCCCGAGGATCGCCACGCCGAGGAGCGCGCTCACGGAGAGGTAGAGCTCCGATCGACGGACCCGCCAGAACCATCGCAGGCTCGTGACGTCGAAGAGGAGCAACCCTGCGGCGATGACGATGGCGGCGAGCGTCGCCTGCGGGAGGTCCTGGGTCAGCCCGCCGTCGACGAGCAGCACCACGACGATCACACCGGCGCTCACCAACGGCGCGAGCTGCGTGCGGGAGCCGGCCGACTCCGCGAGCGCGGTCCGCGTGGCCGAGGTGCTCACGGGGAAGCCCTGGAAGAGCCCGGCAGCGGCGTTCGCAGCGCCGAGCGCGACGATCTCGCGGTTCGCGTCCACGCGCTCGCCCCGCTGCGCGGCGAGGCTGCGGGACACCGCGGTCGTGTCGGCGAGGCTCACGAACGCCATCCCGGCCGCCGCCACGACGAGCGCGCCGACGTCGTGGAGGCTCACGTTCGGGAAGGAGGGCGCGGGGAAGCCGGACGGGATCGATCCCACCACCGGGACTCCGTGGGCGGCGAGGTCGAGCGCGCCGGTGACCACGGTCGCGCCGACGAAGGCGATCAGGATGCCGGGCACCTTCGGCCACCACCGTCGAATGGCGAGGACCACCGCGAGCGACGCCACCCCGACGAGCAGAGCGGCCGGGACCGTCCGGCCGTCGGCGACTCCGCGCACGAACGCGCGGGACTCGTCGAGCAGCCCGGTGGCGCTCGTGCGGAAGCCGAAGAGGGGAGCGAGCTGGCTGACGAGCACGACGAGCGCGACCCCGTTCAGGAAGCCCACGCGCACGGGCTTGGACAGCAGCTCCGCGAGGATGCCGAAGCGAGCGAGACCGGCGGCGATGCAGAGCGCGCCCATCAACAGCGCGAGCATCCCGGCGTCGGCGACGGCCACGGACGGATCGTGGTGAGCGCCGACGAGCGGGAGGATCGCCGCCGCGATCAGGGGGCCGAGCGCGGAGTCCGGTCCGAGCACCAGCACGCGCGACGACCCGAGCAGCGCGTAGGCGAGCAGCGCCACGACGCTCGTGTAGAGGCCCGTCTCGGGCGGCAGCCCGGCGAGCTCGGCGTAGGCCATCCCCTGCGGGACCAGCAGCGCCGCGAGCACGATCCCGGCGAGGAGGTCCTGGCGCAGCCAGCGGCGCTGGTACAGGCGGTCGCTGTCGGGGACGACGACCCGAACCACGCGTGCGAGGGATCGGAGCCGGGCGCCCCCGGACGAGTCGTGAGTGTCCGCGGGTCGTGGCGGCGGTCCCTCGGGGCCCGTCATCGGTTCTCGGCTCCCGCGGTGCGGTGCTCGCGACCCACGCGCTGGATCAGGACGTTCAGTGCCTCGAGCGTCGCCTCACCCGGAGAGCTGGAGGCGGAGGTCGAGCAGGGGATCGACCACCTGCGCGCGGTCGACGAGGAGCAGGTTGTGGTACGACTGCTCGGCCTCGCCGACGATGCGGGCAACCGCCTCCGCCGGCGCCCCGTCGCGAACCTTGGTCTGCACTCCCTGCAACAACTCCACCGCCTCGGCGGCGGTGAACCGGCTGCGGCGCACCGCGACCGAGAGCGCGGCGTCGACCACCTCGACCGCTCGCAGCTCCCGGGACGGCAGCGCCGTGCTGCGCCGCAACATCAGGCCTGCGGCGCCTGGTGCGCGGTGCGAGTGGCCCGGTCGTTGTAGACCCACGACAGTTGCTGCGCCAGCTCACGGGTCCGGTCCCAACCCATCAAGTACCTGAGGAACTCGTTCACGCTCATCACGCCTCCTCGTTCCACTGCAGCGTCGCGTGATGCCGGCGCGGTGGGCAGGGCCGGAGGTCCCAACCTCTCGGAGCGGGGCGGAGCGGTCGTTCGCCCCTGTCGGGCCGACGCGGCCCGTGCCACGCTGACCCGGTGGAGCCGGGAGCAGCACCCGCCGAGGTGCGGGAGACGCACGTGTCGGTGCTCTTCTTCGTGGGCGACCGTGTCTACAAGCTGAAGAAGCCGGTCCACATGGACTTCCTCGACTTCTCGACGCGCGCAGCCCGCGAGCGGGTCTGCCGGCGCGAGCTGGAGCTCAACCGCCGCCTCGCCCCCGACGTGTACCTCGACGTCCTCGACGTCGTGGGCAGCGACGGCCAACCGCTCGACCACCTGGTGGTCATGCGCCGCATGCCCGAGGAACGGCGGCTCGCGCGTTTGGCCGCAGGGGGAGCCGGCGACGAGTGCGTGCGCGACGTCGCGCGCGCGATCGCGGCGTTCCACGCGCGGGCCGACACGTCGGGGGAGATCGCGGCGCACGGCGCCGTCGGACAGGTGCGCGCCAACTGGGAGTCGAGCTTCGCGACGATGCAGCCCTTCGTGGGTACCGTGCTCGACGCCGACGTCGCCCGTGAGGTGGCCGCAGAGGCGCGGCGCTATCTCGACGGTCGCACGCGTCTCTTCGCGCATCGCATCGAACTGGGCAAGGTGCGCGACGGTCACGGTGACCTGCTCGCCGACGACATCTTCTGCCTCGACGACGGCCCGCGCATTCTCGACTGCATCGAGTTCGACGATCACCTGCGATACGGCGACGTGCTCGCCGACGTCGCCTTCCTGGCGATGGACCTCGAGCGAGTCGCCGGACCGGCAACCGGCGCACGCTTCCTCGGCTGGTACCGGGAGTTCGCAGGCGAGACCTACCCCGACACGTTGGCGCACCACTACATCGCCTACCGGGCCCACGTGCGCGCGAAGGTCGCCTGCCTCCGGTCCGCGCAGGGCGACCCCGCGGCCGTCGAGTCGGCGCGTCGTCTCCTTGCGTTGGCCCGCGACCATCTCCTTCGGGGACGCGTCGACTTGGCCCTGGTCGGCGGCCTGCCCGGCACGGGCAAGACGACGCTGGCCGCACGCGTCGCGGAGCGGCTCGGGTGGACGCTGCTCCGCTCCGACGAGGTCCGCAAGGATCTCGTCGGTCTCGGTCACACCGCGCGGGCCGCGTCCGCATACCGCGAAGGCATCTACGGCGACGACGTCACGGCGCGCACGTACCACGAACTGCTTGTTCGAGCGCGATCGCTCCTGGAGCTCGGGGTGCCGACGATCATCGACGCCTCGTGGGCCGACGCGCGGTGGAGGGAGCAGGCGGCCGACGTCGCGCGGCAGACCGGTTCACGGCTCGTCGAGTTGCGCTGCGAGCTCGATGAGCGGATCGCGGCCGGCCGGTTGTCGCGACGCGCCCGCGCCGCGCGTGATGCGTCCGATGCCGATGCCACAGTCGCGGCGCGCATGGCCGGGGAGTTCGACGCGTGGCCGTCGGCGACGACGATCACCACCGCGACGCGCCGCGATCGCGTGTTCGCTCGTGCGTTGGCCGCCGTCGGCCGTCCCGGCGCGCGCGGCGCACCGTGAGCTCCGCTATTCGCTCGACTCGGCCACCTGCGGATCGAGCCGGGCGGCGAACACCGCCGCCTGAGTTCGGCGCTCCATGCCGAGCTTGGCGAGCAGGTTGGACACGTAGTTCTTCACGGTCTTCTCGGCGAGGTGCATCTCGGCGCCGATCTGGCGGTTCGTGAGACCTTCCGCGATGTAGCCGAGGATCCTCCGCTCCTGGGGCGTGAGGCGCGCCAGCCGCTCGTCTTCCGGCTCTGCCTTGCGGAACTGGGCGCGGACGCGTTCGGCGACCTTCGGGTCGAGCAACGATTCCCCGGACGCGACGCGCCGAACCGCGTCGACGATGTCGTTGCCCCGGATCTGCTTCAGCAGGTAGCCCGATGCGCCGGCGACGACCGCCTGGACGAGCGCCTCGTCGTCGGAGAACGACGTGAGCATGATGCACGCCACCTCGGGGTGACGCGACCGGACCTCCCGACAGACCTCAACGCCGTTGCCGTCGGGCAGGCGTACGTCGAGGAGCGCGACGCGGGGGCGGGTCGGGGGGATGCGCGCCAGCGCCGACTCGGCCGTGCCGGCCTCTCCGACGACCACCATGTCGTCCTCGCCCTCGAGCAGCTCCCGGACGCCCCGCCGCACGATCTCGTGGTCGTCGAGCAGGAAGACCCGGATGACGTCGTCCGCGTCGCTCATGCTTTCCGCTCTCGGCGGCTGCGCCGCCGGGCCGCTCGGGCCCCGCTCGCTGCTCGCCGGGTTACCCGGCTCGCGACGCTCGCTCATGCTTTCCGCTCTCGGCGGCTGCGCCGCCGGGCCGCTCGGGCCCCGCTCGCTCGCTCCTGCTTTCCGCTCTCGGCGGCTGCGCCGCCGGGCCGCTCGGCCCTGCTCATGCTGGCGCAGCGTATCGAGACTCGGCGGGTCGACCCGCGTGCTCGGTTCCAACCGGCGCGCGGACCTTCGGCCCTACCCCGCGCGACGCCGCCGCACGACCATGCAACGCATGACGCACGGTGGGATACCCCCAGCAAGCCGAGGGTCCCGCTGATGCTCGTGTACGACTTCGTGGCCGTCGGCGCGCCGTTCGAGCACGCGTCGGAGCGCATGCACGCTGCGCGGCCGGGCGCCCTCGCCGAGGCGGCGGCGGTCGCCTTCGACTGCCCGACCGTCGACGGGCGGCTCGAGCACGGGCCGATGCGCGTGCGGCAGGACGCGATCGTCGTCGACGTCCGCCTGGCCGGCGATCCGCACCGGACCGGCTTCGAGTACTTCGAGGGTGAGTTCCAGTTGTCGCCGCTGCGTGCGTCGCGTTCGCACCTGAGCCTGAGCGCGAGCTACGAACCGGCGGGGAATGCGTCCTTCACCAGCCTCGAGCGCACCCGGGCCCACCGCGACACCGAACTCCGCGTGCGCGATCTCCTCGCCATCGTCGCGCTGCAACTCGAGCAAGCCGCAGGTGGTTGGTGACGAGCGCGCATCGACCGGGCCCGACGACGAGCCTGGCCGAGCTCGAGCTCGTGCCGGCAGTCGTCGCCGCCGACGATGCGACGCTGCGCGAGGTCGCCGGCCTGATGGTCGCATCGGGTGTGTCGGCCGTCCTCGTCGGTGGTGCGCACTCGATCATCACCGAGCGCGACGTGGTGCGGGCGATGGCGCGCGGTGTGCCGTGCGACGAACCCGCGTCCCCGTACGCGACGGCGGATCCGCTGCTCGTGCTCGACAGCAGCTCCGTCATGGAGGCGCTCGGGGTCATGCTCGACCGCGGCATCCGCAACATCGTGGTCGTGTCCGAGAACCCGAGCTCCC
>DASPTH010000260.1:0-7479 GCA_035623515.1 Acidimicrobiia bacterium
GTGGAGCCCGAACGCGAGAGCTCCGATGCCGTCAGTATCGCACCCGCCGGACGGCGTTCGTCGTTTGCCGTGCTGCGGTGGCCGATCGAGCCCCCCGGTACTGTTTCGCTTCCCATGCCGGGTGTCGATGCGGAGGCAAGAGACCTCGAACCAGGGCGGTTGCACGGCAGTCGGGGCAGGGTCTGGTTGATGGTGATCGGCACCGCGCTCGCGCTCGGTTACGAAGAAAAGCGCCGGTCCATCGTCAGGTGGCTTCGGGGGCCAGCAGGCCAAGTTGCTCGAAGACGCTGAGCTCGTCCCAGTACTGACGAAGAGCGCAGATTCGGTCGCCGCGGAACTCGGCAACGGTGACGCCGTTCAGGATCACCCGGATGCCGGTGGGTTCGACCACGTCGCCTCCACCGACCGTGAGCGGGCCGCTGTGCGTCATGGCCGCGGTCCACTCGACGCACGCGAAGTCGCCGGCGACCTCGAGGGGAACGACTTCCAGGTCGACCTCGGAGAAGGCGTCGTCGCGCCGCGAGAGGAGCGCGAGCAACTCGGTCGTCGACGAGGCCGAAAGGGCCGGAGTCCAGGTGCGAACGTCGTCCACGCACAGTTCCCGGATGGTGCGCCAATCGCGTTCGATCCCGGCGTGCAACGCACGGGCAAGCGCGTCCGACCGGTTGGTGCTCGGCGTCACTGCGGCTCGCGGTCGGGCTCGAGGATGCGAGCCTTTTCGACCGCGAACTCGTCATCGGTCAGGACTCCCGACTGGTGCAACCGTCCGAGAGCCGCGAGATCGTCGAACCTGTCCCTTGGCGGTTGCGGCGAGACCTCGGGCCCCGGAGCCGCCACCCTCCGAGTGGAGGCGTATGCCTCCTGGAGCTGGCGGTTGTGGGCGTCCTGGGCCGCCCGGTCCCTGGGCAGCGCGTACGGCATCCACGTCTGGCGCGGTCGGAGCAGGAGCAACATCCGTCGGCGTTTCCGTCAGGGCTGTTCGGCCCATGTCTTCGACGCAATCGTGCCACACGGCCAGGCGAGTCGCGAGGAGCGCGCCGCGAAGGCTGCGACCACGAGCACCTCGGACGGTCAGCGCGTACGCGGCGCGGGGTGGCGCCAGCGCTGGGCGGGGGCCGGTGTGCTCTCCATGGGCGCGCCCGACGCCGCGTGCCATACGGCATAGCGGCGGGCGAGCGGCGCTGCCGTCAGTCCGTGGGCGAAGACGCTGAGAGCGATCGTGACCGTCAACGACACGACGAGCTCGGATGTGTGTGGCAGACCCGACGCCTCGACGACGACGACCCCGAACACGATCGACGCGAGACCTCGAGGTCCGAACCAGCCCAGGAACAACACCGTCGGTGAGCGTGCATGCGAGCCGAGCATCGCGATGGCCACTGGGACCATGCGCACCAGCGTCAGGCTCAGGACGGCGTACGCGGCTTCGACGAGCCCGATGCCCGAAATCAGTGGCCCGAGCACCGCCGCGCCGAACACGAGGAAGGTGATGCCGCTCAGCAGACTGCCGATCTCCTCGGAGAACGCCGCGGCATCCGCTTCGCGGCCGGCGATGCGGCCGTACAGCAAACCTCCAACGAAGGCGGCGATGAACCCGCTACCACCCCGCGAGTCGGCGATGCCGAACGCACCCGCCGCCGCGATCACGGGCACGACGTCGAGCCAACGACGGTCGATCCACCCGCGCTCCCGCGCCATCCGTACTCCCAACGCGGCGAGCACACCGGCGACGATGCCGCCGACGAGGCCCCAGCCGATGGCTTCCACCACGACGCGAGCGGCGTGCGTTTCAGAAGTGTCGCCCGCCTCGGTCTGCGCGACGGCGAGCGCGATCGTGAGCAGAGGCACGCACAACCCGTCGTTGAGACCACTTTCGACGTTCAAGCCCTGGCGAATGCGCGACGGCAATTCTTCGTCGGTCACGACCACCTGGCCGAGCGCGGCGTCAGTCGGCGCGAGCACGATCGCCAGTACCGCGGCCTCTGCCCACGTGATGCTGGGCAGCAGCAACCGGCCGACAATCGTCCCCGCGACGATCGTCAAGGGCAGACCCACGCTCAACAAGCGTGCGGGCACGCCGTACTCGCGCCGCAACGCCCGTATGTCGATGCGTGAAGCATCGGTGAACAGGACGACGACGAGTGTCGCCTCCGCAAGCACTCGTACGTCTGCTTGCGTCAAACCGACGTGGAGCCAGTCCAGCGCTTCGGAGCCGAAGAGGAGTCCGGCGCCGACGAAGACGATCGGAGCCGTGATCGACGTGCCGGCCAGCCGCCGCGACAACAGCGCATACACGAGAAACACGCCGGCGACGACGGCGAGGCTCGAGCTGTCCACGTCGGCAGCTTGACACGCTTCGATGGGGACGCGAGCGTGTCGGCCGGTACCGCTCGAGAGGATTCGGGCGAGTCACCTCGCCGCGCCGAGTTGGGGGAGGCGGGAATGCAGCGTGATGCGCTACGGGCTCAGGTGGGCGAGGTAGCTCGGTGGTGGTGGGTGTTCATCGTCACGGGTGTCATCTGGTTGATGATCTCGCTCGTGGTGTTGCGGTTCACCGAGAGGTCGGTGACCACCATCGGCATCCTGATCGGCGTCGTGTTCACGATCGCGGCCATCACGGAGTTCATGGTGGTGGGCGTGACCTCGGGCGGCTGGAAGGTCGTGCACGTGATCCTGGGTGTCATCTTCGCTCTCGGTGCCATCTGGGGGTACGCGAACCCGAAGGACGCGTTCTGGGCGCTGGCGTCGGTGCTGGGGTTCATCCTCGTGATCTACGGCGCGATCGAGCTCACCGCCGCAGTGGCGACACGCGACGTGAACCCGCTCTGGTGGCTCGGGCTCACCGTGGGGATCCTGTTGATCCTGCTCGGGTTCTGGACGGATCAACAGCTGCTGGCGGTCAAGGCACAGCTCTTGATCTTCTACGTGGGGTTGTTCGCGCTGTTCCGCGGCATCGGCCACATCGTGTTCGCGTTCCAACTCCGCCACACCGGCCGGGAGCTCGCGCAGACCTGACCCGATGGACCGCGCGACGCCTACGACGTCGTCGTCAGCTTGTACACGTCGATGGCGGTCTCTTCCGGCGGCGTGGGGAAGCCACCCGCGATCCCGGCCTGCATCTTCGGCACGAGGATCTCGTCCCGGAACCGTTCCCAGCTCTCCTTCGACTCGTGTACTGCCATGATCGTCCAGCCACCCGCCGATGGTCCGGCAGCGTGGAAGATCTGGCCCTCGGGCAGGCTTCCGTCGCTCGGATGCACCGCGGCGATCGACGCCTCGTAGTTCTCTCGGGTACCACCTGGGAAGTGATGCACGATCCCGTATGCCATCTCCACCGTCTCCTCGGTCCGTGGTCCACTGGCTGGGCGAAGTTAGCCGCCCAGTTGCGAAATCCCGCCAACCCGCACGCCCGTAGATCCGGGTAGCACGACACGGAAGTGGAGGGCCGACGATGCCGCAAGCACGTACCAAGACCGCGCGTACCGCGCGGGAGGTCCTGCGTCGACGAGGCCTCGCCATCGCATGCGGCGCCGCGCTCGCGCTGGGTGTGTACAGCGCGGGAACGACCGACGCGTTCGCCAAGTCGTCGAAACCGACCGTCGCCATCGCCACGGTGGCCGGCGTCGGCAGCGTTCTCGTCGACGCGAAGGGTCGAACGCTCTATACCCTCACCAACAACGGCCAAGCCGTGCCGTGCACGGGGTCGTGCGCCGCGATCTGGCCGCCATTGGTCGTCAAGGCGGGCTCGAAGCCCAAGGGTGGGAAGGGCGTCACCGGGCTCGGGACGACATCCAGCGGGCACCAGGTCACCCACAACAGCCTGCCGTTGCACCGGTTCTCGGGCGACAGCCAGGCCGGTCAGGCCAACGGCGAGGGACTCAACAGCTTCGGCGGCACCTGGCACGTGGTGAAGACCACCGCGGCCAGCGCGTCCAGCCCGGCATCGACCACGAGCGCGAAGTCCGCGTCGTAGCAGGGCGGCTACGGCTACCGGCGAAGGGGCCGCGCCGGCGGTCGCGGCTCGCGGGTGGCGCCGGGCGCGCCGGCGGGGTAGGACTCCACCCCGGTGACCCGACCCAACCTGCTGTTGTTCATGACGGATCAGCAGCGTGCCGACGCGGTCGGCGCGTACGGGAACCCGGTCGTGCAGACACCGCACCTGGATGCGCTGGCGGCCCGCGGAACGAGGTTTGCGCAGGCGTTCGCGCAGCACAGCGCGTGCTCACAGAGCCGGATCTCGATGATGACCGGCTGGTACCCGCATGTCGCGGGACATCGCACGCTCGACAACCTGTTGAAGTCGTGGGAACCGAACCTGCTCGCGACCTTGCGGGCCGCGGGCTACTTCGTGGCCTGGGCCGGTATCCGCGGCGACACGTTCGCGCCCGGGGTGACGGCCGCATCGACCGACTACTTCGGGTACGTGGTGAAGCCGTCGATCGACGCGATCGGGACGTTGCACCGCGAGGTGTTCCCACCCGATCATCGGCTGCGCTACGCGTACTACGTGGGCCGGCTGGACGGCGAGGTCGGCCTCGACTTCGACGAAGCGGCCGTGCGCAGCGCGATCGCGCTCCTCGAGGAAGGTCTGCCCGAGCCGTTCGTGCTGTACCTGACGTTGTTCGCACCGCATCCTCCCTTCGGGGTCGTTGAGCCGTGGTACTCGCTGCACGATCGTGGCGACGTACCGGCGCCGGTGCCGGCCGTGACGGGCAAGGCACGGTTCGTCACGGTCCTCCGGGAGCGCAGCGGACTCGATCGTCTCACCGACGACGACTGGGCCGAGATCGTTGCCACGTACTACGGCATGGTGTCGCGCGTGGACGACCAGCTCGGCCGCGTCCTGGCCGCGCTCGACTGTGCCGGTGTGGCCGACCGCACCGTCACCTGTTGCTTCACCGACCACGGCGAGTACCTCGGCGACTACGGGCTGGTGGAGAAGTGGCCGTCGGGCTTCGACGACTGTCTGGTCCGCAACCCGCTCGTGATCGCCGGTCCCGGCGTTGCCGAAACGCACGTGCACGAGGGCCTCGTCGAGATGATCGACCTGTTCCCGACGTTGTGCGAGCTCGCCGAGACCGAGGCCGAGCACGTGCAGTTCGGGCGCAGCCTGGTTCCCGTGCTCGCCGGTCGCGCGAACGTCCATCGCGACGCGGCGTTCGCCGAAGGTGGGCTCCGGGTCGACGAGGAGCCGCAGAACGAGCTGCTCGCCGGCTACCCCTACGACCTCAAGACGTCGCTGCTGCACGACGAGCCGGAGCTGGCGGCCCGAGCGATCGCGGTCCGCACCGACGCGTGGACCTACGTCTATCGCACTCGTGAGGCCGACGAGCTCTACGACCGCGTCCAAGATCCCGACGAGACCATCAACGTCGCCGGCGAGCCGGCGCACGCCGCGGTCGTCGCGGAACTGCGCGACCGCATCCTGAGCTGGCTCGCCGACACCAGCGACGTCCTCCCGCTCACGCGCGACCCCCGCATGGAACCCGCGCTCCTCGCACAGTTCCTCGCAAGCGGCGGCGACCCCGAGCCGTGACGTACGGTTCCCGTGACGCCCCACGCGGTTCACAGCTCGTGACGAGCACGCACGGGGAAGAGCGAGAGGAGGAGTGATGTCGTCGACCCTCGCCGACATGTTCGTCGTCGACGCCGACTCGCACTGGTCCGAGCCGGCCGACCTCTTCACGAAGCGGGCCCCGGCTGCCCTGAAGGACCGCGTGCCGCACCACGAGGAGATCGAGGGTGTGCGCATGTGGGTCATGGACGGTGTCCCGATCAGCAACGCCGGCGCAGGCGCGGTGATCGGGCGCGACGGCAAGAAGGCGCCGTCCGAGATCGGTCTGCGGCAGTGGCACGTCGAGGACGCGCATGCGGGTGCGTACGACCCGAAGGCGCGCCTCGCCGTGCTGGACGCGTTCGGGATCGACGCGCAGGTGATCTTCCCGAGCACGATCGGCCTCGGCGGGCAGAGCCTCGGGAAGATCGCGGATCAGGATCTGTGCCGCGTGACGATGGAGATCTACAACGACGGCATGGCGGAGATCCAGGCGGAGTCGGGCGACCGTCTGCTGCCGATGCCGCTGATGCCCGCGTGGGACGTCGATCTCTCCATCGCGGAGGCCGAACGGGTCGCGGCGATGGGCGCGCGCGGCGTGAACATGACCTCCGACCCGCAAGACCTCGGGGCCCCCGACCTCGCCGACCGGGCGTGGGACCCGTACTGGGCGATCTGCGCCGAGCTCGAGCTGCCCGTGCACTTCCACATCGGGGCGTCCATCACGGGCATGACCTTCTACGGCCAGTACTTCTGGCCGTCGCAGACCGAGGGGACCAAGCTGGCGATCGGCGGCTCGCTGCTGTTCATCGGGAACGCGCGCGTGGTCACGAATCTGATCCTCGCCGGGATCTTCGACCGGCACCCCGCCCTGAAGTGCGTCTCGGTCGAGAGCGGTGTGGGCTGGATCCCGTTCATCCTCGAGACGCTCGACTACGAGATGTTCGAGAACGCACCCGCGGACCTCGCGAGGCTCGGGAAGTCCCCGTCGGAGTACTTCCGCAGCAACCTCTACGCGACGTTCTGGTTCGAGAACAACCGCAACAAGCTCCCCGACCTCGTCGACGCGGTCGGCGAGGACTGCATCCTCTTCGAGACCGACTACCCGCACCCGACGTGCCTCTACCCGGACCCGCTCGACTCGGTCGACGCGAAGCTGGCCACGCTGACGCCGGAAGCGCGCGCCAAGATCCTCGGCGAGAACGCGCGGGCGCTGTACCGGCTGTGAGTCGCGCACGCGCCGCCGGCAACGAAGGGAGGCCGCCGTGCCGGTCGCAGAGCTGAACGGGCTGGAGATCGCGTACGAAGTGGTCGGCGACGGACAACCGTGGGTCATCACGCCCGGTGGGCGCTTCCACAAGGAGTTCGGAGGCATCCCGGAGATGGCGCGCGCGCTCGCCGATCGGGGCAACCGCGTGATCACGTGGGACCGGCCGAACTGCGGGGCATCGTCGGTGGTGTTCCGGGGCAACTCGGAGTCGGAGGTGCAGGCCGAGGCGCTCGGCGACTTGCTGCGGTACCTCGACGTCGGCCCGACCGTGATCATCGGCGGCTCGGGCGGCGCGCGCGTGTCGCTCCTCGCTGCCGCGCGCAACCCGGACGTCGCCGCCGGCCTCGCCGTCTGGTGGATCAGCGGCGGCGTTCCCGGGCTCCTGAGCCTCGCGAACTACTACTGCATGCCTTCGACGGGCGCGGCCTGGCGGGGCGGGATGGACGCCGTCGTGGAGCTCCCGCAGTGGCAGGAAGTGCTCGGGAAGAACCCCGGCAACCGCGACCGCTTCCTGTCGATGGCGCGTGACGAGTTCCTGCAGGTGATGGACCGCTGGATGATGGCGTACTGCGCGTGTGACGAAGGGCTGGTGCCCGGGCTCACCGCGGCCGACGTCGACCGGTTGGCCGTTCCCGTGCTCGTGTTCCGCAGCGGG
>DASPTH010000282.1:0-2203 GCA_035623515.1 Acidimicrobiia bacterium
CGCCGGCGATGATCGCCCGCCCGGGCGATTGGAAGCCGTAGATCGCTTGGTAGTGCGCGTCGAAGAGGTTCGTGGCCCGCAGCGTGAGCGTGACGGATGGTCGGGCACCGACTTCGGTGAGCACCGTCACTTCGCCGGAGACGTCGACCAGGGTGTAGGCGGGCGCGGTCACGCGCACGAAGTTCTGATAATCGATGTCGGGCCGGCTCCCCACGTAGCGCACACCGATCTCGGCGAATCCGCGTGGCGACGGGCGCACCCCCACGCGCAGATCGGCCAGATATTTCGGCCGCCGGAGAAGCGGTTGCCCCTCGACGAAGGTCGCCGCCGGCCCGGAGTCGAGGCCGGCATCGGTCACCTTCGTGGCGAGCCAAGTGAAGGTGGCCGTCGCCGAGACGATGCGCCACATCGACGCACGGAGCGCGGTCTCGATCCCGTCCGCATCGGCCTTTGCGACGTTGACGTAGTTCGGACTGCTGTCGGTGGGGGGCGAGCCGTTGTACTGGATCATGTCGCTGAAGCGCTGCTGGAAGTACGCGACATCGATCACCAGGGCGCCTGACGCGAGCTCTTGCTCCGCACCCACTTCCCAGCTCACCGACCGTTCCGGCTTGAGATCCGGATTCCCGATGTCGAAGGGGGCCGTGGACGAGGTCTCCTCGAAGGTCGGTGCCTTGAAGGCGTTGCCGGCGGAGGCGCGAAGGCGGGTGCCGGCAAAGAGGGCGTAGCCCACCGCCGCTCGGTAGGTGCCGAAGCTCCCGAACGCGCTGTTGTCGTCGAGGCGGGCGCCGACCGTGTAGGAAAAGCGCGTCCCGACGCTGCCAAGCGCTTGGACGTAGCCGGCGCCGATACCACGGGTGACGGCGGCGGCTGAATCCTGCTCGTTCTGCTGGTGCTCGTAGGCGGCGCCGCCGGTGAGGACGAGCGTGGGGAGAGCGCGGAAGTTGAGCCGAGCGTCGGCGCTCCACTGCTCGACCACGTCGTGCGTGTCGTAGCAGAAGTCGCACGGGTCGGAGGCCGAATTCGGGCCGTCCGCGGAGCGAGTGAAGTTGTGCGAGTAGCCGACGAGCACTCGGGCCTCGAGACGGGAGGTGAACGAGCGACCGGCGTCGAGCGATCCGATCCACTGTCTCTGGAGGTGCGCCTGATTGCTGTCCACCACCGCCCCGTAGTAGTTGGTGGGGATGTGCGTCCCCGCATCGAGGTAGCGCACGGCGAGCTTGATGTCGGTGGCCGAGTCCGGAGCGATCCTGCCGGCGGCGCTGACGACGTTGTCGCGCGCCGACCCGTTGAACGGGTAGATGCCGTCGGTGCCGTAGTGCGCCGCCTGCAGGGAGACGCTCGCGTGCTCTCCGCCGCTCAGGAAGCTCCCCGAATAGTCGAGCGTTCCAAAGGTGCCGCCCGACGCGCTCACGCTGACGTGACGGGCGCCGGAGCCATCGCGGGTGAAGATCTGCACCACGCCGGTGACGGCGTTGGCGCCATAGAGCACGCTCGTCGGGCCACGCACGATCTCGATCCGATCGACGTTGTCGGTGGTGAGGTAGGCCAGGTCGATCGCGCCGCCGGGGTCGTTGACCGCCCGGCCGTCGACCAGGACCTGCGCATAGTCGCTCTCTCCTCCGCGAAGAAAGAGCGAGGTCTGCCCACCGTACGACCCCGTTTGCGCGGTCAGCGCGCCGGGCACCTGGGTGAGAGCCTCTTGAACAGTGAGGATGCCCTGCGCGCGCAGGTCCTCGCCGGTAATGACCGTGGTGGAGACGAGAGGCGATTCGGCGCCGGCGTTCACCCGCGTGGCGGTGATGACCACCGGCGAGAGGACCGTCGTGTCGCGACCGGCTTCTTGCGCACCCGCCGTGGCCGGCGCGAGCAGGAGGGCGACCGCGAGAGCGGGGCGAAGCGCGCGGGTCATGGTCGATTCTCCGATGAGGTGTGATGCGCTCGGGCGCGAAGCGGGAGGAGTGCGGGGGCGCCCACAGCCGGGTCGTGGGTGACGAGAAGGGGCCAGTCGTACACGGCCTCGAGGGTCGATGCGCGCATGACGTCCGCGGGCGCCCCCTCGGCGGCCACGTGCCCGCGGTCGAGCAGCACCATGATGTCGGCGAAGCGCGCCACCAGGTTGAGTTGATGGCTCACGAGGAGCACGGCCCTTCCCTCGCGCGCCAGAGAGGCGAAGAGCTCGAACATCTCCATCTCGTGCGCG
>DASPTH010000286.1:0-6524 GCA_035623515.1 Acidimicrobiia bacterium
GCCGCTCGGGCCCCGCTCGCTGCTCCCACACCATCGCTCGCTCGCTCGGATGCCCAACTCGCGGCGCTCGCTCATGCCGGTCCGAGGTCGTCGTCGAGTTGCACGCGGAAGGAGCGGAAGGCCATCGCCAGCACGTCGTAGGCGCCGACGGTGAACACGAGGTCCATCAACTGTTCGGTGTCGAACGTCTCGGCCAGCACCGCCCACGTCGTGTCGGCGATCATCGCGTCGGCGACCAGCTCGTCGACCGCGCGCACCATCGCCGCGTCGTGGGGCGCCCAACCCGGGGCGTCCGGACCTTCCGCGACCCGGACGATCTCGTCGTCGCTCAGACCGGCTTCGCCGCCGACGACCACGTGCTGCTCCCACTCGTACGTGGCGTCGCGCACCTTCGCGACCCGCAGCACGAGCAGCTCACGGTCCCGCGGTGTGAGCGTGGACGTGAAGAGGATGTGCCCGTTGAAGGCGTGGAACGCATGGGTCAACCGGGGATGACGGGCGAGCGTGCCCAGCGCGTTCAGACCTTTGGGACCGCCCTTCCGGCGCTTCAGGTCGTGTTTGGCGTCCGGCGGTCGGAGTGCGGCGATCCCGGCGCGCACCTCCTCCGACCACTCCTGCGGCGCCAAGGGGGCGATGCGCGGCTCCTCGGTGGCGGTCATTGGATGGGCTCGTTGCCGGCGATGGTGGTGCGGTGCATGTCGCGCGGCGACGACGCGTCGTACCTGCACGCCCGGTGCAGCACCCCACGGTTGTCCCAGATGACGAGGTCGCCGACCGTCCACTCGTGGCGGTAGACCCGGTGGGGCCGGGTGGACCGCTCGAGCAGATCGTCGAGGTAGGCGCGTCCCTCGTGGACGTCCATGCCCTCGATGTGGTCGGCGGTGGCGCCGAGCACGAGCGAGCGCCGTCCCGACCGGTGCCGCCACACCAACGGGTGCGTCTTGGCCGGACGCTTCCGCCACCACGCGAGCTCCTTCGGCGACGGATCGGGGTTCACCAGGCGTTGCGCGGCTTCGAAGGTGTGGACGACCCGCAGCGCAAGGCACCGCTCCTGCTCGTCGGCGTCGAGGTCGTCGAACGCCGCGTAGGTGCTCGCGAACTCGGTCTCGCCCCCGACCGGCGCGACCGCGTGCGCGCTCAGGACCGTCGCCATGATGGGGATGTCCTCGGTGGCGCCGTCGATGTGCCAGTCGAAGGTGCCACGCAGGTACTCCGCCACGGGGTTCTTGGCGGGATCGAGCGTGACCCGGAAGATCTCCGGCGGGTCGCCCTCGCCGACGATCTCCACCGTGCCGAGCCGCTTGCTGAACTCGACCTGGGAGGCGTCGTCGAGGTGCAGGTCGCGGAAGACGAGCGCGCCGTTCGCGTCGAGCGTGTCGAGGCACCACTCGGGGAAGGCGTCGTCGTGGAGCATGCGGTCGCGGTCGACCCCCGAGATCTCCGCGCCGACGGTCGCTCCGAGCTTCTGGGCGGTGAGTGTGGTCAACGGCCTTCCTCCTCGAGCGTCACGCCCGCGCGACGAACGGGTAGATGCGGGTGAAGTCGGCGCCGGGCTCCGCGGCCGCGAACCGCTCCCACACCGCGGCGGTGACGTTGCCGATCGACGCGGGCCCGTCGCCCTCCGCGACCGCGCTCAGGTAGAGCTGCACGTCCTTCGTCATCAGCGAGTTCGTGAACCCCGACGCGTAGCGACCGGTGAGCACGTGGTCGGGAAACTTGTCGCCGGTGGCCGCACTACGGCCGCTCGACGCATTCAGTACGTCGAGCATGGTCGCCATGTCGAGGCCCTGCGACACGCCGAAGGCGACGGCCTCGCTCGTGGCCGCGAGCGCGGTGGCCGACAGGAAGTTGTTGGCGAGCTTCATCGCCTGTGCCTGGCCCGGCCGGCCGCCGACGCGGTACCGGCAGTCGCTCAACCCCGCGAGCACCGGCTCGACGTGCGCGCACGCGTCGTCGGCCCCCGCGTACATGACCGCGAGGGTGCGCGCCCTCGCGCCCGCGACCCCGCCCGACACCGGCGCGTCGACGTAGGCGACGCCCTCGGCCGCGAGCGCCTCCGCGAGCGCCGGCGCGGCCTGCACCCCGATCGTGGACGTGTCGACGACGTGGGTCGTGGCGCGGCGGTTGGTGGCAAGGATCTGGCGCGCGACGTGTCCCGAGGCCGCCCCGTCGGGCAGGCTCAGCACGACGACATCCGCCTGCTGCGCGACCTCGCCGACGGACGGCACGTGCTCGGCGCCGTCGGGGGCACGCTCGGGTCCGAGCACGTCGTGGGCGACGACCGCGTGACCGGTCGCGACGAGGTTGGCGGCGAGGACGCTCCCCATGTTCCCGAGCCCGACGAAGCCGACCGCTCCCACCCGTCAACCTCCGGCGCGCTCGGCGCGCACGGCGGCGATGGCGCGGCGGGTAGCCACGCCTGCGGGCGCGCCGCAGTACGCCGTGATCTGGAACAGCAGCTCGTCGATCTCCTCGTCGGTGACGCCCGTCTGCGGGGTGGTGCGGGCGTGGAGCTCGAACTCCTGCATGCGCCCGAGTGCGGCGGTCATGGCCATCACGAGCAGACTCCGGTCGCGCACGCTCAGCGCGCCGCCGCGGGTCCACACACCCCAGGCCATCGACGTGACGTAGTCCTGGAACTCGGCGGCGACGGGATCGTTGCCAGTGCCTGCGCTCATGCGGTCGACGTACTCGTCGCCGAGCACCCGGCGCCGCATCGCCCGTGCTGCTCGCAGCTCCTCGGTCTCTTCCATGCCGCTCCGTGGAGGAAGGGTCGTGGCACGCGCCGGGTCAGACCGCCGGTTCGACGACGACGTCCATGCTGGCGGCACCGCTGTCAGGGACGTAGGGCTGGCGCCACACCTCGACCGGGAACGACACGTTCACCAGCGAATAGCAGAGCCACAAGAGGTGCCGGGCATCGTCGGGAAGCGCGTCGAGCGGGGATCGGTCGATGTACGCCATCGCGGCTTCGAGTCGAGGAAAGGCGGCGTCGTAGAACGCCTGCATCTCCTCCATGCTGCTCGACAGCCGTTTCGCGTAACGCTCCCGCTCGAACTCGAGGCACCAGTCGGCGAACGGCTCGAGGTCGGCGAATTCCGCAGGCAGGGTGGCCATGGTCGTTGCTCCTCGGTCAGGACGTGGCGCCGACGCGCTCCGACGTTCCGGATTGCTGACGTTGGTAATCGGCGACGTACTCGCGCGCGGTGTGGTGCAGCAGGCGCAACAGGATCTCCTGGTCGCCCAAGGGGAACTGCGTGACCGCGCGCGACTCGAGCATGGTCTGCGTCGCCTCGAGGGTGTTGCCGTCCTGCAACGCGTACTCCTTGAAGGTCACCGCCGCGATCTCCTGTGAGAGGCGCTCGCGTGCGGTCTTCGGCGGGACGAAGTACAGCGTGCCCTCGAAGATGTGCGTGTTGTACGAAGTGGGCCAGTAGTTGTACGTGAGGTACCAGTTGGGCGCCCACACGAGCAGCATGAAGTTCGGGAAGAAGAGGAAGGAGTCGACGCCCCACACGGGCGAGCGCGCGGGGTTGAGGGACGGCGGGAGTTCGATCTCGATGGGCCGGTCCCACGGGCCGAAGAGGCCGCTGTGGAGGACGCGCTCGATCGGCTTCACCATGTCGAGGTCCTTCGGCGGCGACATCCCGCCCCACGACGACACCATCCCGTGGGGGCCGGCGATCTGGTAGCTCAGCGCCTCGTAGCCGAACTGCGAGAGCTTCTGCGACTCGGCCGACACCGCTTGCCTCGCGTGCAACACGGGTGCGTGGTAGAACTCGGTGAAGGCGTCGATGAAGAGCTTCCAGTTCGCGCCGACGACCGCGCGGTACTTGAAGACCTGCGTCATCTGGTCGAACGGGTAGCCCTCCAGGCCCCGCGCGAGCTCACCGAGGTAGTCGCGCAACGGGGTGGTGTCGTGCGCGTCGAGGTTCACGAAGATGAACCCCTCCCACGTCTCGACGCGCACCGGCACGAGGCCGTAGTCGGCCTTGTCGACGTCGAAGAACTCCGGCTCCTGCTGGATGAAGGTCAGGTCGCCTTCGAGGTTGTAGCGCCAGCCGTGGTACTTGCAGGTGAACTGCCGGCAGGTGCCGTTCGTCTCCTCACCCGGGTAGTCCTGCCACACGAGCTTGTTCCCGCGGTGCCGGCACATGTTGTAGAACGCGCGCACCTGCTGGTCGGCCGAACGCACCACCACGACCGACGTGTTCGCCGCGTCGATCTCCTTGGTGAAGTAGCTGCCGACACGCGGGAGTTGCTCGACCCGACCGACGTTGAGCCAGGTCCGGCCGAAGATCGCCTTGCGCTCGACCTCGTAGTGCTCGGGGGAGATCGAGTCCTCGTAGGTCACCGGGCCGGTACCCAGGTACGGGTAGTGCTCGGTCCACGAACCCTCGGCGGGCTTGGGGAAGTGCGGCATCGACGCTCCCTTCCGCGGCAGGCGGCCGGGCTGACTATATCATCCCTCTACAGAAAAGAGAAGAGCCTTCTACCCTCGGCCGCCGAGGATGGTCACGTGCCCTGGCACTCCCCGGTCTTGTTGGTGTGGAAGGTGCCGTCGGCGCAACGCACGTCCGGGTTCTCGTGCGAGAACACCCCGGACGGGCTGTCCCACCCGGGCACGACCCAGGCATGCACCATCCAGCCGGTGATCTTCATGAAGTTGCCGCCCACGGAGGTGCACTGCGCCTGGGTCACGTCGGAGTCGGGCGGGAACGGCACGTCGATCTTGCCGTTGGCGAACGTGGTGCACACGTTGCTGTGGCGGTGCCAGTGGTCGTTCGGCCCCGCGAAACCCTCGGGCGGGTTCGTGCCGATCGCGTAGTACATGAGCCCGACGATGTGCGACGTGGGGCTCGTGCCGTCGTAGACGAGCGACTGCGGCCGGCTCGGGTCGAACGGGCCCGGCAAGGTGATGGGGCCGCCGATGTAGTGCGCGCCGCTCCCCGGCCCGAACCCCGCTACGAGGTGGTAGCCCCCGGCCTCCGCGTCGGTGACGGTCGGGTAGCGCATCGCGGTCGCGCGCGCGACGGTCAGCTGCTGGGCGAGGAGGGCGCGGGTCGCGGGGTCGAGCGGCTGGTCCGGCTGCAGCTCCGCGGCAACGTCGTGCGCCTTCACGCCGTGGATGTGGTGGCCGTTCAGGTCGGTGATGCCCGCCGACGACTCGGCGGCGGCCGGTACCGCGGGCACGCTGGGCGCGCCCCCACCCGGGTCGGTGAGCATCACCAGGGCCGCACCGGCCGCGAACCCGAAGGCGAGTACGGCGAGCCACAGCGCGACTCCGTGGCGCGCGATCCGCCGGGTCCGCGCCCGGCTGCGCCCGCCTGTCGTGCCCGCCGGCGGTCCGGGCGCGAGCGACGCGAGCCGCGGCCGGTCAGGAGCTGTCGTCATGGAGTGCCCCCCTCCTCGAACGAGTCCGACGTGCTGAAGTCTCCTGCGCCGCGGGCGCCGACACAAGTACCCGCGCCGGTACGCGTGTGATCTGGTGCAAGGGATCACTTGCACCGCCGGGCGTTGCCTCGTGCGTGGTGGCGCGTGCGGAGGGTAGGCGGCTCACCGCGTGCACTGGTGCGAGCGATGGATCATGATCGGGTTGCTCGAGTGCCGCGGGAGGGTGAGGGGAGGGCCCATGAGCTCCGGCGTGCGTCCGGTGACCCGACGTGGCTGAGGTCGTCACCGACATCGAGCCCCTGATCACGGGACCACCGCTCGCGGAACTGTCCCAGAACCCGATCGTGTCGATCCGAGAGCGGCGCTGGTTGAAGAACACGCGCCGGCAGACGGAGCGCGTCACGGTGACCGAACGCGTCCGCACCGCGACACCGGCCCACCACGCGCGCATCGACGACATGTGCTGGGACATCGAGGAGTGGCGCGACGACACGGTCACCTACAACGAAGAACAGACCCAGCAGGAGTACGTCGACTACACGTTCGAGTGCCAGTGGCAGGACTACCTCGACTGGTTCAACTCGAACCCGGGCGTGAAGCTGACGGTTCCTCCGGACGCGCGGCTCGGTCCCGACGGCGTGCTCGCGATCCCGCGCGTGCACGTCGAGACCGAGATCGAGCAGCCGTTCCTCCAGCCGGGTCAAGCGCGCGAGGGGACACGCGGATGGGGACGGATCGACGGAACGGAGACCAAGGACGGCCAACGCGTCGTGGTCGAGGGCACCCCGTACCTGGTGGAAACCGCGCACCGCCCGTGCAAGGACCAGCCCCCGCCACCGAGGGACAACGCCGTTGCGCTCACCGGCTCCGTCCTCGTCTACGTCGTCGACATGGAGAGTGACGAACTGGTCCGAGGAGGCACGATCACCGCGGTCGCGCCCGGCGTCTCGGCGCACGACCAACCGGTGAACCCGCCACCGGTGACCCGGCCCGGGGTCGGCAAGCGCTCGTACGGCTTCAGCTTCTGGCTGAGCACCGGGGACTCGATCACGATCACGCACCAGCCGCCGCCGGGTTACGTCGTCGACCACAACTCTGCGGACCAGAGCCCACCCGGCCGGCTCACCGTC
>DASPTH010000301.1:0-11239 GCA_035623515.1 Acidimicrobiia bacterium
CACTGCTGGTCGTAGACGATCACGGTGACGCCGGGCACGCGCTGCAGCTCTTCCTGCACACCGGCGAGGCGATCGCGGCCGAAGACCTCGACGCCTCCTGCCCAGCGCGCGTGGCGGCCGTAGCGAGTGGGGTCGTCGGCGCAGACGACCGTCTTCCGGACCCCTTCCGCTTCGAGCGCGCGGGTCAGCGCGGGGACGTCCATCAGCCCCGTGACGGCTTGGCCGCCGGTCATGGCGACCGCGGCGTTGTACAGGATCTTGAAGGTGACGTCGACGCCCGCCGCCACGCTCGCGCGGATGGCGAGGGTTCCCGAGTGGCTCAGGGTGCCGTCGCCGATGTTCTGGAAGAGGTGGGGCTCGTCGACGAAGGGCGAGAGCCCGAGCCACGGGACACCCTCCGCGCCCATCGGCGTGGGGGGAAGGCTCCTCATGCCGCGATGCCGCGCCTCGAAGTACATGATCCCGTGACACCCGACGCCGCCGCCGACGAGCGCGCCGACGGGGAAGACCGTGGACCGGTTGTGGGGACAGCCGCTGCAGAAGGCCGGCGCCCGCGCCGGCAGCGCACCGACCGGTCGTGGCACCGTCGCCGCGCGCGGTGCCCGGAGCGTGGGTAGGACCCGCGTGAGGATCGCCCCGACCGCCGCGGGGTCGAGCTCGCCGACCGACGACGCCAGCGGGTTCCCGCCGCGGTCGCGCTTCCCGACGACCGGAACCGGGCTCCCGGCCTCGTGCAGGATGCTCCGCAGTTGCATCTCGACGAAGGGACGCTTCTCCTCGACGACGAGCACCTCGTCGACCGACTCGCCGAATTCGACGAGCGTCTCCTCGACGAGCGGGTAGGTCATCGCGAGCTTCAGCACGCGCACGCCGACATCACCGAGCTCGTCCGCGCCGACGCCGAGGTCGGCGAACGCCTGCATCAGGTCGAAGTACGTGGTGCCGGCACACACGATGCCGAGCCGCGCGCCCGGGGGCGCGCCCACGACACGATCGAGCGCGTGGTGCCGTGCGTAGGCCTGCGCGGCGCGCACGCGGTGTTCCACCACGAGCAGTTCTTGATCCGGTACCTGGTGCGGCCCCAGCGTCGGCAGCGGTTCGTGGCGCCACGGCTTGCCGTCGACCACGAGGTCGGCCGGGCCGCCGGGCGGCTGGCGGCCGGGGTCGAGGTCGACGGTCCCGATGCCGTCGGCGACCGCGGTGACGATCTTCAATCCAACCCACGCGCCCGAGTACCTCGAGAGGCGGAAGGCGTGCACACCGAGGTCGACGACGTCCTGCTGGTCGCCCGGGTACAGCACGGGCATGCACGCGTCCGCGAACGTGTACTGGCTGTCGCACGTGAGGGTGGACGACTTGGCGGTGGGGTCGTCACCGCAGAACATCACGACGCCGCCGTTCGGCCCGGACCCCATGGCGTTGGCGTGCTTCATCACGTCGCCCGAGCGATCGAGGCCCGGCCCCTTGCCGTACCACGCGCCGGCGACCCCGTCGACGCCGGCGTACTCGATCGCGGCCCCCATCTGGCTGCCCCACACCGTGGCGGCGGCGAGCTCCTCGTTGAGCCCCGGGCGATGGACGATCCGGTGCGCGGCGAGCACGTCGGCCATCTGCTCCAGCGCGAGGTCGAACCCGCCCAACGGGGACCCCGGGTAACCCGAGACCATCGTGGCGGTCGTCAAACCGTCGCGAACGTCCAGCTGGTGGCGGAGGACGAGCAGGCGCGCCAGCGCCTCGACGCCGGACAGCAGCGTCCCGGTACCGGGCGCGTCGCCCGGCGGCTCGCGCGCGCCGGTCACGGATAGATCCGCGGGTTCACGTACGCGAACACGCCGTCCTTGACCACGGCCCGGCGGCACTCGGGCCGCTGCAACACCGTGATGTCGGCCGTGGGGTCGCCGTCGACCACGAGGAGATCGGCGAGCGCGCCCTCGCGGACCTCGCCGACGTCGAGCCCGACGAGCGGTCCCGCGTTGCGGGTCGCGGTGTGGATCGCCTCGGTGGGCGTCATCCCGACGAGCTCGACGTAGCGTTGCAGCTCGGCCGCGTACGTACCGTGGTGGGTCCACTGGTGGCCGAAGTCACCGCCCGCCACGATGCGGATCCCCGACGCCCGCAGCCGGCGCAGGCCGTCGACCTGGGCGTCGAGCTCCTGCCGGTAGCCCGACGCGTCGACCTGCTCCGACGTGACGCCCCAGGGCGACGCGTCGCCGTGCACCACTGCGTAGAGGTAGTGCAACCCCGGGCACACCCACACCTCGTCGCGACGAGCAACGAGTTCGCCCACGGCGTCGTCGTCGAGGAAGCACGCATGGTGGACGAGCCGGACACCGGTGCGCGCTGCCATCGCGACGCTCGCCGCGCCGCGTGCGTGCACCGTCACGAAGGCGCCGTGCCGGTCGGCTTCCTCGACCGCCGCCTGCAACATGCCATCGTTCATGTACACGTCGCCCGAGGGGAACCCAGGCACGATGCCGTCGCCCGAGATGAACAGCTTGAGCGCGCGCACCCCGTCGTCGCACTGGCGAGCGACGACGGCGCGCAACTCCGCCGCATCGGCAGCGACGTCCATCAAGCCGTCGTCGGCGCCGAGCGCTCCCGGTGACGTGATCATCCGACCGCTGGGGACGATGCGCGGGCCGCTGATCAACCCTCGCTCGATCGCGTCCTTCGCCAGGACGTCGTCGTGCGGCTGGAGGACACCGGCGCCGACGACGAGGCTGTAGCCGCTCTCGAGGAAGGTCCGGGCCACCGCGGCCACGTCGAGGGCGTGCTCCGCGACCGGCGACGCGGCGACACCCGCGTGGTCGAACACGAAATCGAGCGGCCAGCTGATGTGCGTGTGCGCGTCGCACAGAGCAGGGAGCACCGTCGCCCCCTGCACGTCGACGACGCGTGCGTCGTCCGCGCCGACATCGAGACGACCGGTCGAGACCTTGGCGATGCGGCTGCCGTCGACGAGGACGTCGCCGTCGACCGGGCGCTCGGCCGGGTCCCCGGAGCAGGTGAGCACCTGCGCGTTCCTGAGCAGCATGCGCTCGCCCATCTCCGAAGTCCTACACGATCACGGTGCGGACGCCCTCGGCTCGGTTGAGCGCGTCGATCCCGTCGTTGACCTCGTCGAGCCCGATCCGCCGCGACACCAGTGCACCGAGATCCAGCTTGCCCGACTCGGCGAGTTGGATGAAGCGCGGGAAGTCGCGCAGGATCTGGGCGCCGCCGACCACCGATCCGGCGAGCCGCTTGCCGGAGAAGACCGCGCCCACCGCCGGCAACGTGAACGTGGTGCCCGCCGCCGGCATGCCCACGAGCGTCACCGTGCCCTCGACGCGCGCCAGGTCGAAGGCCTGCACGATCAGTTCGGGCCGGCCGACGACCTCGAAGCTGTAATCCGCCCCGCGCCCGCCGGTGAGCGCGCGGACCTCCTCCACCGGGTCCGTCGTGGAGGGGTCGACCGCGTGCGTGGCGCCCACGCGGAGGCTCGCCTCGCGCCGCCCCGGCGCGGGGTCGATGGCGACGATCGTGACCGCGCCGGCGATGCGCGCGCCCTGCACGACGGATTGGCCGACACCGCCGCAGCCGATCACCGCGACGCTCGAGCCCGGCGCGACCCCGGCCGTGTTGAGCGCAGCCCCCAACCCGGTGGTCACGCCGCAGCCGAGCAGGGCGAGCTCCTCGTCGGGGAGGTCGGTGTGCACGGGGACCACCGACGCCTCGTCGACGACCATGACGTCGGCGAACGTGCCGCAGCCGCAGAGCGCGGGAGCGGGTCGACCGTTCGGGAGCCGGAACCGCGGCGTCGACATCACCACGGAGTTGAGCTCGCAGTGGTTGGACATCGAGTTGACGCACCACCAGCACGTGCCGCACGCGGGCGTCACCGACGCGAGCACGCGGTCGCCCATGCGGACGCGGCGGACGTCGGGCCCGACCTCCTCCACCACGCCACAGCCCTCGTGGCCCGGCACGAGCGGGAGCGGCAACGCCGAGAGCCCGCTGATCACGTTCACGTCGGTATGGCAGATGCCGCTCGCGGAGAGGCGCACCAGCACGTCACGAGGTCCGATCGCCGGTTGCTCGAGATCCTCCACGACGAGCGGGTGTCCCGCCTCGTACGCGACCGCAGCCCTCACCGCCGTTCCTCTCGGTCTCGTGGGAAGTGTTTCACCTACTAATTGCCGCGCGTGCGGTGACACACGTGAGCGAGCGTTCGCTCATGATACGCAGACCATCGGGCGGCGTGTCGAAGCCTCGAGAAGTGATCAAACGCTCGCTCACCAGACCGATCCCGTTATTGTGGCCCGGATGGACGCGACCGACACCGTCGCCGCGCCGCCACGGGCCCGCCGGCTCACCGCGGAGGCGCGGCGCAAATCGATCCTCAAGGCCGCTCGGCGCGCGTTCAGCGAGACCGGCGACATGAACGGCACCACCATCAAGGCGATCGCCGAGTACGGCGGCATCAGCGAAGGTGTCATCTACCGGCACTTCGAGAGCAAGGACCAGTTGTTCTACGAAGCCGTCGTCGAACCGCTCCGCGAGGCGGTCGACGAGCTGGTGGCGGCGTCGGAGGTCGTCGACCGCGACGAGCCCCTCACCCCCGAGCGCCAGCTCCAGACCCTGAACGGCCTCTACCGCCAGCTGGTCTCGACACTCGAGGAGGTGCTCCCGCTGCTCGGGCTCGTGCTCTTCGGCGACCCGCGCGTGGCGCAGCGGTTCTACGAGGAGAGCTTCGCGGTGGCAATGGACCGGCTCGCGGAGGCATGGAAGAAGGTCGAAGACCGCTACGGGTCCACGTTCGCGCCGGACATCTCGGCTCGCGCGGTGATGGGCGTCGCGCTGCTCGTCGCCCTCGAGAGCCACCACAACGCCGGGTTCGACCGCGACCGGGCGCTCGGCCTCGTGAGCGAGGGCACGATCAAGGGGTTCTTCCCCGCCATCGAGCCCGACCACCGCCGCCACTGAAGCTTCGGCCGGCCGCCGCTTCCGGCCCTCCCGGCCGTCGGGTCTCTGCTCCGGGGTGGTGGGCAACCTGCACCCCGATGTGGTAAGTAAGTGCTCATGCACATTGGGCTCGGTCTGCAGTTCGCGAACCTCGACGGCGGGGTCACCGACGCCGAGGCGTACCACCGGGAGCTGGGCCTCGCCGCTCGTGCCGAGGACGCCGGCTTCGACTCGGTGTTCGTCTCGGAGCACCACTTCTCCGACTACCAGCTCACGTCCGAGCAGATGATGGTGCTGGCGTGGGTGGCGGCGCGCACCACCCGGGTCAAGCTGGGGACGTTCGTGACGGTCCTGCCCTGGCACGACCCGGTGCGGGTGGCGGAGAGCTTCGCGGTGCTCGACCACCTCTCGGACGGGCGCGCCATCCTCGGGCTGGGCCGGGGCCTCGGGCGCGTCGAGTTCGACGGTTTCCGCTTGGAGATGGGCGAGTCGCGCCGCCGGTTCACCGAGTACACGGAGGCGATCCTCGAGGCACTCGAGAGCGGCTACATCGAGTACGACGGCGAGCTCTACCAGCAGCCGCGCGTCCCGATCCGGCCGCGGCCGTTCGCCACGTTCAAGGGCCGCACGTTCGCGTCGGCGGTCTCGCCCCAGTCGATGGAGCTGATGGCGCGCCTCGGTGTCGGGATCATGGTCATCGCGCAGAAGCCGTGGGACACCACCGAGGCGGAGCTGGCCGAGTACCGCGAGCGCTACCGCGAGCTCAACGGCGACGAGGCGCCCAAGCCGATCCTGGTCGTCGTCGCCGGTGTCCACCGCGACCCGGCCGCGGCCCAGCGGCTGCGCGACGTCTACCTGCAGCGCTGGGCGCGCTCGACCGTCGAGCACTACGAGTTCGACAACGTCGGGTTCGCGCAGGTCGAGGGCTACGAGTACTACGGCGCGCTCGCCAACAACATCGCCAAACACGGGCTCGACCAGTTCAACGGCTTCCTCGCCGACCTGCAGGTGTGGGGCACACCCGAGCAGGTCACCGAGAAACTGCTCGACTACGTCCGGCGGTGCGACGCCGGCGCCCTCGTGGTCCCGCTGTCCTTCGGCGGCATGACGGCGGAGGAGGCGCACGCCTGCTTCGACCTGTTCGCCACCGAGGTGCTCCCCGAGCTCCGGCGCCACGACGTCGGCGGAGACCTCGGGGTGCGGTACGGCGCGCTCGACGCGGTGGGCACCGGCGCGTAGCGGGAGCGCGCGGCTACGCGCGGTCGAGCGTGGCGAGCAGCAGGTGGGTGTCTTGTTGGAACACCCGCACCTCGGACACGAGCCCGTCGGTGAACGAGAACAGCTCGACGACGTCGACGGTTGCCGATCGGCCGGTGTCCTTGGCGGTCCAGGTCTGCTCCGTGACCATCACGAGCGACTCGCCGCAGCCCAGGACGCGCGGCGCGGTGATCGTGCGGTCCCAGTAGCGGCGGAACGTCGCGCCCATCGCGTCGACGGCCGCCCGTCCGTCGTGCCAACCGCCGTGCGGCAACGACGCGGGTTGCTGGATGCGCACCTCCGGGTGGAACAGCTCGAGCGCGCCCGCGAAGTCACCGGCGCGGAACCGGCGCGCCAACTCGTCGACCCCCTCGGCTTCCGTCACGCTTCCCGCTCTCGGCGGTTCACGCTCTCGGCTGGTCCTCGAGCTGCAGCGCGTTCACGAAGAGCGTGGTGATCTGCTCGACGCCTTCGTCGAACGTGCACTCGATCAAACCCTCGACCAGCCACATCTCGGCGAACCGCCAGGTCATCGACCCGAGGCCGGCGGCGGCGATGGTCGGGTCGAGGGTGGGGTCGGCGAGGCCGCGCCGCTGCAGGTGGCGGATGGAACCCGCGACCTGCTCCCGGTGCTCCTGGTGACGCGCTCGCCGCATCGCGCTCACGTGCTCGTCGTAGCGCGAGACCTGCTCGATCACGCCCATGATCCGCGCCTCGTCGCGGTAGCTCTCGAAGTGACGGCGCATGCCTTCCCGGATGCGTTCGCGCGGCGTGGCGCTCGACGTCGGGTCGAGGATCACGTTGCCGAGTGGGGCGCTCAGCTCGTCGTCGACGGCCGCCGCGACCTCCCGGAAGATCTCTTCCTTCGAGTCGAAGTAGTGGTAGAAGGACCCGTGCGACAGCCCGGCACGCTCGGAGATGTCCGAGATCCGGGCGTCGAGGAAACCGTTCTCCTCGAAGATCTCCTTCGCCGCTTCGAGCAGGCGCGCGCGCGTGAGCGCGCCCTTGCGGGAACGGGGCCCGTTCGGCTTCTCGCTCTCGACCGGTGCGGTCGCGGCCACCGACGACTCCCTCCGTCAGGCGGCGTACTTGCCGACGCCCATCGCCTTCTCGAGCGCGCCACCCATGATCAGCGCCTGCTGCTCGATGGGCAGATCGGCGACGACCTCGGAGTACGCCAGCGGATCGGCCATGCCCTCCGGGTGCGGGAAGTCGGAGCCGAACATGATGTGGTCCACGGGGAGGCCGAGGTCGATGAGCCCTTTGGGGTCGGGCTCGTGGAAGGCGTGGACCCACACGTTGCGGTTGAACACCTCGACCGGGTCCTCGTCGAAGAGCACCGACTGCCGCTCGGACGCGCGCTGGAGCTTGGCGTAGAACGGCCGGATCCACTTGCTGCCGAACTCGACGGGCATGAACTTGAGCTCCGGGAACCTGGTCGCGAGCCCGTGCCCGATGATCGAGGCCATGGCGTCGACGAGGTTGTCCTTCTCCGACGCGAGGGTGAGGAACCCCGGAGCGGCGCGGCGCGCGTGACGGTCGATGCTCATCTCGTTGTCGCCCAGGCCCTCCCACTCGTTGATGTAGCGGTGGTAACCGGGGTCACCACTGTGCATGCCGACGACGATGTCGAGCTCCTGGACGCGCTCCCAGAACGGGTCGAACTCGGGGAGGGCGAACGACCGCCTGCCGCGCCACGTGGGGACGGGCGCCACCCGGATCAGGAAGATCTTGGCGCCGCGCTCGTAGACGAACTCGAGCTCCTCGAGCGCGCGGTCGAGCACCGACAGCGAGATGATCGGAGTGGCGTAGATCGCGTCCGAGTACACGTAGCTCCAGTGCTCGTGCATCCACTCGTTGAGCGCGTGGATGACGACGCAGACCGCTTCGGGATCGTCGGCCATGCGCTCCTCGAGCGCGCTCGCGAGCGTGGGCCAGAGGAGCGTCCGGTCGATGCCCATCTCCTTCATGAGCTCGAGGCGCGGCTCGGGATCGAAGAACGCGTCGAGACTCGGCATCGCCACCATCTTCTTGCCGCCGGCGAGGGCCTGTGACTCGCCGAACCCGGCGCCGCCCTTCGTGATGTCGTAGCCCGCGCCACCGGGGACGGCCACCTTCCCGAAGGTGGGATTGGGGATGTAGTTGGTGATCTTGTCGCGGATCGCCAGCTTCGTCCGCCCCTCGATGTCGACGTACTTGATGATTCCCGCGTACTCCGGGGGCAGGAACTTCGTGAGCGCGTCGCGGTTCTCGTAGAGGTGGTTGTCGGCGTCGAAGGTGCTGTATGGCAGGTCGCGGTGGACGACTTCGATGAACTCGGTGCTGGTCATGCGCGTCACTCTACCTCACTTTTGACTGCGACGTCAATATCAGAGCCCGGGTCCTTCGGGACGGACCCGGTCAGGTCGGCGGCTCGGGCGGGGTGGTCGTCGGGAACCCGAGGTCGATGGCGCTCGCGGCGGGCTCGGGCCAGCGGGACGTCACGACCTTCGGGCGGGTGTAGAAGCGGATCCCGTCGGGCCCGTACACGGCGCTGTCGCCGAAGAGCGACGCCTTCCAACCGCCGAAGGAGTACGAGGCGACCGGCACCGGGATGGGGACGTTCACGCCCACCATGCCGATCTCGACATCGCGCTCGAACCTCCGGGCCGCGCCGCCGTCGCGCGTGAACAGCGCCACCCCGTTGCCGTAGGGGTTCGCGTTGACGAGCGCGACCGCCTCGTCGAAGGTGGGCACGCGTACGACGCTCAACACCGGGCCGAAGATCTCGTCGTCGTAGACGCGCATCCCCGGCTCCACGTGGTCGACCAGCGTGCACCCGACGAAGAAGCCGTCACCGGCGACGGCGTCGGATCCGTCGACCACGACCCGCGCGCCTTCGTCGGGCGCGCGCTCGACGTAGGACCGCACGCGGTCGCGGTGCTGGGGCGTGACGAGCGGCCCCATCATCGACGTCTCCTGGTCTCCGGGCCCCACGACGACGGCGGGGATGCGCGCGGCGATGGCGTCGACGAGCGGGTCGGCGACCGACCCCACCGCGACGACGACCGAGATGGCCATGCACCGCTCCCCCGCCGAGCCGTAGGCGGCCGACACCGCAGCGTCGGCGGCGGCGCCGACGTCGGCGTCGGGAAGGACGACCATGTGGTTCTTGGCACCGCCGAGGGCCTGGACTCGCTTGCCGTGGCTGGTGCCGGTCTCGTACACGTGCCGAGCGACCGCGGTGCTCCCCACGAACGACACCGCGTCGACGTCGGGGTGCGTCAACACCGCGTCGACCGCTTCCGCGTCGCCCTGGACCACGTTGAAGACACCGTCCGGGAAACCCGCCTGCCGGACCAACCCGGCGAGCAGGAGCGACGCGGACGGATCCTTCTCCGACGGTTTCAACACGAACGCGTTCCCGCAGGCGAGTGCGTTCGACAGCATCCACAGCGGCACCATCACCGGGAAGTTGAACGGCGTGATGCCCGCGACCACACCAACGGGCTGCAACAGGGTGTGCACGTCGATCCCCGAGGAGACCTCCGACGTGTGCGCTCCCTTCAGCAGGTGCGGGATGCCGCACGCGAACTCGACGCACTCGAGGCCGCGGTCGACCTCTCCACGCGCATCGGCGATCGTCTTGCCGTGCTCGCGCGTGACGGTGGCCGCCAGGTCGTCGCGGTGGGCATCGAGCAGCTCGCGCAGCCGGAAGAGGGCGGTGACCCGCCGGCTCAGGGGTGACACACCCCAGGTGCGCGCGGCGTCGGCCGCGGTCTTGACCGCGTCGTCGACCTCCGCGGCGGACGCGAACGCGACGCGCGCGACCTCGCGGCCGAGCGCGGGGTCGTAGACGGGTCCGGAACGGCCCGACCTGCCCTCGACGGGCCGACCCCCGATCCAGTGGCCGATCGCGTTCATGGGCAGCTTCGCCTCAGAGCCGGTAGAGCTTCCGCGCGTTCTCGCCGTAGATCTTGCGCTGGGTCTCCGGCGGGAGCGTGGCCATCTTGGCGGCGATCGTGTCCAACGGCTTCGGGTACAGGCAGGTGGGGTGCGGGAAGTCGGTCTCGAACAGGATGCTGTCCTCGCCGACCGCCTCGATCAGCTCCGGGAGCTTGTTGCGGTTGTTCTCGAACCAGAACGTCGCGTACAGGTTGCTGCGGAAGTACTCCGACGGGAGCTTCTTCAGCTTCGCGAACTCGTCGGGCGCGTTCTCCGCCATCTCGTAGTCGAGCGCCTCGAGGATGAAGGGGATCCATCCCACGCCGCTCTCCACCGACACCATCTTCAGGTCGGGGTGGCGGTCGAACACACCGGAGACGATCGCGTTCGCGACCACACGCGCGTTCCCGACGAAGAGCAGCGTGCCGCTGAGCGCGAGCTGGGTGTTCAGCGCCTGCGAGGGCCAGTGGTACTTGCCGCGGAAGGTCTCTGCCGTGACGCTCGCACCGATGTGGAAGTGGACGGGCAGCTGCAGCTCGGTGCAGACCTCCCAGAACGGGTCCCACTCGGTGCTCGCGAGGTCGGGCGCCCCGAGGTCCTGCGGGTCGGACGTCATGTTCACCCCGCGCGCGCCCATCGCCGCGACGCGCTCGGCCTCGACGACCGAGGCGTCGACGTCCCACGCCGGCATCAGCGGCAACGGCAGCAGTCGCTCGTTCGACTCGGCCTGGATCTCCGCTTGCGCGTCGTTGTAGAGGTGGATCGCCAGCAGTGACAGCTCGGCATCGGCGGCTTGGGCGAGGTGCTGGCCACCCAGGCCGATCGTGCTCGGGAAGATCACCTGCGCGTCGATCCCGGAGTCGTCCATCACCTCGAGGCGAACCTTCGGGTCGTACGCGCCGACGTGGATCTTCTCGAACTCCCAGTGGTTCAGCGCGATGTCGGCGGATTCCTTCTTGCCGTCGCGCCCGATCACCCCGGCCGCGCTGAAGACTCCGACCGGGTGGCCGTTGAACACCCACATCGGCCGGCCCTCGACCTCCTCGACGTGGGGCACGCGGTCGCGGTACTCGGGGGGCGCCAGCTTGGTGAACAGATCGGCCGGCTCGCTCCA
>DASPTH010000327.1:0-2245 GCA_035623515.1 Acidimicrobiia bacterium
GAGAACTACTCGATGCCGCCGATGCCCGACGGCGTCGAAGACGGCATCGTGAAGGGGCTCTACCGGTTCCGTGAGGCGCCTGCAGGCGCGCACGCGCACCGGGCCCAGATCCTCGCCAGTGGCACCGGGATGCTCGCCGCGCTCGACGCGCAACGCATCCTCGCCGACGAGTGGGACGTGGGCGCCGACGTGTGGAGCGCAACGTCGTGGAAGATGCTCCGCGAGGACGCGCTCTCGGTCGAGCGGTGGAACCGGCTCCACCCCGCCGAGCCGGCCCGCACGCCCTACGTCACCGAGATGCTGCGCGACGTGGAAGGTCCGCTGGTCGCGGTGAGCGACTTCATGAAGGCCATGCCCGACGGCGTCGGCCGTTTCGTGCCGAAGCCGTTCACGGTGCTCGGCACCGACGGCTACGGCTTCTCCGACACCCGGACCGCGCTACGCCGTCACTTCGAGGTCGACGCGCCGAACATCGTGGTGGCGACGCTCCAGGGCCTGGCACAGACCGACGCGCTCAAGGACGAGATCGTCCACGAGGCGATCGTCCGCTTCGACATCGACCCCGACAAGCCCGACCCCCGCACCGTCTGACCGGCCCGCTCGCGCGCACCGCGGAGACGCGCCGCGACCTCGATCATCCGTCAGTCGAGGGTCGAATGCGCGCCGGAACTGCCGGATGTTCGGGAGACTGTGACGGTCAGGAGGCCGCCCGGCGGTCGTCCGCGCGCAGCGGATCGTCGTCGTCGAGGGGGTCGTCTTCCCAATCGTCGTCGTCCACGGAGTCCTCGAGGTCGTCGTCGATCTCGTCGTCGAGATCGACGTCGGCCAGCGAGCGGTTGCTCTCCGTGAACAGCCCGTCGTCGTAGCCCTGCTTGAGCTCCCGTGCCTCACGGAACCGGCGAGCTCGTCCTTTTCTCGGCATGGCACCTGCCTTGAACGTGCAAACCCCCCCTCGGCGCGGCCCGGCGCCGACGGGAACCTCTCTATTCTGCCGCAGCCGGAGACCCGGTGCGTGATGTTCCGCGGAACGGTTGGTGGCCATAACGGTCGAGGTGCACCACTTCTTCCACCGGCCGACGGGTGGTGGGGCCGTACTTTCCCCGCGGCCAGCCGAGGGGGACGGCCGCAACCGGCGTGACCGATCCCGGGAGCCCCAGGGTGCGGCGGGCCAAGCGCGCCGACCAGAGCGGCAACGTGACGAGCACCGCCCCGAGCCCGACGGCCCGGGCCGCGAGCAGCAGGTTCTGCACCGCGGGGAACACGGACCCGTAGTAGGGCGCCGCCAGCGCGGGGGTACCGAGCAGGGGCGGGCGCCCGTGCAGGCACGCCACCACGACCACCGGGATCTCCTCGAAGTGGTCCGCCTGCCACTGCACCGAGTCGATGATCTTGCGGGTCTGGGCGTCTCCGGGATCGCTCCCGCGCTGGGCGA
This sequence comes from Acidimicrobiia bacterium, assembly GCA_035623515.1. Classification (GTDB taxonomy): domain Bacteria; phylum Actinomycetota; class Acidimicrobiia; order IMCC26256; family DASPTH01; genus DASPTH01. The sequence continues at coordinate 1,433 of DASPTH010000327.1, forward strand.
GCCGCCGGTACACCGACCATGCCTGCCGGTTGAGCCGAGCGAGCTGGTGCTTGACGGCCGGGTCGCGCACGACCACGAACTCCCACCCCTGGCGGTTGCCGCCGGTCGGCGCACGCGTGGCGAGCTCGAGGCAGCGCAGGACGACGTCGTCGTCGACAGGATCGCTGCGCAGCCGGCGAATCGCTCGCTGCGTGCGCATCGCTTCGGCGAGGGGCATGGCGAGGTCTGTGTCGGGAGCTGCTGTGCGGGTCACCCCCACCTCCTGCGATACCACCGCTCGTTCGGGAGGCCGAGGCTATCCTCCATGCCCTTCGGGCGATTGGCTCAGTTGGTTAGAGCGCTGCCTTCACACGGCAGAGGTCATGGGTTCGAGTCCCGTATCGCCCACGCATACGCCCAGGTCACAGCGCACGACGGCAGGGCATCCGTCGAGCCCCCGTGAAATCCATCGCGCGTCTGTCGCGCGGGCTCGAACCCGAGGAGGCCAACTTGCCGGCGCTGGCCGAGCTGAGCAGCTTCGGGAGCGCGCGCTCATGGGCATCCACGAGGCGGTCCACGGGCCGGATCGACGTCTCCGACACGGGCCTCGAGGCGGAGGTCGTTCGGGCAGAGCCCGTGGTAGTGCTCCCGCGTCTGCTCGTCCTTCGTGGGCTCGCCGAACCCGGGCCTTGACACAGGCCGGGACCCATAGCCGCCGACGCCAGTGCTCCGCGCGGAGGTGGCCGCCCTCAGGTGCCGGGAACACGAGCTCGGTTCCCGGGGGGAGCTCGGCCAGGTGCCGCTCGAGCTCGTCGACGACGACCCAAGGAAGCG
>DASPTH010000333.1:0-5031 GCA_035623515.1 Acidimicrobiia bacterium
GGGAAGGAGCTCGTCGCGGTGTACGAGCGTTCCGGGGCGGCGTGCAAACCTTCTGTCGTGATGCCCGCAGGCGACTCCGGCTGATGCGCCTCGTGGGGAGCCTCGGCGAGCTGCGGTCGGCGCGTGGCAGCGCGGTCACGATCGGCGTGTACGACGGCGTGCACCTCGGCCACCAGAAGGTGCTCCAACTCGTGCGCGAGCTCGCGGACGCGCGCGACCTGGAAGCCGTGTGCATCACGTTCGACCGTCACCCGGCCGAGGTCGTGCGGCCGGAGTCGGCGCCCAAGCTGCTCACGACGCTCCCGCAGAAGCTCGAGCTGCTCGACGCGACGGGGACGCTCGATCGCTGCTACGTCCTGTCCTTCGACGAGGCCCGGAGCCAGGAGGCGGCCGAGGACTTCGTCCGGGAGGCCTTCGTCGACGGTGCCGGGGCGCGGCTCGTCGTGGTCGGTGCCGACTTCCACTTCGGGCGCCGCCGCGGCGGCAACGTCGCGCTCCTCGAGCGGATGGGCGCCGAGTTCGGCTTCGCCGTGGTCGGGCTCGGCCTCGAGGCGGCGCCGGGAGGCACGGTGTACTCGTCGACCCGCATCCGCGAGCTGCTCGACGACGGCGACGTCGCCGGTGCGGCCGAGCTGCTCGGGCGGCCCCACGAGGTGCGCGGTGAGGTGCAGGAGGGCGACCGCCGCGGGCGCGAGCTCGGGTTCCCGACCGCCAACGTCGCGGTGCCCGCCCGCGTCTGCATTCCCGCCGACGGAATCTACGCCGGCAGCTTCGTCGGGCCCGACGGGCTCGAGCGCACGGCGGCGCTCTCGATCGGGCGGCGCCCGACGTTCTACGAGCACGCCGAGATGTCCCTGCTCGAGGCCTACGTGCTCGACTTCGACGGCGACCTCTACGGGGCCGACGTGGCCGTCCGCTTCGTCGAGCGGCTGCGCGGCGAGGAACGGTTCGAGTCCGCCGAGGCCCTGGTGGCGCAGATGCTGCGGGACGTGGAGGACACCCGGCGGCTGCTCGGCTAGCCGGGAGATCGTGGCAGTTACGGATGCACCGGCGGCTCCGGCGCCGGCACTGCCGGCCGGGGTGCAGGCCCAGCTCGGGCCGGTCGGGACGGGTCCGGCGGCGTCGAGCTGCCCGTTGCGGTCGCATCGGCGCGTGACCCGTCGGCCATCCGGTTCGGGCTGGTAACCTCGAACGCTGGCGCACGGGCACGCGGCCGGTGCGCACCCGCAGCACCACAGTCCTCGATCCGAAAGTTCAGGTTCCCCCGACACATGCCCGACACCGCCGCGACGATCGCCGAGCACCGCCTCCACGACACCGATACCGGATCGACGGAGGTGCAGGTGGCCCTGCTCACCGCACGGATCAACCACCTCACGGAGCACTTGAGGGTCCACGACAAGGACCACCACTCGCGCCGCGGCCTGCTCATGCTCGTCGGCCGGCGGCGCCGGTTGCTCGACTACCTCCGGCGCAACGACGTCGAACGGTACCGGGCGCTCATCGCCAAGCTCGGGCTGCGGCGCTGAGGGCACGCGGGGCCGGCCGGATCCGTCCGGGGCGCTCCGCTTCCGCGTAGGACAACGACGAACCGCGAGCCCCACGTCGGTTGTCAGTCGCCACCGCCCGGGGTGCACGCTCCGGACGGCGACAACTGGGAACCGCCGCCGCTCGCCCTGCTCGAAAGGAGCGCGTTCGAATGGCGGACGCTCCCATCCGTGTGTCGGGCCCGATCAACGCGGCCGGCAAGACCATGACCCTGGAGACGGGCCGGTTGGCGCCCCAAGCCGACGGCGCGGTGCTCGTGAACGTCGGCAACACCACGTTGCTCTCCACCGTCGTCACCGAGAAGCCCCGCGAGGGGATCGACTTCTTCCCGCTCACCGTCGACGTCGAGGAGCGAATGTACGCGGCCGGCAAGATCCCGGGCGCGGTGTTCCGCCGCGAGGGCCGGCCGAGCGAGCCGGCCGTGCTCACCTGCCGTCTGACCGACCGCCCGTTGCGCCCCTCCTTCCCCGACGGGTTCCGCAACGAGGTGCAGGTGATCGCGACCATCCTCGGCGCCGACCTCGAGAATCCGCACGACATCGCGTCCATCAACGGCGCGTCCGCGGCGTTGATGGTGTCGGGCATCCCGTTCGACGGGCCGATCGGCGCGGTACGGCTCTCGCGTCACGGTTCGGACTGGATCGCGCACCCCACGTTCGAGGAGAGCGCGGAGTCGACGTTCGAGCTCGTCGTGGCCGGTCGGCGCGTCGGTACCGACATCGCGATCATGATGGTGGAGGCAGGCGGCACCGAGGCCACGTGGCGGCTCTACGAAGACGGCGCGCCCAAGGTCACCGAGGAAGTCATCGCCGAGGGGCTCGAAGAGGCGAAGCATTCGATCGGGCTCGCCATCGACCTGCAACACGAGCTCGTCAAGGAGTACGTGCGCGTCCACGGCCCGATCGAGACCATCGGCTACCAGACCTTCACCGACTACGAGGACGACGTCTTCGACGCGGTGAGCGAGCAGGCGACGGCGAGCGTCTCGGAGGCGATGGCCACCGCCGACAAGACCGCTCGCAACACGCGACTCGACGAGATCGAGGACGGCCTCCTGCTCGCGGCGTGCGGCACGCCCGACGAACCGGGCCCGTTCGCCGACCGCTCGCCGCAGGTCCGGCGCGCGTTCCGGGCGCTGCAGAAGAAGGTCGTGCGTGCCCGCATCGTCAACGAGGGGCTGAGGATCGACGGTCGCGGCACGACCGACATCCGGCCGTTGTCCGCCGACGTCGGGATCATCCCCACCTCGCACGGCTCCGGCCTCTTCCAGCGGGGTGAGACGCAGGTGCTGAGCGTGCTCACGCTCGGAATGCCGAGGATGGAACAGTCGATCGGTCTCGACGAGCTCCGCGGCACCACGAAGCGCTACATCCACCACTACAACTTCCCGCCCTTCTCCACCGGCGAGACGGGTCGGGTCGGCGCGCCGCGGCGCCGCGAGATCGGGCACGGCGCGCTCGCCGAGCGGGCGTTGCTGCCGGTCGTGCCGTCGGCGGACGAGTGGCCCTACACCTTGCGCGTCGTGTCGGAGGTGCTCAGCTCGAACGGCTCCACGTCGATGGCGTCCGTGTGCGGCTCCACCCTCTCGCTGATGGACGCGGGCGTGCCGATCAAGGCGCCCGTGGCGGGCATCGCCATGGGGCTCGTGTACGCCGAGGGCAAGTACACGACCCTCACCGACATCCTCGGCGCCGAGGACGCGTTCGGCGACATGGACTTCAAGGTTGCGGGCACGCGCGACTTCGTCACCGCCCTGCAGCTCGACACCAAGATCGACGGGCTCCCCGCCGATGTGCTCGCGCAGGCACTGCGCCAGGCGCGCGACGCACGCATGCAGATCCTCGACGTGATGGCCGAGGCCATCGCCGAACCGCGCGCGGAGCTGCGCGAAACCGCGCCCAAGATCGTGAGCTTCGAGATCCCGATCGACAAGATCGGCGAGGTGATCGGCCCCAAGGGCAAGGTGATCAACACCATCACCCAGGAGACCGGAGCCGACGTGTCGGTCACCGACGACGGCGTCGTCGGGACGGTCACCATCGGGTCCACGAACGGCGAGCAGGTGGAGGAGGCCCGGCGACGCATCGGGCTCATCCTCGACCCACCCACCGCCGAGCTCGGCGCCGAGTACACCGGCCGCGTCGTGAACATCACGAAGTTCGGCGCGTTCGTGAACATCCTCCCGGGCCGCGACGGACTGCTCCACATCTCGAAGCTGGGGCGGGGCCGGCGCGTCGACCGGGTCGAGGACGTCCTGAACCTCGGCGACGAGGTCACGGTCCGCGTCGACGACATCGACAACCAGGGCAAGCTCTCGTTGTCGTTCGCCGACGACGTCGCACCCGACGGCGAGGGGGCCGACGGGGGTGACGGGGCTACCGGAGGCGACCGCGCGCGCGCCGACTCGCGCGACCGGGGCAACGGCGAGCGAGCGCCGCGCGCGGGTGCCGACACCGATGTCGCGTCGTTCGACGAATTCTGGGACGAGGCCGCCAAGGAGGAGTTCGGCGATCTCGGGCCCGCGGAGGCGTCTCGTTCGGGAGGCCGCTCCGCCGGGGACCGGGGCGGCGGGCGCGCAGGCGGGGGAGACCGCCGGGGGCCGCGCCGCCGCCGCCGTTGACGGGTCGCTCAACCCGACGCGGCGGCACGTCGATCACCGGCCGGATGGCACGCGACTCCGGCATCCGCCGCACGTGCCTCGAGTCGGGACTGCGAGTCGTCACCGAGCGGCTTCCCGAGCTGCGCTCGGTCGCGGTGGGCTTCTGGGTCGGGACCGGGTCGCGCGACGAGCCCGAGCGACTCGCGGGCGCGAGCCACTTCCTCGAGCACCTGCTGTTCAAGGGCACGGAGCGCCGGCGCGCGGTTGAGATCGCCGAGGAGGTCGAGTCGGTCGGCGGCGACATGAACGCGTCGACGGGACAAGAGACCACACAGTTCTACGTGCGGGTTCCTGATCGTTACCTCCCCCTCGCGCTCGAGATCCTGTCCGACATCGTCTGGACGCCCGCGCTGCGGGTGGATGACGTCGAGTCCGAGCGCCATGTGATCCTCGAAGAGATCAGCATGCGCGACGACACGCCCGACGACCTCGTGCACGACCTGTTCGCGAGCGCGCTGTTCCCCGACCACCCGCTCGGCCGCGAGATCGCGGGCACGCACGAGACGATCGGCGAGATGCCGCGCGACGACATCGCCGCGTACCACGCGGCGCACTACCACCCGGAGAACGCGGTCGTCGCGGTCGCCGGGAACGTGACGCACGACGACGTCGTTGCGCTGATCGACCAGCGGTTGCCGGTACCGACGGAACATGCACGGCCGGCGCGCGTCGACGGTGCCGACACGCGGGAGCCGCGCCCGGTCGCGGTCATCGAGCGGCCGCTCGAGCAAGCGCACCTCGTGCTCGGGATGCGAGCCCTGCCGCGTGACGATCCCGACCGGTACGCGCTCACCGTGCTCGACCAGGTCCTCGGCGGTGGGATG
>DASPTH010000346.1:0-3011 GCA_035623515.1 Acidimicrobiia bacterium
CGTTCGACCGGCGGCTGGGCAAGGATCGAGGCGACCTGTCTCCGGCCGACCGAGCGCAGCTCGAGCGGTCCGAAGCGCAGCTCCGCGCCATCGGCCTGCTGCCGCCGGGCGTCGACCTCCTGAGCGCCCAGAACGCGCTGCTCCGCACCAGCGTGGCCGCGTTCTACGACCCCGCCACCAAACGCGCGACCGTTCGGGGCGACAAGCTCACGCCCGTGGTCGAGGTGACGCTCGCCCACGAGCTCACCCACGCCTTGCAGGACCAGCACTTCGACCTCCTGCGCCTCCAGCGCGCCGCCGCCCGCAACCACGCGACCTCGGCCCTGACCGCGCTGGCGGAGGGCGACGCGGTGCGCGTGCAACTGCTGTACGCAGACAAGCTGTCGGCTCGGGACCACGCTACGTACGAGCGAGCGCGCGAGCGTGACGGTCGCGCCGAGCGGGCGGCACTCCGCGCCGCGGGGATCCCCGACTCGCTCGTCGTGATGTTGGAGAGCCCGTACGATCTCGGGCCGTCGATGTTGCAGCTGGTCGGCGCGGTCGACGGCAGACACGCCATCGACGCCCTCTTCCGGTCGCCGCCCACGAGCGATTCCTCCTACCTCACCCCGACGACGCTCGTCGACGGCTCGCACGCCGTCGACGTGACGCCACCAGTGCTGCAGCCGGGCGAGACCGCGGTCGGGACGAGCGACGTGTTCGGCTCGTTCGCGCTGTACCTGATGCTGGCGGCACGGTCGGACCCCGTGCACGCGCTCGGCGTCGCCGACGGCTGGGCGGGCGACGCCGAGGTCACCTTCACCCGGGGCGGCACCACCTGCCTCCGAGCCGCCTTCGCCGGCCGTTCGGCGGACGCGACGACGGCGATCGAGGGCGCGCTCGAACAATGGGCGGCGCAGGCACCGGCGGGGAGCGCGCAGGCCGCACCCACCGGGGACCTCGCCGGCCTGACCGCGTGCGACCCGGGCGTCGCGGGTGTCACCGCGAGCGACGGGTCGTTGGCCGCGCTGGCCGTCGCCACCGTTCGCAACTTGTTGATCGGGACCCTTGCCGATCAGGGGGTCGGCACCGAGGTCGCGGCGTGCACCGCGAACGGGGTGGTCGCCGACCCGGCGTTCCACCCGGTGCTCGATGCCGTGGTTGCCGATCCGAGCGCCGAGCCGAACCCGAAGCTCCTCGGGCCCGTGCAGCAGAGCCTGCTCACCAACCTCACGCGGTGCCGCGTCGCCACGAAGTGACGCCGACGGCTCAGGCGATGAAGTACTTCGCCTCGGGGTGCGGGACGATGATCGCGGAGGTCGTCTGCTCCGGCTCGAGCTGGAACTCCTCGGTCAGCTGCACGCCGATGCGCGCGAAGTCGAGCAGCGCGTCGAGCTCGGCCTGGTCCTCGAGGTCGGGGCACGCGGGGTAGCCCCACGAGTACCGCGACCCCCGGTACTGCTGGCGGAACAGGCCCGCGAGCGTGGGCCCGTCCTCGTCGGCGAATCCCCACTCTTCGCGGATCCGGCGGTGCCACAGCTCGGCGAGCGCTTCGGTCATCTCGACGGACAGGCCGTGACAGAGCAGGTAGTCCTGGTAGCGGTCCTCGGCGAACAGCTCGCGCTCGCGGCGAGAAGCGAGGTCGCCGATGGTGACCACGTGGAAGGCGGCGTAATCGGCGTCGCCGCTCTCGACGGAGCGGAAGAAGTCGGCGATGCACAGGTGACGGTCGTCGCGCTGCCGCGGGAAGGTGAATCGCACCCGTTCGGTGCGGCGGTCGTCGTCGGTCCACACCACGAGCGCGTTGCCCTCGGAGTTCACCGGGAAGTAGCCCCACAACACCGCGGGGACCAGCCAACCCTCGGCCTTGGCGACATCGAGCTCGGCCCGCAGCGTCGCGCGCAGCCGCTCCTTGAACTCGGCGTCGGTCTCGCCGATCGACTTGTCGGGCCGGAACTGCCACTGGTTGCGGAACAGAGCCGTCTCGTTGACGTACGCGGCGATGTCGTCGAGCGGGAGCCCCTTGGCCACCCGTGAGCCGAGGAACGGCGGCGTGAAGACGGGAGCGTCGGCGGCCACGTCCGACCGGGTGGTGATCGGGGACGAATCGCCGGCGTCGGTCGTCACCCCCCGGCGCGGGATGTCGCGGCCCCCGATCGCGCGGCCGAAGTCGTCGTCGAGCGTGCCGCTCCGCTTGCCCTCCATCAGCCGGTCCATGGTGTGCAGTCCCTCGAATGCGTCCTTGCCGTAGAACAGGCGCCCGTCGTAGACCTCGCGCAGGTCGCGCTCGACGTAGGTGCGCGTGAGCGCCGCTCCGCCGAGCAGCACCGGCGTATCCGACATACCGCGCTCGTTCAGCTCCTCGAGGTTCTCGCGCATGATGAGGGTGCTCTTCACGAGCAGACCACTCATCCCGATCGCGTCGGCGGCCACCTCGTCGGCCTTCTCGAGGAAGGCCGACAGCGGAGCCTTGATGCCGATGTTGTGCACCTCGTAGCCGTTGTTGGTGAGGATGATGTCGACCAGGTTCTTGCCGATGTCGTGGACGTCGCCCTTCACCGTGCCGAGCACGATCGTGCCCTTGCCCCCCGCTTCGGCCTTCTCCATGTGCGGTTCGAGATACGACACCGCAGCCTTCATCGTCTCCGCGCTCTGCAGCACGAACGGGAGCTGCATCTGTCCCGACCCGAACAGGTCGCCGACGACCTTCATGCCGTCGAGCAACACGTCGTTCACGATGGCCAGCGCGGGCAACGTGACGAGCTGCCGCTCGAGGTCGGCCTCGAGACCGTCGCGGTCACCGTCGATGATGCGGTGCTTCAGACGTTCCTCGACCGGCCAGCCGGACCGGTCCTCCCGCTCCACGGCTGCCGACTCCACCCCCTCGAACGCGGCGAGGAACGCGGCGAGCGGGTCGTACCCGGGGCGGCGCCGGTCGTAGATCAGGTCGAGGGTGACGTCGCGCACCTGGTCCTCGATGCGGTGCATCGGCAGGATGCGCGCCGCGTGCACGATCGCCGCGTCGAGACCGG
>DASPTH010000365.1:0-26749 GCA_035623515.1 Acidimicrobiia bacterium
CGCCTCGTCACCGCGACTGCCGGGCTCGCTCGCCTCCTCGATGGCTCGCTCGCTGCGAGCCGGGATACCCGGCTCGCTCACGCTCGCTCGCGGCGAGTTCCTCGACTCGCTCCCGCTCGCCTCGTCACCGCGACTGCCGGGCTCGCTCGCCTCCTCGATGGCTCGCTCGCTGCGAGCCGGGATACCCGGCTCGCAGACGCTCGCTCGCGGCGAGTTCCTCGACTCGCTCCCGCTCGTCTCGTCACCGCACCTGCCGTCGCGCGCTGCGAGCCGGGATACCCGGCTCGCAGACGCTCGCTCGCGGCGAGTTCCTCGACTCGCTGCGCTTGCTACGGGTCGAGGGGCCGGTTCGTCCAGCTGCGACCCTCGCGGCGCGCGGTCCGGAACCAGCCGCCGGCGGCGCCGCTGCCGCCGTCCGTGAGCAGCGTCTGCCCCACGATGAACTCCGACAGGTCGCTCGCGAGGAAGAGGATCGCCCGCGCCTGGTCCTCGGGCTCCCCGCGGCGCCCGACCGGCGCCCAGATGGGCCAGAGGTTGCGGCCGCCGGTGTCGAGGTTCTCGTAGTCGACCTGTTGCGACTGCGTGAGGTCGGGACCGACTCCGTTGACGCGCACACCCCGCCCCGCGACGTCGACCGCGAGGCACTTCGTGAAGTGGATCACCGCCGCCTTGAACGCGCCGTACACCGGGTCGGGCGGGTAGCCGCGCCACCCCTCGACCGACGACACGTTCACGATGGCGCCTCTCTCGCGCTCGAGCATCGAAGGGAGGAACGCGTGGGTGACGCGGAACACGTGCAGCAGGTTGATTTCGTAGAGGTCTTGCCAGTTCTGTGGCTCGCTGCGGTCGAACGGCCGGACACGCAGGTAGTGGCCCACGTTGTTCACGAGGACGTCGATGCGCCCGTGGGTGCCGAGCACGTGGTCGCGGAGCCCGTCGACGGCCTCGGGGTCGCGCACGTCGGTGGTGACGGCTTCCGCGTTGCCGCCGATCGCGACGACGGCGTCGGCCGCTTCGGCGCCCGCCGGCTCGTCGATGTCGGCGATCACCACGCTCGCGCCGTGCTCGGCGAACAGCTCGGCCGTCGCCCGCCCGATCCCGTGGGCCGCGCCGGTGACGACGGCGACCTTCCCGTCCAAGAGAGGCTCCATCCACGGGACCCTAACGTGTGGTCGGTCCGGTCGTCGGCGGTGGCCGCGAAGGAAGCGACGGGGGTCTCAGCATGAAGTTGTGGAGCGACGAGATCGAGGCGATGCGACCGGAGGCGCGCGACGCAGTGGCGAAGGGCATGGAGGCCATGCAAGCCATGATCGGCGACCGCAGCCTGATCGATCCCACGCTCGACAAGTTCGAGCGCGCCAAGCGGCAGCGCGAGATGTTCGCGGTGAGCTTCGCACCGGTCCCGGAGGCCGAGGACCGCGAGATCGCGGGCGTGCGGTGCCGCGTGTTCGTCCCCGACCGGGCCGCCACCGCGGTGTACCTCCACTTCCACGGCGGCGGCATGATCCTCGGTGCGCCGGAGATGAACGACGCGTCCAACCTCGAGCTGTCCCGCCGGACCGGGATGGCCGTCGTGTCGGTCGACTATCGCATGGCACCTGAGCACCCGTTCCCGGCCGGGCCCGACGACGGCGTGGCCGTCGCCGCGTGGCTCCTCGAGCACGGCGAGTCCGAGTTCGGCAGCCCGCGCATCCTCACCGGCGGCGAGTCGGCGGGCGGCTACATGGCGGCGGCGGTACTGCTGCGGATCCGCGACGAGCTGGGCGCGGTGGACCGCGTCGACGGTGCCAACCTCGTCTACGGCGTGCACGACTGGGGCCGCCCGCCCAGCCAGCGCGGTATCCGGCCCACCGACGTCACCGACATCCTCGACCCCGTCGGCATCGTCTTCTTCGGCGAGTGCTACCTGCCCGGCTTGACCGACGACGAGCGCCGCGCGCCGGAGATCTCGCCGGCCTTTGCCGACCTGTCGGGGCTGCCGCCGGCGCTGATGAGCGTCGGCACCGCCGACCACCTGCTCGACGACACGCTGATCCTCGCCTCGCGCTGGGCGGCCGCGGGCGGCGAGGTCGAGTTGTTCGTCGCCCCCGACCTCCCGCACGGTTTCGGCGCGTATCCGTGCGGCATCACCGAGGCGTGGACCGCGGTGACCCGCGCCTGGTTCGACGACATCCTGTCGCGTTGAACTTCTGTTTTGGCGTCTTTGAGTGGGGCTATGGCCCCACTCAAAGACGCCAAAACGGATAGGGGCGATCAGCTCATCGCGCGGCGGAGGGCCTGGTTGGCGCCGTCGGGGAGCTGGGTGAGGGGTTCGGCGATCTCGGCGACGGTGGGGCCGACGCGATCGGCCTCGGGCGCGAGGGCGTCGAGGTCGAAGTCGTAGAGCCGGGCGGCGTTGCCGGCGAGGATCAGCTGCAGCTCGTCGGGGGGCGTCTCGGAGAACACCTGCCGCAGGTGCTCGGTCGTGAACGGGTGGGTGCCCTCGTCGTGCGGGTAGTCGCTTCCCCACATGAACCGGTTCGGGCCGAGCACGTCGCGCGCCGCAGCATCCGCGGGGCGCGGCTGGCTCGCGCCGACCCAGAAGTTCTGCTGCACGTACTCCGTCGCCGTCTTGCTCATCAGGTGCTCGTCGGTGTAGCGGAGCTCGCCGATCGACTTCGTCGAGCGGATGCTGTTGATCACCTGGTCGAGCTGCGCGCACACCTGCGGGATCCACGCGCAACCCATCTCCGTGAGCGCGAAGCGCAGCTTCGGGAAGCGCTCGAACACGCCGCCGAGGATCGTGTGCACGAACGGGCGCTGCGAGTAGAACCCGGTCTCGGTGATGTAGAGGAGGTCCTTCACCGGCAGCGGGCCGTAGTCGGGGTTCCCGGTGCCGCCGTGGCAGTTGACGACGATCTCGAGGTCCTGGCAGACCTCCCAGAGCGGGTCGTAGTAGGGGTCGTAGAGGTGCTTCACCCAGTACACGTCGGGCGGGACGTTCGGGAGGAGGAGGCCACCCCGGAGGTTGTGCTCCTTGATCCACTTCGCGTCGTCGATGGCGTCGTCGACGTCGTTCAGGAAGATCTGGCCGACGCCGGCCCGCCGCTCCGGGTACTCGGCGCAGAAGTCGACGAGCCAACGGTTGTGGGCACGGATACCTGCGAGCCGGTGCTCGTAGTCCTCGGGAGAGGGCGGGGCCGCGAACAGCACGAAGCTCGGGAAGAAGGGGGGCACCGTGTTGGGGAAGATCACCTCGCCGACGACGCCGTCGTGCTCCTCGTCGTTCCAGCGACGTTCGCTGTCCCAGTTGCGGACGCGCTCGCTCGTGTCGCGCAGGTCCTTGAAGGGGTTCTTGTACCGGTTCCGCCACGCGTCGAAGTCGTCGAGGTACGCGTGGTCGAGGTACTCGCGGTACTGGGCGTGGCTGCCACCGGCGTGCGTGTCGGCGGAGATGATCGTGTAGTGATCGGTGGGCTTCATGGTCTTCGTGGCCATCGGATCCTCCGGAGCGGTCGTGCTCGTACCAGTGCAGCACATCCGGTGGCCACCGGCCACCAGCAGCCGGCTACTCCGACGGGAGCGCCACGGCGTTCGGCGTGACGTTCACCTTCGGCGTGTACTCCTCGACCTCGATCGTCCGCGCCTCACGGTCGAACTTCGCCTGGAGGTCTGCGCGACAGTCGGTGCAGATGCCGTAGAAGCGCATGGGCACGGTCCGGCCGCACCGCATGCACACCATGTCGACGGGCGTGGGGTCGGCCTCCACTCGGGACTCCTCGGCTCGGGCGAGCCGAGAGTGTGGCGCGGCGGTCCTCGCGGTGGGGGGATGGTGACGCCGGCCTGCGTAGGGTGTCGTCGTGCCGGGGGTGGACGTGCCCGAAGCGCTCGTGGAGGGCTACTTCGCCGCGGCCGACGCCGCCGACCTCACCGTGCTCGGGGCGCGCGACCGGGCCGGAGCAGTCCGCGCGCACCTCGCCCTCGCGGCCGCGCGCGCGCCGGGGACGGCCGCCGTGCGCGTCGGCAACCCGACGGTCGAGCGGGACGGCTGGGAGACCCCGCACACGGTCATCGAGGTCGTGAGCGACGACATGCCCTTCGTCGTGGACAGCCTCACCGCGCTCGTGGCCCGCGCGGGCTACGACGTGCACCTCCTCGTGCATCCCGTCGTCGAGGGTGCATCCTTCGTCCACGTCGAGATCGACCGGGAGAGCGACCCGGCGATCCTCGGCGCGCTCGCGGCGTCGGTGGAGTCGGTGCTCGCCGACGTCCGTGCCGCGGTCGACGACTGGGTGCCGATGCGCGCGCGCGTCCTCGCGCGCGCCCAGGATCTCCGAGCGGCTCCACCGACGGGTGTCCCGGCCGGCGACGCCGACGAAGCCGCCGCCTTCCTCGAACGGCTCGCCGACAACCACTTCACCTTCGTGGGCGCGGCCGACGACACGGGCGGGAATGCGCTCGGAGTCGCCCGGCGGCGGCTGCCCGAGGGTCTCCCCGACCTCGATCGCGCGCCGACGCCGGTCCTCACGTTGACGAAGACGCTCGAACGTTCGACTGTGCACCGCGCGGTGCCGTTCGATCTCGTCGGGGTCAAGCAGTTCGATTCCCGGGGCCGCGTGATCGGCGAGGAACGCTTCTTCGGCCTCCACACCGCGGACACGTACAGCGAGCCGATCACGGAGTTACCGGTGCTGCGCCGGAAAGCCGACGCGGTGATGGCGCGTGCGGGGTTCGCCGCCGCCGGCCACGACAGCCGCACGCTGGCCAATGTGCTCGCGACCCTGCCACGCGACGAGATGCTGCGCGGCTCCGCCGACCGGCTGTACGAGCTCGCCATGGGGGTGGCGCGGCTCGGGGAACGCCGCCGTCTCCGGCTGTTCGTGAGCCACGACCCCTCGCACCGGTTCGTGTCGTGCCTGGTCTACGTGCCGCGCGACCGGTACACGACCTCGGTGCGGTCGGCGGTGCTCGACGCGCTCCGCGACGCCTATCGAGGTGGTGACGTCGACTTCACGGCGCTCGTCACCGAGTCGGTGCTCGCCCGCCTCCACGTCGTGGTGCAGAGACCCCAGCGCGTCGACGTCGACGAGGTGGCGGTGGAGAGCGAGCTGGCGCGCATCGCTCGCGCGTGGACCGACGACTTCCGTGACGCGTTGGTCAGCGCCCGCGGTGAGGAGGCCGGCCTCGACGCCTTCCGCGCCTGGGGCGACGCGTTCCCGTCGGCCTACCAGAGCGACGTGACCGCGGTCGAGGCCGTCCGGGACCTGTCGGTGCTCGAAGCGGGCGACGACCTCGCGATCCGGCTCGTCGGCGCCCGCCCCGACGCGATCGCGCACCTCGCGCTGTACCGAGTGGGCGCGCCACTGGTGTTGTCCGACGTCATGCGCGTCCTCGAGCACCTCGACGTCACTGTCGTCGACGAGCACCCGTACGAGATCACGCCGTCCGGCCTCCCACCCCGCTGGATCTACTCGTTCGGCGTGCGCGCGACGCATCGTGCGGTGCTGGCCGACCCCGGCGCGCAGTCCCGAGTCGCCGAGCTGTTCCTCGGCGTGTGGGCGGGAACGATCGAGAACGACTCCCTCAACCGGCTCGTGCTGCGAGCCGGGCTCACCGCGCGCGACGTGGTCGTGCTGCGCGCGCTCGTGAAGTACCTCCACCAGTGTGGCGTGCGGTTCACCGAAGGGTCGGTCGCCGACGCACTCGCCGCCAACCCGCGCACGACCGCGCTGGTCGTCGAGCTCTTCGCGACACGCTTCGATCCCGTGCTCGGAGACGAGGACCGCAGCTCGCGCGGCGCGGCCCTCGAGGCACAGCTCGCGCACGAGATCGACCGCGTGGCGAGCCTCGACGAGGACCGGATCCTCCGGACCCTCGTCGCGTTGGTGCAGGCGGCGGTGCGCACGAACGCCTTCGTCTCGACGGCGACCGAGTACCTCGCGATCAAGCTCGATCCCACGAAGCTCCCGTTCCTGCCGGCACCTCGGCCACGCCACGAGATCTGGGTGTACTCCCCGACCATCGAGGCCGTGCACGTGCGCGGCGGCGACGTCGCGCGCGGCGGCATCCGCTGGTCGGAGCGGCGCGACGACTTCCGCACCGAGATCCTCGGACTGATGAAGGCGCAGACCGAGAAGAACGCGGTGATCGTGCCCGTCGGCGCCAAGGGCGGGTTCGTCGTGAAGCGCCCGCCGGCCGATTCGGAGGCACTCCGCCGGGAGGTGCTCGCGTGCTACCGGTCGTTCATCGCGGCGCTTCTCGACGTCACCGACAACCTGGTCGACGGCTCGGTCGTCGCGCCGCGCGGCATCGTGCGCCACGACGGCGACGATCCGTATCTCGTGGTCGCGGCCGACAAGGGAACGGCCAGCTTCTCCGACGAGGCGAACCGGCTCGCCGTCGACCGCAGCTACTGGCTCGGGGACGCCTTCGCGTCGGGTGGCTCGTCGGGTTACGACCACAAGGCCATGGGCATCACCTCGCGCGGCGCGTGGGTCTCGGTGCGCGCGCACTTCCGCGCGATGGGTGTCGATGCCGACGCCGCCGAGCTCACGACCGTCGGGATCGGCGACATGTCGGGCGACGTCTTCGGCAACGGCATGCTGCGCTCGCGGCACCTGAAGCTGTTGGCGGCGTTCGACCACCGCCACGTGTTCCTCGACCCCGACCCCGACCCCGCGGTGAGCTACGAGGAGCGCCGCCGCCTGTTCGCGTTGCCGGCGTCGTCGTGGGCCGACTACGACGCGGCGCTCGTCTCCGCGGGCGGCGGCGTGTACGCCCGCGAGAACAAGGCGCTACCGGTGTCGCCCGAGGTGCGCGCCGCGCTCGGCATCGAAGGCGACATCGGGACGCTCACACCCGACGAGATGGTCTCGGCGATCCTGCGGGCGCCGGTCGACTTGCTCTGGAACGGCGGCATCGGCACCTTCGTGAAGGCGAGCGACGAGACCGACGCCGACGTCGGCGATCGGGCGACCGACGCCGTGCGCGTCGACGCCGACGAGCTGCGGTGCAGGGTCGTCGCCGAGGGAGGCAACCTCGGACTCACGCAGCGCGCGCGGGTCGAGTACGCGCTCGCCGGTGGTCGCGTCAACACCGACGCCATCGACAACTCGGCCGGGGTCGACTGCTCGGATCACGAGGTGAACATCAAGATCCTGCTGGGACGGGCCATCGGCGCCCGCGTGCTCGCGGCCGTCGACCGCGACCCGCTCCTGGCGAGCATGACCGACGAGGTCGCCGCGCTCGTCCTCGCCGACAACGAAGCGCAGACGAACGCGCTCGAGATCGCGTCGGTCGAGGCACCCGACTTCGTGGGTGTGCACGCCCGTCAGATCGAGCGGCTCGAGCACGCCGGCATCCTCGACCGCGAGCTGGAGCGACTCCCCGACGCGAAGGCACTCCAGGAGCGGCACGTGAACGACCGTGGGCTCACGTCCCCCGAGCTCGCCGTGCTGCTCGCGTTCACGAAGTTGGAGCTCCAGCGGGCCCTCGTCGAGTCGGACGTGCCCGACGACTCGTTCTTCCGGCGCGACCTCGTCGACTACTTCCCGACGCCGTTGCGCGAACGGTACGCCGATGCGATCGACGCGCACCCGCTGCGCCGCGAGATCACCGCCACGGTCATCGCGAACGCCGTCGTGAACCGCGCCGGGATCAGCTTCCTCTCCCGTTTGAGCGACGAGATCGGCGTCGGCCTCCCCGCGCTGGCGCGCGCGCACGTGATCGCACGCGACCTCTTCGACGTCGTCGAGGTCTGGTCGGCGATCGACGGGCTCGATCTCGTCGTCCCGTCGGCGACGCAGGACCGGATGTTCCTCGCGGCACGCCGCCTCGTGGAACGCGCGGCCCGTTGGTTGGCGCGCGAGGGCCGTGAACACGACGCCGGCGGCGCCATCGCCCGCTTCCGTGGGCCCGTGCACGCGATCCTCGGGCGGCTCCCGGAGCTCGTCGTGGGTACGGGCGCCGAGCAGCTCTCGGCGACGGCGGCTCAGCTCCGGGCCGGCGGCGTGCCGCCCGACCTGGCGTCGCGGGTCGCCGGTTTCGAGGCCGCGGTGGCGGCGCTGCCGATCGCCGACGTTGCGTCCGGCCTCGCCACGCCGGTGCTCGACGTGGCGGCCGTCCACTTCCTCCTCGCGGCGCGACTCCGGCTCGACTGGTTGCGCGACCGCATCGCCGAGTTGCCGCGTGCCGACCGCTGGCAGACCGAGGCCCGTGCCGCGCTCCGCGACGACCTCACCGACATCCACCAGGAGCTGACCCGCGCCGTCGTCGCCACGACCGATCGGGCCGACCCCGTCGCCACTCGTGTCGAGCAGTGGGTCGCCGCCCACGACGAGGCCGTCGCCCGGGCGCTCGGAGTGCTCGCCGACGTGGAGGCCGGCGGCGTGTTCGACCTGGCGACGCTCGGTGCCGCCCGACGCGAGCTGCGCGAGCTCGTCACCTGAGCGCGACGCGGCTCGTGGCCCGCTTGATCCGATCGGCGAACAGCGCGGCCCGGGCCGCGTTCGCGCCGCACGCGCCGTGGACGCCCCCACCCGGGTGCGCGCCCGCCGACGCCAGGTACAGCCCTCGTACGGGTGTCTCGGCCCGGCCGAGTCCGGGCACCGGCCTGAAGACGAGCTGTTGCGAGAACGCCATCGTGCCGCCGCCCAGCGCGCCACCCACGAGGTTCGCGTCGCGCGCCTCCAGCGCGGGCGGTGACAGCAGGTGCCGCCCGGTGATCAGGGAGCGGAACCCGGGAGCGTGCTCCTCGATCACCCGCTCGATCCGGTCGGCGAACCGTTCGGTGTCGGCGGCGTCCCACGCGCCGCCGAGCTCTCCCCCGGCGTCGCCGCGGGGCTCGTGGGGGACGTGCGTGTAGGCCCACACCGTCTCGGTTCCCGGTGGCGAGCGCGTCGGGTCGGCCTTGTTCATCTGACCGATGAGCACGAAGGGGTGCGCGGGGATCTCGCCGCGGGAGAGGTCGGCGGCGTAGGCGACCACCCGGTCCATGCTGTCGCACAGGTGCACGGTGCCGGCGCGAGTGGCCGGCTCCGCGCGCCACGGGATCGAGCCCGAGAGGGCCCAGTCGATCTTGAACGTGCCGTGGTCCCATTGGAAGTTGTCGAGCGAGCGCACGAACCGTGGTGGCAGGTGCTCCTCGCCCACGAGGTCGCGGTAGAGCGCGGGGACCCCGGTGTCGGCCACCACCGCGCGGGCCGCGTCGATCGCCTCGCCACCCGCGAGCTCCACGCCGACCGCGCGCCCGCTCCGTACCACGACCCGCGTCACCGGGGCGTTGCAGCGAACGTGGGCGCCCCGCTCGGTCAGGCGGCGCACGAGCGCGGCCGTGAGCTGCCCCGCGCCCCGCTCGGGTACCGGGAACCCGTGCTGCTGGCCGAGACACGTGAGGAACCACCCGAGGAAGCCGCTCGGTGCCGCGTCGGGGTCGACGTCACTGTGCATGGCGTTGCCGGCGACGAGGAGCGCGCCGCCCTCGCCGTCGAACTCCTCCTGGCCGAGTCGCCGTACGGACAGCAGCGAGGTGCGGGCGAAGTCGAGGAGCCCGCGGGGCCCGAGAGAGAGCGCGAGCCGGCTGACCCCGCGCACCGGGGGCATCGGCCGGATCATCGCCTCCATGAGCGGTTCGGAGATGCGCTCGTAGTGCGCGTAGAGGTCACGCCACGCGTCGCCGTCCTTCGGCGCGTAGTCCTCGAGCGACTGCGCGGTCTCGCCGACCGAGGTCGACAACACCGCGCAGCGGCCGTCGGCGGTGGGGTGTGCGAGCACGAGCGGGGCCCGCCGCCACCGGAGGCCGTGAGCCGTGAGGTCGAGCGCCGCCATGACGGGCGACGCGACGCCGAGCGGGTAGAAGGCGCTGAACACGTCGTGCACGAAGCCGGGGTGGGTGAGCTCGGCGCTGCGGACCGCGCCGCCGGGCTCGGGCTGCGCCTCGAGCACGAGGACGTCCCAGCCCGCGTCGGCCAGCAGGTTGGCGGCGACGAGACCGTTCGGGCCGGCGCCGATGACGACCGCGTCCGGTTGCACAGCGAGCGACCGTACCTGACGACCGCTACCTTCGGTCCCGATGGGCGGCCCGGAGCGCGTGCTCGACCTGGCGCGCCGGGCGTGGGACGTGGTCGTCGTCGGCGGGGGGCACAACGGCCTCGCGGCTGCCGCGTACCTCGCGGGCGCGGGCCGCTCCGTGCTCGTGCTCGAGCGCCGCCCTCAGCTCGGCGGTGCCTGCACCCTCGAACGACCGTTCCCCGACCCGCGTTACGTGGTCAGCCCGTGCGCGTACCTCGTCGGCCTGCTGCACCCGCTCGTGATCACCGAGCTCGACCTGGCCCGGTACGGCCTGCGCACCTTCCTCTGCGACCCCGAGCAGTGGACACCGTTCGACGACCGCACGTCGCTCACCCAGTGGCGCGACCCGGCTCGCACGGCAGGTGAGGTGGAAGCGATCGCGCCGCGCGACGTACCCGGCTTCCTCGCCTACGACGCCCTCTTCGTGCGCATCCGCCGCGTACTCCGCGAGGGGCGCCGTGATACGTGGGTCGGTGACGCGCCCGACCGCGCCGAGCTCGAGGAGCTGTTCGCCGACGACCCGGAGGCGCTCGACGTGGTGCTGCACGCCCCGATCGCCGACGTCGTGGAGCGCCACGTCCGCGACCCGCGCCTCCGCGCCGCGCTCCACGGGCAGGGGATCATCGGGACCTTCGCGGGGCCGCGCGACGCGGGGACGGCGTGGATCCACGCCCACCACCGCCTCGGCCTCCTCGGTGGGTGGGGCTACGTCGAGGGTGGGATGGGACGGGTGTCGGAGTGCCTCGCCGCGGCGGCGACCACAGCCGGCGCCGTGCTGGTCACCGGCCTGGAGGTGGGTGCCATCGAGCCCGGCCGGGGTGTCCGGCTCTCGGGCGGCGACGCCGTGCGGGCACGCGTCGTCGTCGCCAACACCGATCCGCACCGGACCCTGGACCTCGTCGACGGCACGGTGCCCGCCGACTTCCGGGCGCGGGTCGCGCGCTGGCGCGTCGAGAGCCCGGTCGTCAAGGTGAACTGCGCCCTCGGCCGTCTCCCCGAATTCGTCGCCGCGGCCGGCCGCCCGGTGCACCGCGCCCAGGTGGAGATCACCGGCAGCATCGACGACACCCAGGCCGCGTGCCGGGAGGCGCGCGCCGGTGTTGCCGCGCCCGCGTGGTGCGAGGTCTATTTCCACACCGCGTACGACCCGTCGGTGGCACCGCCCGCTGCCCACACGATGAGCGTGTTCGCGCAGTACGCGCCGTACTCCTTGCGACCGGGATGGGACGAGCGGCGGGAGCAGATCGGCGACGCAGTGCTCGGCCTCGTCGCCCGGCACGCGCCCGGCCTCGCCGGGTGCGTCGAGGCCCGAGAGGTGCTCGGACCGCCCGACGTCGAGGCCCGGGTGGGGCTCACGGGGGGCCACATCTTCCAGGGCGAGTGCCTCCCCGACCAGATGTGGGACCGGCGGTTCGCCCCCCGGACACCGATCCCCGGCCTGTACCTGTGCGGGGCGGCGACCCACCCGGGCGGCAGCGTCATCGGCGTGAACGGGCGAAACGCCGCCGCCGCGGTGCTCGGCGATCTTGCCGGCGAGGATCTTTCGACCGGCTGATCCCGTTTTCGTCCTATTCTGTGGCGATTACGTAGATCGCGTGCCTCCCGCTTGGAGGTCGGGGCGCCCTCGCCACTAGCTTGCCGGCCGGAACACGCCACCCGTGTCGCCCCCCCGGAGGCGGCGTCTTCCCTTCCCAACCCCCAGCACCTCTCCGCGCGCGCGGCGAGGTACGACCAGAAAGGACAGGAGCCCATGCGGAAACGGATCTTGCTGATCGTGGCGCCGCTCTGCGTCGTCGCGCTCGCGGCGGGCGTTGCCTTCGCGGCACCCAACGACACCGAGAGCTCCAACGATGCGAGACTCGACAACCCCCATGCGGAGCGGCCGGTCGCCGCTTCCCCCGACCAAACCTCGTTGGAACTCTCGGTGACCATGGACCAGGTCGTCGCCTTCGTCCAGGACGTCGAGCGTCAGGAGATCGGCAGCTTCCTCGACGGCGTCGCCGCCGAGCAGGCGGCCGAGGCGGAAGCGGCAGCGCGTGCCCAGGCGGAGGCGGAAGCGGAAGCCCAGGCGGCCGCGCAGGCTCGTCTCCAGGCGACCCGGCCCGTGCAGAGCAGCACTGCGGGCGGGAACGGCTTCCTCGCGTGCGTCAAGCAGCGCGAGAGCGGGGGCAACTACACGATCCACAACTACCAGGGTTCGGGCGCGTCTGGTGCGTACCAGATCATGCCCGGCACCTGGAACTCGATCGCGGCGTCGACGGGTCGCAACGACCTCGTCGGCATCGATCCTGCCTCGGCCTCGCCGGCCGACCAGGACGCGATGGCCGCCGCGCTCTACGCGCAGCAGGGAGCTGCGCCCTGGGGCGGAGGCTGCTGAAGCCGAGCTCCGACGCACCATCCGAGCGAAGGGATGTGACCGGGCCGACCTGGATTTCCAGGTCGGCCCGGTAGCGTGATGGGGGCAATGTCCTCCTCCGATTCCGTCGACGTGTCCCGCGACCTCGAATTCGGCGCCTTCAGCGAGCACGGGCCGTGGGTCCTCGACCCCGACCACCTGCCGTGGCGGTGGGAGATCGACCGGCTGCGCGGCGGCACCCGCCAAGAGGTACCGCGCCTCCTCGCCCCCGGGCGCGTCCCACCCGTGCCGCGCCTCGCGCGCACCCTCGTGGCGATCGGCGGGGCGCTGGCGGGGTGGTTCGCCTTCGAGTACCGGCGCCCGCGGTCCCGGTCGGGGATCTCGCGCCGGCTCCGGCGGGCGTTCGAGCGCCTCGGGTCGAGTTACGTCAAGCTCGGCCAGATCATCTCGGGCGGCGAGGGCCTCTTCCCCGACGAGCTGGTCACCGAGTTCAAGCTGCTGCGCGACCAGGTGCCGCCCGAGTCGTTCGACGACGTCCGGGCGGTGGTCGAGATCGAGCTCGGCGGGTCGCTGGAGGAGCTCTTCGCCGAGTTCGACGAGGAACCGATCGCGGCCGCGTCGATCGCGCAGGTGCACGGGGCGCGGCTCGTCACCGGCGAGGAGGTCGTCGTCAAGGTGCAGCGCCCGCAGGTGGCGAAGCTCTTCCGCGACGACATCGCCGCGCTGTCCTGGCTGGCGCCCCGGCTGGTGGGCCGCATCCCGGTGACGGCGCTCGCCAACCCACCCGCGCTCGTCGAGCTTTTCGCGGAGACCGTGATCGAGGAGCTCGACTTCCGCCTCGAGGCCGACAACATGCTCGCCATCGCCAACGTGCTGGCGCGCACCGGCCAGCGCGGCATCATCGTCCCCCGCCCCCATCCCACGATGGTCACGCCGCGTGTGCTGGTCATGGAGCGCCTGCGTGGGTTCGCGTTCGACGACGTCGAGTCGATGCACGCCGCCGGGATCGACACCCACGCCCTGCTCCAGGCCGGGCTCATCGCCTCGCTCGAGGGGGCGCTGATCTTCGGCGTGTTCCACGGCGACCTGCACGGCGGGAACCTCATGGTGCAGCCCGACGGCCGCACCGCGCTCTTCGACTTCGGCATCACCGGCCGGCTCGACGAACGGAAGCGCCTCGCGTTCCTGCGCCTCCTCGTGCTCGGCACCACCGGCGACGTGCGGGGCCAGCTCGCGGCGTTGCGCGATCTCGGCGCGTTCCCGCCCGACGTCGACCTCGACGCGCTCGTCGTCGACCTCGACCTCGAGGGGCCGGTGAAGGATCCCGCGCAGATGTCGGCCGACGAGCTGGTCGGGGAGATGCGGGAGATCACCAAGAAGCTGCTCGGCTACGGCGCCCGCGCGCCGAAGGAGCTCATGCTCTTCGTGCGGAACATGATGTTCCTGAACAGCGCCACCGCGATCCTCGCGCCCGACCTCGACATGCTCCAGCAGATGATCGCGATCTACATGTACTTCGCACAGACCCATGGCGAGCAGATCATGCGAGAGGTCGGTGTCGACGCGCAGTACGCGACGCCCGATCCCGACGCGCTGCGCGCTGCGTTCATGGTCGACTCGAGTGTGGAGACGCTCACGTTCCGCGACTTGCAGGAGCGTCGTCAGGACATCCGCCAGAAGATGCAGTCGTCGCGGCGACCGTCGCGGCGGCGAGGCCGTCGGGCGGGGTGACGCGGTGCCCGAGCTGCCTCAGATGCAGGCGCTCGCCGAGCGCCTCGACGTCGAATTCGCCGGTGCCGACCTCGTGGGAGTGGAGCCCCTCGGGTTCTCGGCGCTGAAGACCGTCGTGCCGGCGGGCGATTCGCTCGTCGGCGCGACGCTGCGCGCGGTCGGCCGCTCCGCCAAGTACCTCGTCCTCGACTTCGGTGATCGTGGCCGTGTCCTCGTCCACCTCTCGCAAGCGGGCCGCCTCGACGTCGAGGAACCGCCGAAGCGCACCCGCGCGAAGGGATCCGTCGTCCGGTTGCGCTTCTCGAACGGCAAGGCGGCGCTCGTGCGCGAGTACGGCACCGAGCGCAAGGCCGCGTGGTGGGTGCTGGCTCCCGGCGACGACGGCCCGCTCGCGACGCTCGGGCCCGAGCCCGCGTCCGACGAGTTCGCCGAGCTGGTCCGCCACGGTGACGACCGCCGCCGTGTGCACACGATCCTGCGCGACCAGCACACCGTCGCCGGTGTGGGCCGCGGATACGCCGACGACGCACTGTGGCGCGCGCAGCTCTCGCCGTACGCAACGCTCGCGTCGCTCGATGCCGACCAGCGGGAGCGACTGCTCGACGCCGTCCGTGGTGTGCTGGCCGAAGGGCTCGAGCGCGAACGGACCCGCACGGGGGGGCTGTCGCAACCAAAGCTCGGCGAGCACTTCGAGGTGCACGCGCGATACGGCACGCCGTGCCCGCGCTGCGGCGAGACGCTGCGCCGCGTGAGCTACGAGAGCCACGAGGTCACCTACTGCCCTCGCTGCCAGACGGCGGGCAAGGTTCTCGCCGACCGCCGTATGTCGCGGCTGGTGAAGTAGCTCGCCGAAGTTGCGTCAGCAACCGACGTCAGACGTCGGTGAGTGACGCAAGTTCGTGCGACCGACGCACTCCGCTACCAGCCGCGCGATCCGGGGCCGCCCTTGAACGGGCCGACGACGTTCGCGGTGATCCATCCGCCGTAGAACCCGCCGGGTTGAGCGGCCGCCCGCTCGTCGTCCACGAAGCACTCGTCCATGCGCCCGGCGTAGAACGCGACGTAACCCGCGATTTCCGCGAACGCCTCGTTCGGCCGGTCGTAGCCCCAGGCCCCCTCGGGAACCTCGCGCCCGCCGCCGCGCACCGTGAAGTAGTGGGCGCGTCCCTTCCACTCGCAGAACGACGCGCCGTCGGCGCGCCGCAGCGCACCGGCCACGACATCCCCGGGCGGGAAGTAGTAGTTGGGCGGGTGGCTGGTCTCGAGCACCCGGTACCCGCGCACGGTCTCGGCGATGGTCTCGCCGCCGAGCACGACCCGCAACCGGGCCGTCACGGGCTCGAGCCGCGGCGGGCGCGGATAGTCCCACACCGACTCCTGGCCGGGCCCCGCCGGATCGGGGTGCGGACGCGTCGAGAACACCACCTGCGGCATCGTACGGGCCTCAGTGGCGGTTGGGCTCTCCCGTGTTCACCACTTCGAACGCGCCGCCCGGCACGGTCTCGAGCTGGTTCAGGTCGTTGTCGTCCCCGCGCTCGTCGGCCGCGCCGGTGATGAACCCGTCAACCGTTCACCGTCGCGAAACTTGACCACCGTCACCCCTACGATGCACGGTCGTGCTCGCGTCGATCCCGAGCCCGAGCAGCGGCAACCTCGGGCCGTTCCACATGTACGGCGTGCTGCTCGCGATCGGCGTGCTCGTCGCGGTGTGGATCGCGGAGCGCCGCTGGCGGCGCCGCGGTTACGGGTCCCCCGGCATCTCCGACATCGCGTTCTGGGTGGTCATCTGGGGCGTCGTCGGTGCGCGCCTCTACCACGTCATCACCGACTACGAGCTCTTCGAGCACGACTTCGTTCGCGCGTTCGAGATCTGGCGCGGCGGCCTCGGGATCTGGGGCGCGGTGACCGGTGGAGCCATCGCCGTCGTCGTGATCACGCGCCGGCGCCACATGCCGACGCTCGTCGTGATGGACTGCATGGCGCCCGGCATCCTCACCGCCCAGGCCATCGGACGGTGGGGGAACTGGTTCAACCAGGAGCTGTTCGGCAAGCCGACGACGCTCCCGTGGGGTCTCGAGATCTCGCTCGCCCACCGGCCTCCCGGCTACCAGCAGTACACGACCTTCCACCCCACGTTCCTGTACGAGTCGTTGTACTGCCTCGCGCTCGTCGGCGTCCTCCTGCTCGCCGAGCGCCGGTTCCCGCTCAAGCAGGGGCAGACGTTCGCCCTCTACGTGGTCCTCTACACCTTCGGCCGCTTCTGGTTCGAGAACCTCCGGATCGACTTCGCCCACAAGATCGGACCGCTACGGCTGAACGCCTGGATGTGCATCATCGGGTTCGTCCTCGGGATCGCATGGTTCGTGTGGCTGGGCCGTCACGAGCCGGCGCAGCGACGGCCGGGAGACAGCATCGTGGCGGGCGACGGAGGCCAATCCAGCGACGCGAAGGTCGGAAACTAGGGTGGCACGAATTTCCTGAGCCGAGGAGCGTGCGTGACCGAGACAACGACGAGTCCTCCCCGCACGAGCACTGCGGCCCGCGCGATCGCCGCCTGCAAGGTGTACGGCGAGGGCGAAGCAGAGGTGCGCGCGCTCGACGGTGTGTCGGTCGAGTTCGAGACGTCGCGCATGACCGCGATCATGGGTCCCTCGGGTTCCGGCAAGTCGACGCTCCTGCACTGTCTCGCCGGCCTCGACCGCCTCACCTCGGGACAGATCTTCCTCGGTAGCGAGGAACTGAGCGCCCTCAGCGAGAAGCAGCTCACGCTGATCCGGCGCGACAAGATCGGTTTCGTGTTCCAGGCGTACAACCTCGTGCCCACGTTGAACGCGCTCGAGAACATCACGTTGCCGATGTCGCTCGCACGCACCAAGCCCGATCCCGCGTGGCTCGACAAAGTGGTGGACACCGTCCGGCTGCGCGACCGCCTCACGCACCGGCCGTCGGAGTTGTCCGGCGGTCAGCAGCAGCGCGTCGCCGTCGCGCGGGCACTGCTCAGCCGGCCGGAGATCGTGTTCGCGGACGAGCCCACCGGCAACCTCGACTCACGCTCGGGTGCCGAGATCCTCACCTTCATGCGCCAAGCCGTCGACGACCTCGGGCAGACCACGGTGATCGTCACGCACGACCCGGTCGCCGCGAGCTACTCCAACCGCGTGGTGTTCCTCGCCGACGGCAGGATCGTCGACGAGATGCTCGAGCCCACTGCCGATCGTGTGCTCGACCGCATGAAGCGCCTCGGCGACTAGCGCGCCGCCGCACCCCGCACCATGTGGCGCGTCACGGTCAAGGGACTGCTCGCGAAGAAGATCCGTCTCGTCCTCACGTCGATCGCGGTGGTGCTCGGCGTCGCGTTCATGTCGGGCACGTTCGTGCTCACCGACACGCTCGGTGACGTCTTCGACAACCTGTTCACCGAGACGACGAAGGGCATCGACGCCGTCGTACGCGCGAAGCAGACGCTCGAGGACAACAACCCGCGCACCCGGACGGCCAACCCCGTCCCGCAGAGTCTCGTCCCGATCGTCGAACAGGCCACCGGTGTGCGGCTGGCCCACGGCGCGGTACAGGGCTACGCCGCCGTGGTCGGCAAGGACGGCAAGGTCGTCGGCAACAACAACCGGTCGTCGGGCTTCGCGTGGCTGCCCTTGCCCTTCGGGCAGTCGAACCACATCATCCGTGGTCACGAGCCCCGAGCCGACGACGAGTTCGTCCTCGACGAGAACACCGCCGACGACTCGGGGTACGCGCTGGGCGCGCAGGTGCCGATCGTCTTCCAGAACGGAACACCCGAAAAGTTCGACCTCGTGGGCGTGTTCCGCTTCGGCAACAACGACAGCGTGCCCGGATCCACGAGCGCGGGGTTCACCCCGACGACCGCGCTGCGAGTCGTCGGGCGCGAGGGCCAGTGGGACTGGATCGACGTGGCGGCCAAGCCCGGGGTGTCGCAGCAGGCGCTCGCCCGCAACATCCGGCAGACGCTCGCCGCACGCACGGGCGGCACCACCTACGAGGTGCTCACGGGGAAGCAGTTCGCCGACGAACGCGCCAACAACGTCAAGGACCGTCTCGGCTTTCTCAACACGTTCCTGCTCGTCTTCGCGGTGATCGCGCTCTTCGTGGGTTCGTTCATCATCTACAACACCTTCTCGATCATCGTGGCCCAGAGGTCCCGCGAGCTCGCGCTCCTGCGCGCGCTCGGCGCGTCGGGCAAACAGGTCACCCGGTCCGTGGCCGCCGAGGCGTTCGTCGTCGGTCTGCTGTCGTCGGCCATCGGGCTCGCGCTCGGCGTGCTCGTGGCGATCGGGCTGCAGGGCCTGCTGGCTGCGTTCGGGTTCCAGCTGCCGAGTGAAGCGCCGGTCATCCTGCCCCGCACGGTGATCGTGGCGCTCCTCGCCGGCACGATCGTCACGTTCGTCTCCGCGCTGTCGCCCGCGCGCCGCGCGGCGCGCGTGCCCCCGGTGGCTGCCATGCGCGAGACGGCGGCCATCGCGTCGAGCGGTGCCCGCCGCTACCGGATCGGCGGTCTGCTCACGACCATCGGCGTCGTGCTCCTCGGCCTCGGGCTCTTCGGAAACGTGGACTCGAGCGCGTTCCCGGGCGGCGCGGCCGGTCTCGTCGGGTTCGCGGCATTCCTCGTGTTCATCGGTGTCGCGATGCTCAGCCCGCTCGTTGCCCGGCCCGTGTCGCGGGTGCTCGGCTGGGTTCCCGCACGCTTCCGCGGCATGTCGGGCGTGCTGGCGCGGGAGAACGCGATGCGCAACCCGCGCCGGACGGCCACCACCGCGTCGGCACTCATGATCGGGCTCGCGCTCGTCACCCTCGTCGCCATCATCGGTGCCTCGGCGAAGCAGTCGTTCAGCGACATCATCGACAGCAGTGTGCGGGCCGAGTGGCTCATCCAGGGCAAGGGCTTCTTCAACCGCGGCTTCACGCCCGCCATCGCCACTTCTCTGCGTGAGGAGCTGCCCGACGCGCAGGTCGTCGAGTTCCGGTCGGGCGACGCGAAGATCAACGGCGACCAGGAACAACTTCTGGGCGTCACGCCCAACGTGCAGTCCGCGATCGACATCAAGCCGCGCCCCGGCGCCGATCTCCGTGCCTTCGCGAACAGCGGTGTGCTCGTGAACACCGACACCGCGAAGAGCAACGGTTGGCACCGCGGCGACACGATCGAGATGCAGTTCGAGCGGACCGGCGTGCAGCGAGAGAGGATCCAGGGTCTCTACGGCGAGGATCGCTCGATCGGCGCGTCGTACCTCATCTCCACCAAGAGCTTCGAGCGCAACTTCACCGAGCAGACCGACGCGCTGGTCGCAGTGAGGAACGCCCCGGGGGCGTCCGACGACGAGACCCGCGCCGTGATCGAAAAGGTGCTGAAGCCGTATCCCACGGTCGAGGTGCAGGACCAGACCGAGTTCAAGGACTCGCAGATCGCGCAGTTCAACACGATCCTCAACTTGCTCTACGTGATGCTGCTGCTGGCCGTGCTCATCGCCCTCATCGGCATCGTGAACACGTTGGCGCTGTCGATCTTCGAACGGACACGTGAGCTCGGTCTGCTGCGCGCCGTCGGGATGACACGCGCGCAGGTGCGCACGATGATCCGCGACGAGGCGGTCATCATCTCGATCTTCGGTTCCCTGCTCGGCCTGGCGATCGGGCTGGCCTTCGGGCGGGCGCTCGTGAGCGCGGTGGGCGACCAGGGCATCACCTTCGCGCTGCCGGGGCGCCAGTTGGTGCTGTTCGTGATCCTCGCGGGCATCGCCGGGTACCTGGCGGGGGCCTGGCCCGCCCGGCGCGCCGCCCGCCGCGAAGTGCTCGAGTCCATCGCGACCGAATAGGTGCGTTCGGCGGAGAGGCGGGCTCGGGCGTCACCCCGCTGGTTCTTTACCGAGTCTTGGAAGTGCGCTGGGCCACGCTTGGCGGGCCTCGGCGTACCGTTCGACCCAAGCAGGCACCGCACCCCGCCCGCACCGGGATGCGGCCCCGCGACCGACATGCCCCGAGCGGGCGGAAGGCCCCCCCGCCCGCACGGAGCTGTCCGGTCAACCGCACGGCCCCTCCTCCGAGGATCCCGTCCGCAGCCCAGCGGGCGGGATCTTCGCGTCTCGTTAGAGTCCGGGCTCATGAGCGCGTACGAGAACGTCCTCCTCGACGTGCGCGACGGCGTCGCGCACCTCACCCTCGACCGCCCCGAGGCCGCGAACGGGATCGACGCCGGCATGGCCCAGGACCTCATGGCTGCCACCGTCGAGATCGGCCTCGACGATCGAGTTCGCGCGGTGCTGCTCTCGGGAAGTGGCGCGCGGTTCTGTGGCGGCGGCGACGTCAAGGCGTTCGCCGCGCTCGGCGACGACCTGCCCGCTCACATCCGGGGTCTCATCCCCGCCCTGCACACCGCGATCACCTCACTCGTGCGCGGCGACGCGCCGGTCGTGGCCGCGGTGCACGGCAGCGCGGCCGGCGCGGGGCTCGGACTCGTGGGCGCGTCCGACCTGGTGGTCGCCGGCGAGTCGACGAGGTTCGTCATGGCGTACACCGGCGTCGGGCTCACCCCCGACGGCTCGTCGAGCTGGTTCATCCCGCGGCTGGTCGGCCTCCGGCGCGCGCTCGAGCTCACGCTCACCAATCGCGTGCTCACGGCCGAGGAAGCGCGCGATTGGGGCATCGTCACGACCGTCGTCCCCGACGACGACGTGATGGGCACGGCAACCGCGCTCGCCGAGCGGCTGGCCGACGGGCCGCGCGCCGCGCAAGCGGCCGCCAAGCGACTGCTGCACACGAGCCTGGAAGAATCGC
This sequence comes from Acidimicrobiia bacterium, assembly GCA_035623515.1. Taxonomy (GTDB): domain Bacteria; phylum Actinomycetota; class Acidimicrobiia; order IMCC26256; family DASPTH01; genus DASPTH01. The sequence goes on from DASPTH010000365.1 coordinate 20,939, forward strand.
TCGAGACGCACCTGGCGCGCGAAGCCGATGCCATCGTCGCCGCCGCTGCCACCGACGAGTCGAACGAAGGCCTCAACGCCTTCGTGGAGAAGCGCGCGCCGGGTTACCGGTAGCCGGTCACGGCTCGAGGGTGTCGCGCAGGCGCGCGTCCTTCTCCAGCACGGTCTCGGCGAGCCCCAATTGGAACTCGGCCATCCGCTCGCGCAGCCCGACGTCGTGCGCGCCGAGGATCCGTACCGCGAGCAGCGCGGCGTTCCGAGCCTTGTTCGTGCCGACGGTGGCGACTGGTATGCCGTTCGGCATCTGCACGATGGAGAGCAGCGAGTCGAGCCCCACGAGATCGGACAGCACGACGGGCACGCCGATCACCGGTAGGGGCGTGAGCGACGCGGTCATGCCGGGGAGGTGCGCGGCGCCCCCCGCGCCGGCGATGATCACGCGCAGACCGCGGTCGACCGCGGTCCGCGCGTACTCGAACATGCGGTCGGGTGTCCGGTGGGCCGACACGATGTGCACCTCGTTCGGCACGCCGAACTCGTCGAGCGCGTCGATGGCGTCCTGCATGACGCGCAGGTCGGAGTCGCTCCCCATGATCACGCCGACGAGTGCGCCGTCCGCCATTACCCCAGCTCGGCTTGTGCCCGTTCGGCTGCGAGGTCCGACTCGTACATCATCGCGATGAGCTGCTCGAACGACATGCGAGGCTTCCAGCCCAGCTTGGCCCGCGCCTTCGACGCGTCGCCGATCAGCAGGTCGACGTCGGCCGGTCGTTCGAAGCGCGGGTCCTTCTGGACGAAGGACGTCCAGTCGTCGTAGCCGGCGGCGCGGAACGCGACGTCGAGGCACTCGCGAATGCTGTGCGTCTCGCCCGAGGCGATCACGTAGTCGTCGGGCTCGTCCTGCTGGAGCATGAGCCACATCGCCTCGACGTAGTCGCCCGCGTAGCCCCAATCGCGCGCCGAATCGAGGTTGCCGAGCGAGATCGAGTCCTGGAGGCCGAGCTTGATGCGCGCCAGTGACGTGGTGATCTTGCGCTCCACGAACTCGACGCCGCGACGCTCGGAACCGTGGTTGAAGAGGATGCCCGAGGTGGCGTGCAATCCGTACGACTCGCGGTAGTTCACCGTCATGTGGTGCCCGAAGGTCTTCGCCACGCCGTAGGGCGAGCGCGGGTGGAACGGCGTGAGCTCGTTCTGCGGCGTCTCGCGGACCTTGCCGAACATCTCCGACGACGACGCCTGGTAGAAGCGGATCGGGTTGTTCTCCGACCCACCGACGATCCGCACCGCTTCGAGCATCCGCAGCACTCCGAGACCGGTGATCTCGGCGAACAGCTCCGGCTGCGACCACGAGAGCTTCACGAAGCTCATCGCGCCCAGGTTGTACACCTCGTCCGGTTGCACCTGCTCGACGGCGGCGATCAGCGACGAGAGGTCGCGCAGGTCGCCGTCGACGAGCTCGAGCGACGGCGTCTCGTCGAGGACGAGTTGCGCCTTGGGGTTGTTCTGCCCGCGCACGAGGCCGAACACCTGGTACCCCTTGCCGGCGAGGAACTGGGCGAGGAAGCGCCCGTCCTGCCCCGTGATCCCCGTGACGAGCGCCCGTGCCATCGTGGGAAAATACTCCCGATCTAGCGCGGATCGGGATCCAAGCGGTCCCAGTTCGGTTCGAGCTGGTGCAGGAACTCGTCGCAGCGCTGTTCCTCGTCGTGCTCGCCGATCGCCGCCGCACTGCGGCGCAACCCGTCGAGCGCGCGCAGGAACCCGCGGTTCGACTCGTGCTCCCACCGTACGTAGCCGGACCCGCGCCATCCCGATTGTCGGAGACGGTCGAGGCCGCGGTGGTACCCGACGCGGAAGTACGCGTACGCCTCAATGGGATCGCGTGCGAACTGCCCGAGACGCGCCCACCCGTCGAGACATCGGGGCCAGCGCGCCACGACCGTGGCGATCGCGTCGCGGCGATCCGCGTCGGGCGCCGCGAGCGCGTCGTTCAGTGCTGCGACCGCGGCCGCGGGTTCGGGATCGAGGACGGTCTCGGGGATGCCCGCGGTCGAGATGCTGACGGGGAGGTCCGACATGAGGGGCGAAATGTACGCGACTCGTTGGGCGCGTGACGGGCGCCGGTACGATCGTCGTCGTGACCGACACCGTCGCCGCCGTCGACGAGGAGGCGAGTGCCGGAGCGGAGCCGTCGTCCGCCGAGGAGGCGGAGAAGCCGAAGCCGCCACGGCCCACGGTGCTGCTGCTGGCGCGCCACGCCGTCACCGCTGAGACCGGCTCGATGCTGTCGGGGCGCAAGCCCGGCATCGACCTCTCCGACAAGGGCCGCGAGCAGGCGGATGCCCTCGCCGAGCGGCTCGCCACCCTGCCCGTCGCCGCGGTGTACGCGAGCCCGATCGAGCGCACGATGCAGACCGCCGCGCCGGTGGCGGCCCGGCACGGGCTCGAGGTGCGGCCGCTTCCCGGGGTGATCGAGGCGGACTACGGCGAGTGGACGGGCGGCAAGCTCGGTGACCTCGCGAAGCAGGACCTGTGGCGTACGGTCCAACGCGCGCCGTCGCGAGCCCGGTTTCCCGACGGCGAGTCGCTCGCGGAGATGCAGGTGCGAATGGTCGCTGCCCTCGAGACCGTGGTCGGCGAGCACCCCGGCGAGATCGTCCTCGTCGTCTCGCACGCCGATCCGATCAAATCCGCGATCGCCCACTACACCGGTGCGCACCTCGACCACTTCCAACGCATCGTCGTGTCGCCGGCATCGGTCACGGTGTTCCAGCTGTCGGCCTGGGGTGCGGCGATGGTGAAGTGCAACGACACCGGCACGCTCGAGGAGCTGGTCCCGCGCCCCGAGGACGACGCCGCGACCGAGGCCGCCGCTGAGGGCACCGAGGGTGCTTCCGGGGGTGCCGCGGGCGAGGGTGACGACCGAGGAGGTGGCACGTGATGGGCGAATTCATCGAGCTCGAGGACGTCGACGCGCTCGGGACCGGTGCCATCGGGGAGCCCGGTCAGCGTGCCTTCTACATCCAGGCGCGCACGGAGCACGCGCAGCTCACGGTGCTCGTCGAGAAGGAGCAGGTCGCGCTGCTCGCGACGGAGGCCGTCGCGTTCCTCGACCGGATCGCGGGCGACTACCCCGAGGCGCCGATCGCGGTGCCCGACGCGGCGGCGCAGCTGCGTGAGCCCACGGTGCCCCTGTTCCGTGCCCGGCTCATCGGGCTCGGCTTCGACCCCGAGCGCGAGCTCGTACTGCTCGAACTGCGCGAGCGCGCCGCCGACGAAGACGACGCGGCAGACGAGGCAGACGAGGACGACGCGGCGGCGCCGGCCGACGACGACGAAGAACCTGGCTACGTCGCCCGCATCTACGCGTCGCGGGCTCAGGTTCGCGCCATGGCCGCGCGCGGTGCCGAGGCCGTCGCCGGCGGACGGCCGCAGTGCCCGCTCTGCGAGATGCCGATGGATCCCGCCGGACACCGGTGTCCGCGCTGGAACTGACGCCCGACGAGCTGGCGGCCGCACTCACCGCAGCCGAGCTCGAGGTCGTCGGGCGGATGCGCTACTCGTCGAACGCGACGTTCCTGGTGGAGGCGCGCGTCGACGGCCTCGAGCTCGCCGCGGTCTACAAGCCGCGCCGCGGTGAGCGGCCGTTGTGGGACTTTCCCCAGGGCACGCTCTGCAACCGCGAGGTCGCCGCGTACGAGCTGTCGCGCGGGCTCGGGTGGAGCGTCGTGCCCGTCACGGTCCTGCGCGACGGCCCGCTCGGCGAGGGCGCGGTGCAACAGTTCGTCGAGCACGATCCCGAGGAGCACTACTTCACGCTGCTCGAGGGGCGCGAGGGCCGCTTCCGGCAGTTCGCCGTGTTCGACGTCCTCGCCAACAACACCGACCGCAAGGGTGGTCACTGCCTGCGCGACGAGCTGAACGACGTGATCGTCGGCATCGACCACGGGCTCACGTTCCATCCCGCGTGGAAGCTGCGTACCGTCATCTGGGACTTCGCGGGTGAGCGCGTGCCCGACGTCGACGCCGACGACGTGTGCCGTGCGCTCGCCGAGCTCGACAGTGGTCCGCTCGGTGGCCGCCTCGCCGACCACCTCACCGCCGTCGAGATCGAAGCCGTCACCTACCGCGCCAACGCGCTGCTCCAGGAGGGCTTCCCGTACCCCGACCACGGCTACCGCTCCACCCCCTGGCCTCTGGTGTAAGACCCTTCCGTTTTGGCGTCTTTGAGTGGGGCTATAGCCCCACTCAAAGACGCCAAAACGTAGACGTCACACCCCTCGGGTCCAATGAGCGGTATGACCGATAGGAGCGTTCTCAGCGAGCAGCACCATGGCCTCGTCTCCCTCGTCAAGGCACGGGACGCGGGCATGAACTACGAGCAGGTGCGTCACCGAATCGCCCGAGGGGAGTGGGAGCGGCTGTACGAGGAGGTGTACCTCGTCGTCGGCGTCCCAAGATCATGGAAGACGCTCCTCCTGGCCGCGTGCTGGGCCGGTGGGCCCGAGGCGGTCGCTTCTCATGGCTCGGCCGCTGCGCTCTGGGACCTTGCGGGCGGCCGCGTCGATCAGGTCGAGATCACCTGCCCGCGTTGGCGACGCGCGAAGGAAGTGGGTCTCGTCGTGCACGAGAGCAAGGCACTCGACCCTGCCGACTGCCGCGTGGTCGACAATATTCCGGTGACGTCGCCGGAGCTCACGCTGCTCATGCTCGGCGCGGTGTGCTCGCCACTCGTCGTCGAGATGGCGCTCGACACCGCGCTGCGGCGCAACCTCCTCACCTACGAGTCGACGCGAGAACTGTTGCACCGAATCGGTCGGCGCGGCCGCAACGGCGCCGGGGTCTTGCGGGCCGTCCTCGCCGAGCGCGTGCCGGAACGCGCGATCCCCGAGAGCCCGATGGAGACGCGGCTGCTGTGGCTGCTCCGCCGGCTCGGGTTCCCAGAACCCGTACCGCAGTACGAGGTCCGGCACCGTGGCGAGTTCTACGGCCGCCTCGACGCTGCCTACCCCGTCCAGCGGGTCGGGGTCGAGTTCCAGAGCATCGAGCACCACACGGGCAAGGTCGCGATTCTGCGCGACAACGACCGGATCAAGCGTTTCCAGGCCATCGAGTGGGAGATCGTGCCCGTCACGGTCGAGGACTTCCGCAACCACGGATGCCTGCTCGCGCCCGCGTTGCACACAGCGCTGCGACGCGCGGTCTGAGCGTTTTGGCGTCTTTGACTGGTGCTATGACCCCACTCAAAGACGCCAAAACAAGAACGCAGCGTCACCGACGCTCGTAGATGGCGACGTCGTTGATCGTGCGGAGGTACCGGTACTCGCGGTGGACGAGCTTGGCGAACTCGGGGAAGTCGGAGATCGGGTACGCGCCGCGGAGCTTGCTCGGTGACGTGTCGAGCAGGTACCGCGGCGGCTGGGTGCGGAAGTCGTCGTAGAAGTAGCGCCAGTTCTTTTGCGTGCTCGCGTCGAGCTGCACCTGCTCCTTGGTCGCGCCCGGATGCGTGCCCGTGAGGAACGTGGGCGTCGTCAGGAACCGCGTGGCCGGCAGCAGGTCCGATGCCCAGTAGATCTCCGGCTCGCTGCCCCACACGAGGATCGTGTCGGTCGGTCGGGCGTTGGTCGCGAGGTAACGGCTCACCGACTCGTAGTTCGGTTCGGCGCCGAAGGGCAGCAGGAAGTACGCGGCGATCGAGCACCCGACGGCGATCACCGCGGCGGCGGCGATCGTCGTCCTCACCGCGCGTCGCGTCGCGCGGGCCAGCGTGCCCGCCGACAGCAGCACGAGCGGCGGGGCGAGCTGGATG
>DASPTH010000149.1:0-35160 GCA_035623515.1 Acidimicrobiia bacterium
CGGGAAGGTCGTGAAGACCGCGCTCGAGCAAGAACCGCGGAGCCAACCGAGCTGAGAGGAGCCGGAGTGCGCCGCGCCGGCGTCGGGCCGAGCGACCGGTACGCTGAGCGCTCCCCCGCCTGTGCGAAAGGGCTCTCGTGCGTCGTCTCCTCCTCGTCATCGCTCTCGTGGCCGCCGCGCTCGGGGCGAGCGTCCTGCCGGCGTCGGCCGCCACCGGCCCGCTCGGCAAGGTCACGGTCACCGGCACCGACGGCGAGAAGCCCACCGTGACGTTCGCGAAGCCGTTCTCGACGACCTCGAGCGCTCACCGCATCCTCGTGCCGGGCAGCGGCGCGAAGCTCGGCAAGGGCGAGAAGGTCGCCCTCGACTACGTGCTCATCGACGGCCGCACCGGCGCCGAGCTCGAGACGTCGTTCGGCAAGTCACCGGCGGCGCTGACGCTCGACCCCAAGCAGTCGTCGGCGGTGCTCGTGAACAGCCTCCTCGGCGCCAAGGTCGGCAGCCGGGTGCTCGTCGCCATCGCGCCCAAGGAGGGGCTCACCAACAGCACCAGCCTCCAGCAGGCCGGCGTGAAGAAGAACGACACCCTCCTCTTCCTGCTCGACGTGAAGTCGCTCCACAAGCCGCTCGCGCGCGCGGCGGGTGCGGCGGTGACGCCGCCACCCGGGTTGCCCACGGTGACCCTCGGCGCGAAGGGCAAGCCCTCGATCAAGGTGCCGAAGACCGACCCGCCCGCGCAGCTCGTCGTGCAGCCCTTGATCAAGGGCACGGGCGCGCCGGTGCAGGCGGGCCAGACCATCACGGTGCAGTACACCGGCGTCGTGTGGGGCACGGGCAAGCAGTTCGACTCGTCGTGGGACCGCGGCCAGCCCGCCGACTTCGTGATCGGGCAGGGGCAGGTGATCCCCGGGTGGGACACCGGCCTCGTCGGCCAGACGGTCGGGTCGCAGGTCTTGCTCGTGATCCCTCCCGACCAGGGTTACGGCGCGCAGGGCAACCCTCAGGGCGGTATCAAGGGCACGGACACGCTCGTGTTCGTGGTCGACATCCTCGACGCCGTCTGACCGAGCGGGTCGCGCGAATCGACTGGCAGCTCGCCCTCGTGCGCGACGCCGAGCGGTGGCACGCGGTCTTCGCGTGACTACGGCGCCGCGACGGTGACCTCCACCGGCTGGGTGAGGTCGGCCGACGACCGGCCGACGCGGACCTCGTAGATGCCGGGGTCGACGCGCCAGCCCGGTGCAGGTGGCGCCGGTGGTCCCGCCGGCACGAACGGTGCGGCGGGCCCGGCCGGCGGCACGTCGCTGGCGGGTTGCCAGTACGCGAACGCCCGGTCGGGGAGCTCGAGCGTCACCGACCGGGTCTCGCCGGGGTCCAGCGCGACCTTCGCGAACCCTTGGAGCTCCTTCGGCGGGCGGGTCGCCCGTGCCCCGATCGGTGCCACGTAACACTGCACGACCTCCGTGCCGTGGCGTGTCCCGGTGTTGGTGACCTCGACGGTGACGGTGAGCGCGTCACCGGCGGTGATCGTCGTCGCCGAGAGCCTCGGCGTGCCCATCGCGAAGGTCGAGTACGAGAGGCCGTGACCGAACGGGAAGGACGTCGGCAACTGGCGCGCGTCGTACCAGCGGTACCCGACGAGCACGCCCTCGCCGTAGCGCACCTGCCCGTTCTCGCCGGGGAAGTTGCCGTACGACGGGTTGTGCTCGAGCCGCACCGGGAACGTCGTGGGGAGCCGCCCGCCCGGGTCGGCGTCGCCGAAGAGCACGTCGGCGAGGGCGTGGGCCATCTCCTGGCCGCCGAACCACACCACGAGCACCGTCGGGACCGCGGCGGCCCAGTCGGTGGTGACGGGCGACGCCGCGTTCACCACGACCACGGTGCGCGGGTTGGCGGCGGCGACGCGGCGGATCAGCTCGGGTTGGTCACCAGGGAGCTCCATGAACTCGCGGTCGTGGCCCTCCGACTCCCAGTCGTCGTTCGTCCCGACGACGACGATGGCGGCGTCGGCGTTGCGGGCCGCGTCGACCGCCCGGTCGAGCAGATCGGGAGGGGGCAGCGTCCGGCACCCGAGCTGCAAGCCGTGCAGCACCGCCGACTCGCCCGCGGCGTACTCGGCCACGAGGGTGTAGGCGCGCCCGGCCTCGAGCTCGACCGTCGCCTCGATCGGCACGCTGCCGAGCCCGAACAGCTCGCCGCCGCGCGGCGGCCGGTGGGTCACCCCGTCGAGCACGACGGCGCCGTCGAGCAGGACCCGCGTCGGCTCGATCTGGACGAGCGACATCGTGTGCGGCCCGCTGCGCGACGGCACGAGCGTCGCCGACGCGCGCAGCGAGAAGTCGCCGTCGGGGAAGCCGGCACGCCCGAACGTGAGCAGCCGGCCGTCGGACCGGGTGCTGCGGTGCACGGCGTCGCCCGCGAAGTCGCGCCCCGCGAACACCTCGACGGCGAACTCGGCCGCGACCGGCGGCACCGTCCGCTCGATGTCGCAACCCGGTTCGTACACGATCTCGACCTGGTTGCCCGCCCGCGCCTGCAACGCGTCGAGCGGCGGCACGCGGTAGGGCGGCGTGAGCGACGCCGACCCGCCGCCCATGATGCGCGCGCTCTCGGCGTTGGGTCCGATCACGGCGAGGGTCGAGAGGGCGCCGGCGTCGAACGGCAGGAGGCCACCGTTGTTCTGTAGCAGCACCATCGACTCCGCGGCGGCGCGTCGTGCGAGCGCTCGGTGCTCGGGGAGATCGACGGCGGCCGGCGCGGTCGCGGTGTCGTCGAGCGCCCCGATTCGCTCGAACGCGCCGAGCAGCCTCGTGACGCACGCGTCCACGGCCGACTCGTCGACCGTGCCGTCACGCACCGCGGCGGCCAGCGCGGGGCCGTAGATCCGGCCCGGCCCCGGCATCTCCAGGTCGAGCCCGGCGCGCGGCGAGCCGGCGGTGGAGCCGCGTGCGTACCAGTCGCTCAGCACGAAGCCGTCGAATCCCCACTCGCCGCGCAGGATGCCCGCGATCAGCTCGGCATGCTCGGAGCAGTACGTGCCGTTCACCCGGTTGTACGCGGTCATGATCCCGAGCGAGCCACCCTCGCGTACCGCCAGCTCGAAGGGCAGGAGGGTGATCTCGCGCAGCGTCCGCTCGTCGATCACCGAGTTGATCGTCATGCGTTCGAACTCGGCGTCGTTCCCGGCGAAGTGCTTCACCGTCGTGGCGACCCCCTGGGACTGCACGCCGCGAACGAACGCCGCCGCGATCTTCCCCGAGAGGAGCGGATCCTCCGAGTAGCACTCGAAGTTGCGGCCCGCGAGGGGCGAGCGGTGGATGTTGACGGTGGGCGCGAGCAGCACCCGGCACGCCTTCGCGCGCGCGTCGGCGCCGATGACCGCCCCGAGCTCCTCGACGAGGTCGACGTTCCAGGTCGCGCCGAGCGCCGACCCGCACGGCGCGCAGAACGACGGGAGGGCGTCACCGGCGCCCGGGATCGTCGTGCCGCGCGCGCCGTTCGGCCCGTCGGTCACCTGCACCTTCGGGATCCCCAGTCGCTCCACCGCAACCGTCGACCACAGGTCCTCGCCCGCCATCAGGGCAGCCTTCTCGTCGAGCGTGAGCTGCGCGACCAGTGCGTCGATGTCCCGAGTCATGGCCGGAAGTATGGTCCCCGTGGTCAGCGCAGGTAGCGGTCGCGCAGCTCCTGCTTGCGGATCTTCCCCATCGGGTTGCGGGGCACCTCGTCGACGATCTCGAGCTGCTCCGGGATCTTCTGATTGGCGACGCCGATCGAACGGCAGTAGTCGGCGACGTCGGCGAGCGTCAGGGCGTCGACACCCTCGGCGAGCTCCACGACCGCGCAGGCGCGCTCGCCGGTGCGCGCGTCGGGCAGCCCGATGACGGCGACGTCGAGGATCTTCGGGTGACCGTGCAACACGTCCTCGACCTCGGTGGCGGAGATGTTCTCCGCGTTGCGGATGATGACGTCCTTGAGCCGGCCGGTGACCTTCACGTGGCCGCTGGGGAGCACCACGCCGAGGTCGCCGGTACGGAAGTGGCCGTGGTCGTCGAACGCGTCCTCCATGAGCTCGGGGTTCGCGTAGCCGCGGAAGAGCTGCGGACCGGCCAGGCACAGCTCGCCCTCCTCGCCGATCGCGCACTTGCGGCCGTCGCGCACGACGCGCACCTCGACACCCGGCGACGGCCGGCCCTCGGTCGTGCTGAGCTGCTCGTCGGTGTCGTCGATCGACGGCGCGGTGGCGATGGGGAACTCGGTGAGGCCCCAGCTCGAGCACACCCCGCGGCCACCGAGCACCGCCTGCACCTCGCGGTGGACCTCGGGCGAGTTGGGTGCACCACCGCCCACGCACGCCCGCAACCTCGGGAACAGCGGTTCGGGACCGTGCTTGCGCTGCGCCGCCAGGTAGGCCTGGAAGAAGGGGAGCGCGCTCCCGAGGAACGTGGCGCCGTGCTCCGCCATCACGAGTGGGCTCCGCTCGGGATCGAAGATCTCGATGAGGACCACGCGTAACCCGCTCGAGAGCGCGGCGCTCAGCACCGCAGCACCGCCGATGTGCGCGATGGGGAAGGCGAGCGGGTACACGTCGTCGGCGGTGAAGCGGTAGCCCTCGAGCATGCCGTACGACGCCGCGATGACCGACGCGTCGGTGTGCCACACGCCCTTCGGGTCGGCGGTCGAACCCGACGTGTGGTACAGCCACCGGGGCGGGAGCGACGCGGCATCGGGGTACGCAGGGGGCGGCGGGAGTGTGGCGGGATCACCCGCGGGAAGGGCGTGGTCGCAGGCGAGCACGTCGAAGCCGCGAGTCTCGGCGATCGCGTCGAGCATCGCCTTGTGGCCGAAACCCCGGAACTCGGTCGGCGCGATGACCAACTGCGACTGCGCCTCACCGGTGATGTACGCAACCTCGCGTTCGCGCAGGATCGGGATGATCGGGTTCTGCACCGCGTCGATGCGCGGGAGCGCGGCGAGCAGGAGGACGGCTTCCATCGTCGTCGGGAGCTGCCAGCTCACGACCGAGCCCGCCGTGATGCCGCGGTCCTGCAGGCCCGCCGCGACCACCTCGGCGCGGCTCCGGAACTCCCCGAAGGTCATCGAGCGACCGCGGTCGTCCTCGAGCATCACCGCGTCCGGCGTGCGCGCGGCGCGCTGCTCGACCAGCCCCCAGAAGGTGGTGGGGTGCGCGGGCACCGGCGTGGCCATCGCGCCGGTCACGGCTCCTTGTGGAGCTGCGACGTCACGCGCGCGCGGGCATCGGGGAGGCGCAGGAGCTCGCCGAACGCCTGGCCCTCGAGCTCGCGAGCGCGCCGGATGCCCTCGCGCTCGGCGTCCAGCACCAGCCGTTTCGTCGCCACCAGGGAGGGCAGGGGGTGCTCGGCGATGTGGCCCGCGAGCTCCGCCGCGTCCTCGACGAGCCGGTCGGCGGGGCACACCTTGATCGCGAGCCCGTGCTCGACGGCCTCCTCGGGCGCGATCCAGTCGGACGTGAACAGGGAGAGGGCGGCGCGCTGACGCCCGGCGCGGCGCGGCAGGAGGAAGCTGCTCGCCGCTTCGGGAGCCACGCCCATCGTGGTGAACGGCGCGCGCAAGCGCGCGAACTCCGAGACCAGCACGAGGTCGCAGTGCAGCAACATGGTGAAGCCGATGCCGACGGCCGCGCCGTTCACGGCCGCGACGACGGGCTTGGGGAACTCCGCGAGCGTGTCGACGAACGCGTCGAACGCGCGACCTGGGCCGCCACGCTCAGCCGGCCCATCACCCTCGCCGTTCGGGATCACGTCCGTCATCTCGTGGATGTCGACGCCGGCGCTGAACACCCTGCCTGCGCCGGTGATCACGACCACGCTGACCGCGTCGTCGGCAGCAGCACGTTGGAGCGCGTCGGCGGCGGCCTGGTAGAGCCGCTCGTTGAAGGCGTTCGCCTTGTCGGGTCGGTTCAGCGTGAGGATGCGAACCGGGCCGCGGTCGTCGACGAGCACGAGGTCGGCGGCGTCGGGCACGGGCGGCAATCTACCTGCCGCCCGCGCCCCCGGTGCTGGGCGCTCCGATGGTCACCGCACTCCCGGCGCGGCGGCGAGCCGGTTCGTCGCACTCCGGACGACGTTCTCGCGGATGGAGCCGTCCCCGACGGTCGAGAACGTGTATGTGCCGACCGCGCGCCCGACCCGCACGAACTCCTGCTCGACGACGAGCTTCACGTTGCTCACCGGCCCGAGGTCGACCGTGATCCGGAAGAGCACAACGTCGTCTCCGACCGACGGCGGCTTCGGCGTCGTCACCTCGACGACCACGTGCCGTAGCTCGCGCCGCTGCGCGGGCGACAGCTTCTTGCCGGCCTTCTGCAACGCTTCGGTCACGACCGTCCGATAGAGCCTGGTGAGACACGTCTTCGTCGTCGGCTCACGGCCCAGGCGGAAGACCTCGTCGGCAACCGTCGCCGTCGGGAACACCGTCACCTGACTCGTCGCCGCGGCGGAGCCGAGCGTGAACTTCGGACCGTCGAACGCAATGCGGTCCGTACCACGGGGCGACCGACCGGTCACGCTACCCACCGTGCCGGAGCCACTGCCGGCGAGACCCGTGAATGCCCGGCACGCCGGGATCTTCCGGGCGATGCGCAGCACCTCGTCAGCCGCGTCGTTCCCAGGCTGGTGGCCGCCCGTCTGCGAGCCCGATCCCCCCCGGTTCACGGTGGAATCGTTCGCGGCCTGCTGCCAACCCGGCGGGAGATCGGCCGCGGTGACGAACCCCGTCGTCGCGATGACTTCTTCGGGTGATGGCCGACCGGCCCGGATCCGCGCGGCCACGCTCCGAGCGAGGTCCACGGTGTCGACGGAAGGGGCGCCCGCGAACGCGTGCGCGAGGTCCACCCGTGCGGCGTCGGCGTCGCGTCCGACGACCATGCTCAGGACCTCGAAGTGCACGGTCTCGTCGGCGACCTGGAGGCGGTACGTCGCGGTGCGCGCCGCATCGCCCACCGCGAGGTCCGTCCATTCGCCGCCGGTCACCGACACCTGGTCGGCCGGGATCTCGTCGTCGGCGAGGAAGCCGATGAGATCCTCGGTCTGGAAACGCTGGTCCGCGCGCCGCAGGTCGTCGAGGAACACCGCACGCGCGGTCTGTCCCTTGCCGATGGTGACGTGCACGAAGAGTGCGGCGGGCGGGTCATCGGACCGGTAGCCCGCGAACCCGGGGTCGGAGACGTCCGCGCCCGCGAGCGCGGCGATCTCCTGCGAGCCGAGACGGTGGAAGGACTGTGGCACGAGCGGTCCGACGTCGGCGTAGTACGCCGCGTCCCCGCTCGCGAGGCCCGGCGGCTTGCCGGCCGCTCCGGCGGGCGTCGCGATGAACGCAGTGAAGACGACCACCAGGGCGGTCGTCACCGCCAGCAGGGCGGTGAGGCGTGGGCGTGAGCTCATGACGACCCTCTCTCGCACGATGACGCGGTCCATGCGTCGACCGTACGGAGCGATGGCACGCACGCCGATAGCCGAGCGGTCACTTCGATGTGACCCTCGAGCGGAGATCGACGAGCACGTCAGGACACTGCGCTGCTCTCGCCGACCAGTGGTACGTCTAGAAGTCGTCGGCCCAGGCGACCTTGCGGTGCTGGATCTCGCTGTCGCCCCAACTCGGCAGCACGACCGCGTGCAGGCTGGCGAGCCCGCCGCAGACCACGACCACGAACTGGTCGGGCCGCTCGTTGAGCCACACCCGCCCGGCGGGGTCGACGCGTCCCTTCGACGCGAGCGCGTCACGGTTCGGCTCCGGCCACAGCTCGATCGGCTGCCACGCGTGCTCCCAGAGGAACGCCTTCAGGTCGTCGATGTCGGGGAACGACTGCACGAACCGGTGCGCCCACTCCGGGTTCACCGCGATGACGACCTGGCCGTTCCCGGCGGTCGGTGTGAGGAACTTGTTCGACAGCGGGAACGCCGCCGACTTCGCGATCAGGTACAGCAGGTCGCGCGGATCGTCGTTGTTGATGTCGGCGATCGCGTGCGTGCCCTTGGCGCCGTGCACGGTGACGACGTCGTCGTCGTTCGCATAGCCCCACTGCTCGGCGAGCGAGGGCCACGGCGACTGCTCCTCCCACTCGCCGAAGCACACGCCGAGGCGGCCCGGTTGGCCGAACACGCTCTTCGACGTCGTTCCCACGTGCTGGCCGCCGATGTTGCGCAGGCACAGCGAGACGGCACGCCCGATCGTCATCGAGCCGCGCCCGGCGGCGCCGCCCATGCAGCCGTTCCGGTAGTCGATGCCGACCCGGTCGCGTGACGGGCCGTTCACGACCAGGAAGGGAAACACGCTCGACGTCGTCGTGGTGATCCCTTCGAGGTTGAACGACGGCTCGCACATGGCTTCGAGCGCGGCGATCACGTACGGCAGGCCCCAGGCCTCACAACCGGCCATCGCCGCGTTGACGGCCACGAGCTCGACGGTTGCCTCGCGGTGCATCGGCGGGAGGATGCCGACGACGTCGTCGGTGTGGAACGGCGTGGACGCGAGCACGCCTCGTACGCGCTGCTCCGTCGGCGGCAACAACGGGAGTCCGTCGCCCCACCCGGCTTCCATGGACAGCTCGTAGAGCGCGACGGGGTCGTCGTCGATCCGGACGCGGTCACTCACCAGGGGGTCGATCAGGCACCCCGAGGGCCCGCAGGAGTCTTGGGTACGCGTCCGCAGCAATCCGTCGTACTTCCTCGTCGGGGCGTCCTTCGAGAGGGTAGGGCAGTACGAGCACGCGCAGGCTCGGGTGACCGGCGTGGGCAGCCATGCGGTGGGCGAAGGCCTCGAACTCCTCCGTGACGACCACGACCGCCGGCTTCTGGAACCGCTCGACGGCTACGGCGTCGTGGACACTCCACGACGTGCACGAGCCTCAGTTGCCGAGCCCGACGACGCCGCACTCGACGAGCCGCGACCACTCCTCGACGTCGGCGCGTGTCTGCTCGCCCTGCGGGCCCACCCGGTCGCCGGCCCACAGCGCGCGCACGACGGCGCCGTCGCGGCGCAGGAGGTCTTCCCACACGTCCACGACCGCGAAGTACGACCGCCACGAGTGGTCGGCGCGCAGCCCGACGACGACACCGTCGACCGGACGGTCGAGCGACCACGTGGGCGACGACGCGTCGTCACCGCGGAGCGGCGTCGGGAGGAGGATCTCGACCTGCGTGGCTTCGTTCATCGCGCGTGCGTCAGTCGGGGTCCGGGATCCCGCCCATCGACGGGCCGCCGTCGACGCTGAACGTCTGGCCGCTCACGTACGACGCCGCGTCGCTCACGAGGAAGAGCATCGGGTAGGCAACCTCGATCGGCTCGCCGGCGCGCCCGAGCGGGATGCCGCCCGCCATCGCGTCGGGATCGATCTGCGCGACCTTCCACGCGTCGACCGCACGCTCTGACGCCACCAGGCCGACCGCCACGCAGTTGGCGCGGATGCCGTAGCGGCCCCACTCCGCAGCCGTGACCCGCGTGAGCATCTGCAAGCCGGCCTTCGCGGACGCGTAGTGCGCGCCGCCCTTCACGCCGCCGACGCCCGCGCCCGACGACACGTTCACGATCGCGCCCCGAGCGTGCTCGATCATGTGACGGCCTGCCTCGCGCGTGCACAGGAAGGCGCCGCGCAGGTTGAGGCTCACGATGCGATCGAAGCCACGGGTGGGGAGGTCGGCGAGCGGACCCAGGCGCGTGCCGCCCGCGTTGTTGACCAGGATGTCGATCTTCCCGAACTCGTGCATCGTTTGCTCGACGAGCCGGACCACCTGGTCCTCTTCCGTGATGTCGGTGGGAACCGGGACGCAGCGGCGACCGCTCGCCGCTTCGACCTCGGCCGCCACCCGCGCCAGCTCGGTTTCGGTACGGCTGGCGATGACGGTGTCGGCGCCGTGATCGGCGAAGAGGCGGGCGGTCGCCGCGCCGATTCCCGTTCCGCCGCCGGTGATGATCGCGCTGCGTCCTGTGAGGGCGAACTGCTCGAAGGCCATTTTCGATTTCGTACCGTATACGCTCGCTCCCCGATGCCGGATCCTCTCCAGATCGCGCGTGATCTCGTGCCGCTCGTCGAGCGCGAGGCGACGCATTCCGAACAGCTCGCGACGATGCCGGACCCGGTTGTCGCCGCCTTCCGTGAGTCGCGCCTCTTCGCGTTGCAGGTCCCCGCCGAGCTCGGCGGCTTCGAGGCCGACTTCGCGACCGCGCTCTCGGTCTACGAGACAATCTGCCGGGCCGACGCGTCGACGGGGTGGTCGCTGCTCGCGAACGCGTCGACCTCCGCGTTCGCCTCCACCTTCACGGGCGACGACGCGGTGGCGGCGATGTTCGGAGGCGGCAAGCTCCCGACGCACGCCGGCCAGTTCTCGCCCCGCGGCACGTCGGTGGCGACCGACCGCGGGTACCTGGTCTCGGGTAGCTACAGCTTCGGCAGCGGCTCGGCACACGCTGAATGGATCGGCGGGGGCACGCTCGAGCTGGTCGAGGGCGTTCCCCGCATGGTCACGCCCGAGCGCCCCGCGATCCGCGCGTTCTTCGTGCCGCGCGATTGCGTGGAGTTCACCGGCAACTGGGACGTGATGGGACTCGTCGGCACCGGCAGCTTCGACTACACGGTGCCCGAGCAGCTCGTCGGCGCGGGGTTCACGTTCGACATCGTCGGCGACCGGCCGCAGCGCGGCGGGCCGATGTACCGGATCGGTGTGCTCGGGCTCGCCGCGGTCGGTCACGCGGGCTTCGCGCTCGGCGTCGGGCGGCGCGCGCTCGACGAGATCGCGGTGCTGGCGCAGACGAAGCAGCGGCTCGGACAGGTGTCGCCGCTGGTCGAGCAGGAGCGGTTCCAGTACGAGCTCGGGCACCACGACGCGGCCCTGCGGGCCGCGCGCGCCCTCGTGTTCGACGTGTTCGGCGACGCCCAGGTACGCCTCGAGGCCGGCGACGAGCTCGGCCTCGCGGAGCTCGTGCCCGTGCGGCAGGCCACGACGTACGCGACGGACATGGCGGCCGAGGTGGCGCGGTTCGCCTATCTCGCGTCGGGCACCGACGGGCTCCGCAATCCCAATGTCATCGGTCGGTGCTTCCGCGACATCCATGCGGCGACGCAGCACATGGTGGTCGACCCGTCGACGATCGCGCAGTCGGGTCGGGCGCTCCTCGGGCGCTGAGGAGGAGGAACATGGATCTCGACGAGCTGGCGGCGATCGTCGCACCGGAGCAGACTGCGATCATCACCCAGGAGTGCCAGCTCGGCGTGATCGGGCCCAAGGCCGCGCTCCCGCAACTCGCCGAGGCGGCTCGCGACACCGGCATGATCGACAACGTCGCGCGCCTCGTCGAAGCCGGGCGTGCCGCCGGTGTGCAGATCATCCACCACGTGGCGACCCACCGCCCCGATCTGAAGGGCGCCAACCACAACGCCCGGCTGTTCCGGGCCATGGCGCGCCGCGGCGGCCCGCAGGTCACCGGCAGCGAGATGACGGAGATCGCGCCGCCCATCACCGTCGACGAGTCCGACATCATGTCGTCGCGCCTGCACGGCCTGGGCCCCCTCGCCGGCACCGACGTCGACCCGATCCTCCGCAACCTCGGCACGAAGACGCTGGTGGTCGTGGGCGTGTCCTCGAACGTGGCGATCCCGAACACCGTGTTCGACGCGGTGAACCTCGCGTACGAGGTCGTGCTGCCCCGTGACGCGGTTGCCGGTGTACCGACGGACTACACCGACACGATCATCGCCAACTCGCTCTCTCTCGTCGCCACGATCACCACCACCGACGAGCTCGTCGCCTGCTGGACGCGCTGACGCGCTGACCTCAGGGAGCGCGTCACGACCGGGTGCGGGCGACGATCCGCGCGAACCCGAGCGACCGACCCGACTCCGTGAGGATCAGCGGGGCGTCGCCCGACTCGTCCGGGTCGGTGGCGTCCCATGCCGCCGCGACCTCGGACCAGCGGTACCAGAGGTTCCAGCCGTCGGGATGCTCGTCGGCGAGCTCGACGTCGACGGTCCCGCTGCTCTCCCAGTGGCGGCGCCACCACCGCGCGCTGCGGAACGTGAAGAAGTCGCCGCCGCCGACGCCGAGATCGGCGCCGACGTCGCCCGGCAGCTCGTTCGGATCCGCGCGGTTGCTCGGCACCGCGATGCCGATCTGCGCCTGCGCTCGCGCGTGACGGGCGAGGGCGGCGAGGTACCGGACGTCCGTGCCGTAGTAGTGGTACGAGTCCATGCTCACGATGGCGTCGAAGAAGCCGGCCGCGAACGGCAGCGTGTGGGCCTCGACGGAGATCGGGAACACGCGGTCGGCCACGTCGGTCTCGGCGACGCGCCGCCAGTTGTCGTCGGGCGAGATCCAGAGGTCGGCGGCCCACACCTGCACGCCGAACTCGCGCGCGAGGAAGATCGACGAGCTGGCCGCGCCGCAACCCAGGTCGAGCACGCGCATGCCGGGCTGGAGGTCGAGGGCTTCGGTGAGCCACTCGGTGAGCCAGAGGACGTTCGGCCCCATGTGGTTCAGGTACACCCACGTGGGGTCGTAGGCCGACGTGCGGGGGTAGTCGGGGTGGAAGGAGCGTTCGGCGAACCGAGCCGGGTCGGCCGGCCCGCTCCCCGCGGGCCGCAGCGAGTGGTGCCAGGCCACGGAAGGGTGTGTCACCGGTCGTATGCCGCCAGCGTCGCCTCGAGGCGGGCCAGGCTGTCCGGGAGGCCACCGGGCCGCGCCCGGCGCAGCCAGGCGTCACGCTGGCCCGCGATCCCGTCCGCGAGGTCCACCCGGAGCCGGTCGGGGCCGGGCGCGTCGCCGCCGATGGACGCGAGCAGGCGCCAGGCCCCGTGGCGGGCGAGGCGGGCGGCCTGCCCGAGCTCGGCCTGCACGAGCGGGCCGTCGGCGCAACGCGGCGTCGACGCCTCGATCTCGGCGACGCAGTGCTCGATCCGCGCGACGACGTCCTGCAAGCGGTCGGCCGACGGGTCCCCGGTTGCCAGGGCGAGGCCGGCCGTGAACAGCGCGCTCTGCAACGGGCTGCCGTTGAACGCGTGCCGACCGGTGCGGTTCCACTGCTTGCCGAGCTCGACGACGGCCGCGCCGAGCCGGCGGCTCGGGTCGCCGAACACGAAGTCGTCGAGCACGTGCGCGAGGTCGAGGTCGTGGTTCGCGTCGGCGCACCACGCCACCGCCCCGGCGTACGCGATCGGCCCGAAGCTCACCGACGGCGGTTGCAGGTGGCCGTTGTCGCCCCAGTCGGTGACCAGGTAACCCCCGGCGTCGCGTGCACGCCCCACCCGCGCCGCGTCCAGCAGATTGGCTTGCGCGTTGTCGATCCGCCCGATCAGGGAGTCCCACGCCGACGTGCCCGGCGCGACCCAGAAGGGCACATCCGCTTCGGCGAGCGGGCGGGTGTTGACGTCGAACCCGGCGTGCGCCGCGACGTCGACACCCAACTGCTCGAGGACGGCACGCGTCGCGTCGTCGAGCGCGGCTGTGGCGCCGTCGATCGCGCCGGGTGCCTCGTAGCTCCAGCACACCGGAGTCACGCCGGGCGGGAGCTCACGGGCGAGCGACGGCTCCTTGCGCACGATGTCGGCCCAGTAGTGGACCGCGCAGCCGTCGTCGACGAGGGGCTCGACGATGCGCCGGAGATGGTCGATGTACACCCGCTCCTTTCCTTCGCGGGCCACGCGCTCGCGGCTCCGTCCGTAACCGAGGTCGAAGGTCTCGTCGCAGTTGACGTTGATGCGTCGGGCGCGGAAGTTCGGGAGCAGTTCGGCGAACAAGCTCTGGGCGAAGTCCGCGTTCTCCGGGGTGGGCTCGAGCACGCTCGGCGCCATGTGCAGGCCGGCGATCGGTTCGAACCCGTCGGGCGCCTCTGCCCGCGATCGATACTGCTCGTGCGCGAGCCAGCGTGCCATGTGACCGAAGCAATTCTGGTTCGCGACGAGCGTGATGCCGGCTGCCGCGCACGTGTCGTCCAGCCAGCGCACGTCGTCGGCCGTCATCGGCGACGCGTCGCGCCACACCACCTCGTGTTCTGAATAGGCGAACGTGTGCTCCGTGTACAACTCGAAGTGGTTGAGGCGGGCGAGCGTGCAGAGCGCCACGAGTCGCTCGAGCGTCTCGCGCGTCGGCACGCGATCGCGACTGACGTCGAGCATGTAGCCACGCACAGGGAAGTCGGGCCAGTCGCGGATGTGGAGTCCGGGGAGGTGCTCGGGATGTTCGGCCAGGAGTTGTGCCAGCGTCGCGTCGGCGTAGCGCCGTCCGCGTGTGTCCGCGTGCGTGATCGCGACGCCGTCGGGCCCGACGTCGAGCGCGTATCCCTCGGGTGGCAGCGACGCGTCGACGTGCGCGTGCACGACGACGTCCGCAGTCGCGCAACCGGGGCCCTCCTCGGCCGTCTCCCGTGGACGCGGAAACACACTGCAACCTAACATCGGTCGCTCTCGGGCTGCCGTGCGCAAAGGAGTACCACCGTGACCGACGCTGTGATCGTTGCCGGGGCGCGCACACCGATCGGGCGTGCGCGGAAGGGTTCGCTCGTCGACGTCGACGCCTTCCAGCTCGCCGAGGTCGCGGTGGGTGCTGCGGTCGAGCGATCGGGCCTCGCCGCGTCGGCGATTGACGACGTCGTGCTCGGCGAGTCACTACAGGGCGGCGGGGTGATCGCGCGCAACATCGCGGTACGGCTCGGGCTGACGCCCGTCCCCGGGCTCGCCGACAACCGCCACTGCGCGGCGGGGCTGAGCGCCGTCCAGATCGCCGCGGGCACGATCCGGGCCGGCATGGACCACGTCGTCGTCGCCGGGGGCACGGAGAGCCTGAGCACGTCCCCCCAGACGAGCAAGCCCGCCGAGCGCGGCGGTCCGCCCGTTCCCTGGATGGCGGCGAGTCACCCCGAGACGCCCGACGCGCCGGCGTGGGACATGTCGATCACGGTGGGGGAGAACACCGCCCGCGAGATGGGTCTCACCCGTCACGACGTCGACGCGTGGGCGCTCTACAGCACGGAGAACGCGCTGCGTTCCATCGACGAGGGCGCGTTCGACGCCGAGATCGTCCCCGTGACGGTCGTCGACCCCGACGGCACCGAGCGTCAGTTCTCGGTCGACGAGCACCCGCGCCGCGGGTCGTCGATGGAGACGCTCGCCGCGTTGCCGGTGCTGCACCCCGAGATCGAGGGCGCGACCGTGACCGCGGGGAACGCGGCCGGCCTGAACGACGGGGCGGCGGCGATGGTCGTGACGTCGAGCGAGTTCGCACGCGCGCACGGGCTCACGCCGATGGCGCGGATCGTCGCGTGGGCGTCGTCCGGCATCGAGCCGGCGCGTACCGGCCTCGGCCCGACGCTCGCGATCCCGAAGGCGCTCGATCGCATCGGCATGGCGATCGGCGACGTCGAGCTGTGGGAGGTGAACGAGGCGTTCTGCTCGGTGCCCGTGGCGACGTCCCGCAAGCTCGGGATCCCGCAGGAGATCATGAACGTGAACGGCAGTGGCGCCAGCCTCGGACACCCGATCGCCTGCACCGGCGCCCGCATGGTCGTCACCATGGTCAACGAGCTCCGCCGCCGCGACCGGACCATCGGCTGCGTCTCGATGTGCGCGGGCGGCGGCATGGGCTCCGCGCTGGTGCTCGAGGTCGTCTGATCGTTTTGGCGTCTTTGAGTGGGGCTATAGCCCCACTCAAAGACGCCAAAACGGAAGGGTCAGTGGGGGACGGTCGGGTTGAGGCCCTGACCGAAGCGGTCGGCGCGCTCGTGGAGGCGCTGCGCGTCGGCCTCGGTGCCGTTCATGTGGATGCAGTACACACCGGTCTTCAGCTGGTCGAGAACGTCTCGCCCGAGCTCGTTGAGATCCTGGATCGGGATCTCGTGGCCGGCGGCCCGACCCTGCTCGAGGATGTCCTCGATGGTGCGGGGCGTGGTCGGGCGCGGCTTCTCGCGTGTGAGCTCGGGCGGGCGATTGCGTTCCGACGTGTAGAGCCCCGTAGCGAGCAGCCCGCGGCCCCCCGGCAGGAACAGCGACGCGAGCAGCAACGTGTCCTGCTCCTCGAGCTGCGCCGCGAGGCACTCCGTCATGATCGCCACCGCGGCCTTGCTCGACGCGTAGATCGACGCGAACGGCATCGGCGAGATTGCGCCGTCGCCGGACGACGTGTTCACGACGTGGCCCGCCTCGCCACCCGCGAGCATGCGGGGCACGAAGGACTGGATGCCGTGCGCGACGCCGAACACGTTCACGGTGAAGGTCCACGTCCAGTCGTTGGGCGTCGTGTCCCACACGTTGGCGCCGGGCGCGCCGATGCCGGCGTTGTTGAACAGCAGGTGGCAGACGCCGTGCTGCTCGTAGACGGCCCCGGCGAGCGCTTCCACCGAATCGGGCTTGGAGACGTCGGTCGGGACGCCGGTCACCTGACCGGAGCCGATCTCCGACAGCTCGGCGACCGTCGTGTCGATCGCGCCCTTCTCGATGTCGGCGACGACGACGCGCGCGCCGTCCTTCAGCAGCTCCTCGCAGATGCCGCGTCCGATGCCCGACGCGCCCCCGGTGACCACCGCCACCTTGTCGCGGAAGTCGGTGATCGGAGTCGCCATCAGACCGTCTCCACCACGGCGTCCTTCTCGCCGCCGTGGATGTCATCGACGGTCGGACCGATCCGCTCGACGAGCGGCGCGAGCGCGTCGACGTCGAAGCCGTAGCAGTCGACCGCGTTCAGGCCGAGGATCTTGCGCGTCTCGTCGACCGGCACGTCGTGGAAGCGCATGCGCAGCCACTCGCGTGTGTGTGGCCAGGTGCCCTCGGGATGCGGGAAGTCGTTGCCCCACATGAGGTTCTCGACGCCGATGCCGTACCGGCGGTCGACCTCGGTCTGGTGCATCGTGGACGCGCCGAGCCAGCAGTTGCGGTCGATGTAGTCGCCCGGCTTCATCGACAGTCCTCCGCGGAACACCTCCTGTCCGAACTTGCGCGTGTTGTGGTCACCGATCCACTTGGCGTCCATCCGCTCGCGCAGGTCGGGCACCCACCAGGCCCCGTTCTCGGCGACGACGTAGTGCAAGGTGGGGAACCGTTCGAACACACCGCCGAGGATCAGCACGTGCATGGGTCGCGCCGCCCACCAGCCGGCTTCGCTCGCGTAGATCGACATGGTCGCCGGGCCGAAGCTGATGTCGGTGGGACCGGCACCGGAGTGCGTGTGCAGCACCATGTGGTGGTCGACGCACGCGGCCCAGATCGGGTCGTAGACGGGGTCGTTGTACGACGGCTGGCTCATCCAGCGCGTCGGGATCATCACGCCACGCAACCCGTGGTCGGCCGCCCACGTGATCTCCTCGATGGCCGCCTCGTGGTCGTGGAGGATCGGCACGAGCGCCACGCCCACCCGCCGCTCGGGGCTGTCGGAGCAGAGCTCGGCCAGCCAGCGGTTGTGTGCCTTGGCGCCCTGCATCACGAGCACGGGGTCGCTGTCACCCGACGAGCCGAGGCCCGCACCGAAGGGCGTGCCCGACACACCGCCCACGCCGGCGGCGTCCGCGTCGGGAAAGATCACCTCGCACGCCACACCGTCACCGTCGAGCTCCTTGTCGCGGATGTTGGCGTCCCACGAGCCGCGCATGCCGCCGTGGTCCTCGATCTCCTCGCGCCACTCCGCCACCCACTTCTCGCGGTCCTCCGACGGCCCCATGCGCACGTTGCGCATGCTCTCGGCCTCGCGGATCCACTCGTCGTAGGTCGCGCGGAACTTCGGATCGACGTAGTCGCGGTACTGGTCGGCGGGCAACCCCGCGTGGCAGTCCGACGAGATGACGACGTACTTCTCGCTCACCAGTCCTCCGCTCTCGGCAGCTCCGCTGCCGGGCCGCTCGGGCCACGCTCGCTGCTCGCCGGGATACCCGGCTCGCCACGCTCGCTCACAGGTCCTCCGCTCTCGGCTACTTGTACTGGATGGCGACGCGCCGCGCGAAGTCGTCGGGATCGCCCACCGGCCCGTGGAACGTGTACGTGTTCGCGGCGGACCGCACACTCCAGTAGACGGCGACGGTCTCGAGGATGGGCAGGTCGACGACCGGGCACCCGGGCAGGTCGCGCAGCTCGAGCTTGCCGTCCACGCGCTCTCGCGACTGGTGGGTACGCACCTGGTCGAGGGTCACGAGGAACGGTCCGGCGTCGAGCCCGCTGCCGACGGCGGCGGGCAGGAACTTGAACCAGAACTGCGTGTTCTCCGTCGGCTCGGGCGTCGGCAGCTTCTCGACCACGTCCCCGATGATCTCGACGAAGGTGACGCCCTGGCGCGTGATCGAGCCGCGGACGTGGTCGCCGTCGCGCGTGAGGTCGATGTCGGCCAGTTTCTTCGGTTCGCCGTACCTCTCCCGGCTGATCGCGAGGGCGGGCTCGAGGTCGATCGGGATCAGCAGCGGGTACTCGCCGAGCCGGCCGTTCCACACGGCGTCGACGCCGAACCACCCGACGCGCTCGCGGTGCACGAAGTCGCCGTGCTCGATGTTGATGTCGCAGATCCGGACGTGCACGTTGGGCTCGGGAGCGGTCGTCAGCGGCTTGGGCAGCACCTCGGCGACGACGTCCGGATCGGTGCGGTAGGTGACCTCGAGGTTCGGGATCGGAGGCCCGGCGTGGATGCCCTCGCGGGGCGGTGCCGGCTCCTCGACCCAACGCGTCCTGCTCATGACGACCCCCAACAGCAGTTTCCGGTGGACATTCGGAAACGTACTCCGCCGAGGGTGCCGGGGCAAGCACGACCCGTTCGGTGACCCGGGGACGCCGAAAGGGTCGAGGTGCCATGCTGTCGGCCCATGACCGACCGTCTGCCGCTCTCCGGCCTGCGCGTGGTCGACTGCGCCGTCGAGCGCGGGGAGCTCGCCGGTCGGTACCTCGCCGACCTCGGTGCCGAGGTGGTGAAGGTGGAGCCGCCGGGCGGGTCACCCGCCCGCAACCTGGCGCCGGTGCGCTCGGGGGTGTCGCTCGCGTGGGCGGTCCGCAACGCGGGGAAGCTCGGCGTGGTCCTCGACCTCGACACCGAGCGCGATCGCGAGCGGTTCCACGCCCTCCTCGCGCACGCCGACGTGCTGCTCACGTCCGACGTGTCGCTTGCCGGCGGCCTCGACGTGCGCAGCCTCGCTCGCGCGCACCCGCACCTCGTCGCCCTCGCGATGACCGCGTTCGGGCTCGACGGGCCCTTCACCGACTACGTGGCCACGGACGCGGTGCTGTCGGCGACCGGCGGCATCGCGTTCAAGGCCGGCGTTCCCACGGGCCCACCTCTCTTCCCACCCGGTCACGTCGTCGACGACCTCGTATCGGTGACCGCCGCCTTCGCCGCGTTGTGCGCGCTCTACCAGCGTGAGCAGACCGACGCCGGCCAGTTCGTCGAGCTGTCGGCCAACGAAGCCGTCGCGCTGTGCGCCGACTGGGCCCTGCCGAACGTGAGCGCGCGCGTGCTCGCCGGCGAACCGCCGGCCGAGGTACGCAACGGTTCGGGCCCGGTGTACCCCGTGTTCGAGTGCACCGACGGCTACGTCCGCCTCGTCGTGCTGAGCCCCCGCCAGTGGCGGGCCCTGCGCGCGTGGCTCGGCGAGCCCGAGTACCTCCAGGACCCGGAGCTCGAGAGCTTCGTCGCCCGGCTGATGATCGCGGCCACTGTCATCAACCCGTTGCTCGAGGAGCACTTCGCCAGGTTCGGGATGGACGAGGCCGCCGCCGAGGCGCAGCGCCGCGGCATCGTCTGCACCCCCGCGCTGCCACCCGCGCGCGTGCTCACCAACGAGCACCTCGTCTCGCGTGGCGCGTTCGCGCCGCTCGACGTCGGCAACGGTGTGACGGCGCCCGTGTTCACCGGGTTCTTCGAGGTCGACGGTGACCGTGCCGGCCCGCGCACTCCGCCGCCGGCGGTCGGGGAGCACACCGACCCGGTGTTCGCCGGTCTCGGCGATGCGCGCCCCGCGCCTGCGTCGGTGCCGGACACTCCCTCGTTGCCGCTCGCCGGCGTGCGGGTCATGGACTTCGGCATCGGGGCGGTGGGCGTGGAGGTCGGGCGCCGGCTCGCCGAGTACGGCGCCGAGGTGATCAAGATCGAGTCGCGCGCGTACCCCGACTTCATGCGCACGGTCACGGGCGGCGAGTTCTCGCCGTCGTTCGTGTCGTCGAGCCGCTCGAAGCTCGGGTTCGGCGCCAACGCGCAGACACCCGAGGGCCACGAAGTGCTCCTGCGGCTCGTCGAGCAGTCCGACGTGGTGGTCGAGAACAACTCGACGGGCACGATGGACGACCTCGGCCTCGGCTTCGACGACCTCGTCGCCGCGAACCCGAACGTCGTGATGGTGTCGAGCCAGCTCATGGGCTCGCACGGCACGTGGGCCGACTGGCGTGGCTACGGGCCCACCGGCCAGGGTCCGGGCGGCCTGCTGTACCTCTGGAACTACGCCGACCGCGACGATCCCGCAGGGTCGTCGTCGATCTACCCCGACCACTACGCGGGGTGCCTGGGCGCGGTCGGGGCCCTCGCCGCGCTCGTCGGCCGCGCGCGCGGCACGAACGCCGCGACGCATGTGGAGGTCGCGCAGGTGGAGGCCGTCGTCGGGTCGCTCGCCGACCTCCTCGCGGCCGAGGGTCTCGCGCCCGGCTCGGTCGTGCCCTCCGGGAACCGGAGCGAGCAGGGCGCCCCCTGGGGCCTGTACCCGTGCGCGGGCGAGCAGCAATGGGTCGCCATCACCTGTCGTGACGACGACGACTGGCGCGCGCTGCGGGCCGCGATGGGCGAGCCTGCATGGGCTGCCGACCCCGCGCTCGACCGTGCGGCCGGCCGTCTCGCGCGTGTGGCGGAGCTCGACGAGCGCATGGCCGACTGGACGCGGGGCGACGCCAAGGACGCGGTCGCGGCGCGTTGCCAGGAGCACGGGGTACCGGCGGCGCCGATGCTCACCGGTACCGACATGGGGAGCCATCCGCACTACCTGGCCCGGCACTTCGCGATCAGGGTCGAACAGCAGGAGCTCGGGCCGATGGTGCTCGACGGTGCGGCGTTCCAGGGCGACCTCATGGCCGGTCCCGACGTGCGGCAGGCGCCCACCATCGGCGAGCACACCCGGTCACTCGCCACCACACTGCTCGGCCTCGACGACGACGAGGTCGACAAGCTGCTCGCCGCCGGCGCACTGGAGACCACGCCCCCCGTGACGCCGCCCGTCGTCTCCGAGCCCGCGGAGTGATGCGCGACGAGCTGCTGATCGCCGACATCTTCCGGACCGCGGCGCGCGCCGCACCCGATCGGGTCGCCGCCTGGCGCGGCGACGCCTCGATCACCTTCGGTGAGATCGAGCGTCGCGCCAACCAGCACGCTCACGCGCTCCGCGCGCGCGGGGTGCATCACCGCGACCGAGTCGTGACGTGGAACGACACGACGCTGGACGTGATTCCGCTCTTCGCGGCGTTGGCCAGGCTCGGAGCGGTGTTCGTGCCCATCAGCCCCTTGCTGTCGCCCGGCGAGGCCGCGGCGATGGTCGCGGCGGCACGGCCGGTCGCGATCGCGGCGGACGCCGGGCGAGCCGCCGACGCGGCGACGGTCGCCGCCGACGCGGGCGTCGTGTGCGTCGAGCTCGCGGGGTTCGCGGCCGGAGAGGACGAGTCCGACGTCGACGAACCCGCGCTGCGCGAGACGGATCCGCACGTCGTGTTCTTCACGAGCGGGAGCACCGGCCGTCCGAAGGGTGCGGTCGTCTCGCACCGCGTCAACGTGCTCCGCACCCACCCCGGCGCGCTGCTCGAGCCCAGGGGCGCCCAGGTCGCGCCGTTCCCGCTGTTCCACATGGGCGCGTGGACGATGGCGCTGCAGCAGTGGCAGGCACGCCGAGCGATCGTCTTCACCACCGCGGATCCCGAAGCGATCTGCGACGCGATCGAGCAACATCGGGCGACGCACGTGCACTGCCTGCCGGGTGTCTGGCGACGCTTGCTCGACTACCTGGGGACGCCCGCCGGCAGTGGGCGCGACCTGTCGTCGGTGCTGGTCGCGGACGCCGCCACCTCGGCGACGCCGCTCGAACTGCTCGCGGCCATCGACGGCGCGCTCCCGAACGCGCGCGTCCGGGTGTTCTACGGGTCGACGGAGGCGGGAGCCGTCACGTCGCTCCCACCGGAGGACGTGTACCGCAAGCCGGGGAGCGTGGGCGTGCCCGGCGTCCTCACGGAGGTCCGGGTCGAGCCCGACGGCGAGCTGGCGGTGAGCGGCCCGCTGCTCTTCGACGGCTACCTCGACGACCCCGAGGCCACGGCGGCGGCGCTGCAGGACGGCTGGTACCGCACCGGCGACGTCGTCGACGTCGACGACGAGGGGTACCTCTCCGTCATCGGGCGCGCCCGCGACGTGATCCGCACCGGTGGCGAGACGGTGGCGCCGCCCGAGGTCGAAGCGGTGCTCGCGGAGCACCCGGCCGTGGCCGACGTGGCTGTCGTCGGGATCCCCGACGCGCAGTGGGGTGAGATCGTGTGCGCGGTGATCGTGCTCGTTCCCGGGGCCGTCGCGCCGACGCTCGACGAGGTGCGCGCGCACACGGGCGCCACGCTGGCGCGCTTCAAGGTGCCGCGGCGCGTCGAGGTCGTGGACGCGATCCCCCGTACGCCGGCCACGCAGCAGGTCCAGCGCCGCCTCCTCGTCGAGCAGCTGAGCTGACCGCCCCCACTACCGAACTTGCGTCAGCAACCGACTCCATACGTCGCTTGGTGACGCAAGTTCGAGGGCTTCGGTACGCTCGCCGGGTGGAACGCGAGCTGCTCCTCACGGGGATCGGTGGCCAGGGGATCCAGCTCGCGGCCAACGTGGTGGCGCGTGCCGCCCTCGCGGAGGGCCGGGAGGTGCAGCTCTTCGGGAGCTACGGCGGCATGATGCGCGGCGGGAACACCGAGGCCACCCTCGTGGTGGCCGACGGGGCGGTGCAGGCGCCGCCCACCGTGGGGTCGGCCTGGTCGGCGATCGTGATGCACCACGACTACTCCGAGCCGACGCTCGCACGCCTGCGCTCCGACAGCGTGGTGATGGTGAACTCGACGGTGTTCGAGCGCGGCCTCGATCGCGACGCCTACCTGGTGGTGGACGTACCGGCGACCGACCTCGCCGTCGGGCTCGGCAACATCATGGCGGCGTCGATGGTGATGGTCGGCGCCTTCTCGGCGGTTACCGGGTTCAGCGGCATCGACGCGCTCGTGGACGCCGTGCCGGCGGCGCTGCCGCCCTACCGCGCCCGCCACGTCGCCCTCAACCAGGACGCGCTCCGGGCCGGTTTCGGTGCCGCGCCCGACGTCCGGGTCGCCGCGTGGTCCGCGGACACGGCGCCAGTCGCATGAGCGGAGCGGAGACGGTCCTCACGCGCGGCACCGTCGTCATCGACGTCGAGGCGTGCAAGGGATGCGACCTCTGCATCGACGCGTGCCCGCCGCGCGTGCTCGTGATGACCGAACACCTGGTGAACACGCGCGGGTACCGGTACCCCTTGCTGCTCGCGGGCTGCACCGGCTGCCGGGCGTGCGCGCAGATCTGCCCCGACTTCGTGTTCCAGGTCTACAAGTACGACACACCGATCGAGCTGGCGGTCCCGACCGAGGTCCCGAGCGCATGACCGCCGCCCCTCCCCGCCGCGAGCTCCTCGAGGGCTCGGCCGCCATCGCCGAGGCGATGATCGCGGCCGGGTGCCGGTTCTTTGCCGGCTACCCGATGACGCCGTTCACCGAGGTGCTCGAGGAGATGGCGAGCCGCCTGCCGGCCGTCGGCGGGGTGTGCATGAACGCCGAGAGCGAGCTCGAGGCGGTGGGGATGGCGTGGGGCGCGGCGGCGACCGGCACGTACTCCGCCACCGGCTCGACCGGCCAGGGCCTGTCGTTGATGCAGGAGTCGCTCGCCGAGATCTCGTTCGCGCGCGTGCCGCTCGTGGTGCTGAACATGGCGCGGGCCCAGGGCGACTACTTCCAGGCGACGCGGGGCGGCGGCCACGGCGACTACCGCCACCTCGTGTTGGCGCCGATGGACGTGGCCGAAGCCGTCGAGCTGACCCAGCTCGCGTTCCACCTGGCGTGGACGTGGCGCAATCCGGTGCTGCTCTTCGGCGACTACTACCTCGCGCACACGACGCAATCGGTCACCGTCGAGCCACGCGACTTCGGCTCCGTGCCGCCCGCCGACTGGGCGCTCGACGGCTCGACCGGCGGCACCGGCCGCGCCCGGCTCGTGTCGCCGCTCGGCACCGCCAAGCAGACCGACGAGGCGGGCTACGACCTCGCCGAGCACTACCGCGCGTGTGCGGATGCGACAGCCGCGATGCTCGAGGGGGTCGCGCCGATCGTCGACACGGCGTGGGTCGACGACGCCGACGTGGTGGTCGTGGCGTTCGGGACGCCGGGACGGTACCTGCGGGCGGCGGTGCGCAGCCTGCGCGACGACGGTGTCCGCGTCGGATGGGTACGGCCGGTGTCGCTCGTTCCCTTCCCGTCTGCCGCGATCGCGGCCGCGACCGAGGGAGCGCGCGCCGTCGCCGTCTACGAGAACAACCAGGGCCAGATGATCGACGACGTTCGGCTGGCGGTGCTCGGCCGATGCCCCGTGCACTTCATCGGTGGCCTCAGCCTCGACCACTCGGGGTTCGGCATCGCGCCCGACCTCGACGTCGCCGTGTTGCGCAGTCGCATCGAAGCCGTCGTCGAACGGACCGAGTAGGAGGCGTCGGAACCGATGGACGAGATCGAGGGCCACGCCGTCGTCCCAACGAGTGCACCGCCGTCGGTACCGGCCCGGCTCGTCGAGGACTTCACACCCGCGCTGATCGATGTCGGCGAGCACAGCCTGTGCCCCGGGTGCGGCGAGCCGATCGCGGTGCGCTCGGCAGTGGAGGCGATCGCCGAGCTCGACGCCATCCGGCGCACGATCGCGGTCTTCGGCATCGGCTGCTACACCGCGTTTTCCAACAACCTCGACGTCGAGGTGATGCAGGCTCTCCACGGTCGCGCGCCGTCCCTGGCCACGGGCGCGAAGCGCGCCAAGCCCGACACGGTCGTGTTCACGGTGCAGGGCGACGGCGACATGGTGAACGAGGGGCTGCAGGAGGTGCTGCACGCGGCTGCGCGCGGTGAGCGCATCACGTGCGTCATGCTGAACAACGGGGTCTTCGGCGAGACCGGCGGCCACATGACGGCGACGACGGTGCTCGGGCAGCGTACGAAGAACACGCTCGACGGGCGCGACGCGGAAGCTCACGGATACCCGATCATGTTGAGCAACCTGGTCGCGCAGCTCGAGGGCGCGGCCTACGTGGGGCGCGGCGCCGTGAACACGGCCGGCAACGTCGCCCGCACGAAGAAGATGCTGCTGCGGGCGTTCGAGACGCAGATCGACGGGCTCGGGTTCTCGTTCGTCGAGATCCTCACGATGTGCCCGACCGGCTGGTTCATCGAGACCCAGGAGGCCCCCGACTACCTCTCCGACCACCTCGGGGCGGTGCACGGCGTCGGTGTGCTGAAGGACGCCGGCGCGCGGTAGAACGCTCAGCGATGAACGCAACCGAACCACGAGCGCGGGCAACCGTCGTCGTCAACCTCCCCGGCGGTGGCCTCGTGCCGCAGGTGCAGGAAGCTCTCGGCGGGCACGAGTTCGTCGTCGCCATCGACGACGAACGCGCCCGCGACGCCGAGATCCTGCTCATGCTGTCGCGCGAACGCGCCACGCTCGACCCGGCGACGGTGCCGCAGGTCCGCTGGATCCACGCATTCGCGACCGGCGTCGACAGCTACCCGCTCGATGCCATCGGCGACCGCGCCTTCACGTGCTCGAGAGGCGCGAACGCGATTGCAATCGCCGAGTTCGTGCTCGCGTCGATGCTCGCGTTCGCCAAACGGTTCCCGGAGTCGTGGCTCACCGAACCACCGGAGCACTGGAACGTCGCGCAGCTCGACGTGCTCTCCGGGAAGACGGTCGGGCTCGTGGGCGTGGGCGCGATCGGCACGGAGGTCGCGCGCCGTGCGCTCGCGTTCGACATGCGGGTCGTGGGCTACCGGCGGCGCGCGATCAGGCCCGAGTTCGACGAGATCGAGCTGTGCGCAGGCCTCGAGGACCTGCTCGGGCAGTCCGACCACGTCGTGATCGCGGCGCCGGCCACCCCCGCCACGTACCACATGATCGACGCCCAGGCGCTCGCCGCAATCAAGCCGGCCGCGCACCTGGTGAACATCGCACGCGGATCGCTCGTCGACCAGGATGCGCTGCTCGCCGCGCTCGACGACGGCCGCGTCGCCTGCGCGTCACTCGACACCGTCGACCCCGAGCCGCTCCCCGCGGGCCATGCGTTCTACGCGCACCCCAACGTGCGGCTGAGCGCGCACGTCTCGTGGAGCGCCCCCGACTCGCTCGGCCCGACGCTGCGCCTCTTTGCCGAGAACGTCCGCCGCTACCGTGCCGGCGAGCCCCTCCACG
This sequence comes from Acidimicrobiia bacterium, assembly GCA_035623515.1. Lineage (GTDB taxonomy): Bacteria > Actinomycetota > Acidimicrobiia > IMCC26256 > DASPTH01 > DASPTH01. The sequence goes on from DASPTH010000149.1 coordinate 26,457, forward strand.
GCCTCGTCGACGTCGACGCCGGCTACTAGCCCGTTTCGCCGAAACGGCCCGGGGGCACCGGGGCTCTCTCGGTTCGGGCCTGCCACCAGGTACGCTCGCACGATTCGGGAGATCTGGGAGCACGATGACCGACACCGGAGCCGCAGCCTCGTTCCACTTGGCGGGGCCCGAGATCATCAGCGAGACCTTCGACGACGGTGAGAGCGTCGTGGTCAACCTCGAGAACGGTTTCTACTTCAGCCTGAACGAGGTGGGGGGCGTGGCGTTCGAGTTGCTCGCCGCCGAGGCCCCGCTGGGTGAGGTGGCCACCACGCTCGGTGAGCGCTTCGAGGCCACCCCCGAGACGATCCGGGAGGCCGTCGGCGAGTTCGCGCTCCGCCTCGTCGACGAGGGACTCCTTCGCCCGGGGGCGTCGCCCCTCCCGCCGCCTGCCCCGAACGGCCGCGCCCACCTGCCTCCCGACACCCGGCAACCGTTCGAGGCACCGACGGTCACGGCGTACACCGACATGCAAGACCTCCTCCTCGCGGATCCCATCCACGACTACGACGAGACCGGCTGGCCGGCCCGCGTCGACGATCGGTGAGCCGAGCCTCGCCAGGAACCCTTCACAGCGCGTGGTGATCGAGACCGACCGAGCGAGCGCGCCCCAGCGGTTCGTCGACGACGCGTTGGCGTCGTTCGACCGGGCCGTGGAACAGGCCGGGTGTGTCGAGCACCATCTGGGCGTCGCCGGCCGTTTCGTCACCATGCGCTTCGCGGGCGACACGGTCGCCGGCATCCTGATGCCCGCGCTCGAGCACGTGTGTGTCGACCATGCCGATGCCGATGCCGACGCGGCGCTCACCGTGTCGGTGTTCGACAGCGAGTCCACCGGGGCGCACATGGTCCCGGCGCCCTGGCCGCGCGACGCGTACGGGCCGAAGGGGGAGATCGCCGGCTTCAACGACCACCGCTTCCGGACGGTGTTCCAGCCCGGCATCGACGTGCTGCAGACGTTCGACACGCTCCGTTCGGTCGGCGTGTACTGGACGCCCAGCTACCGCTACATCCCTTGGTGGGAGGGCAGCTTTCCCCTGCGCACGACCTTCCACTGGTGGACGTCGACGACGCGTTCGCTGCAGCCGATGCACGCGGGCGCAGTGGGCCTCGCCGACGGCGGCGTGCTCATCGCCGGCGCGGGCGGTGCGGGCAAGTCGACCACGTCGCTCGCGTGCCTCGACGGCGGGCTCCTGTACGCGGGCGACGACTACGTGCTCGTCGACGTCGACGCGCCGGCGGTATACAGCCTCTACAGCACCGCGAAGCTCGTGCCCGACAACCTGCAACGGTTCCCGCATCTCGCCGACCTCGTGAGCAACGCCGACGCGCTCGAGGAGCAGAAGGCGATCGTGTTCGTCTACCGGTATCGCCCGGAACAGGTGTCGACGGGTTTCCCGGTGCGCGCGATCGTGCTGCCGCGCGTCACCGGCCGGCCCGGAACGGTGCTGGCACCCGCGAGGCCGCGCGACGCGCTCACCGCGATCGCGCCCACCACCCTGTTCCAACTGCCCGGCGCCTCGCCCGACGTGTTCGCCAAGGTGTCGCGTCTCGTGCGTGCGGTGCCGTGCTACTGGCTCGACGTCGGTACCGATCTCGACTCGATCCCGAGGGCCGTGGCGGGCCTGCTCGCCGACCTCCGATGACCACCCGTCGTCCGTTCCTCAGCGTGATCGTGCCCGTCTACAACGACGCGCGACACCTCCCCGAGGCGATCGCCAGCATCGAGAGCCAGGGGTACGAGCCGCTCGAGATCATCGTGGTCGACGACGGCTCGACCGACGACACGCCCCAGGTCCTCGAGCGGCTCGGTGACCGTGTCAGAGTCCGCCACCAGGTCAACAAGGGGCCGGCAGCTGCGCGCAACCGCGGGCTCGAGGCGGCACAGGGCGAGCTGGTGGCGTTCTGTGACGCCGACGACCGCTGGCCCGACGGCAAGCTCGACCTCCAGGTGGGCCGGCTGCTCCGCGACCCGGCGCTCGACGTCGTGCTCGGAAGGGTGCAGTACCAGGCCGAGGAGGGCGTGCCCTATCCGGAGGTGCCCTTCGAAGACCCCGATCTGCACGTCATCATGCACGTGCATCTCGGGAGCGGCGTGTACCGGCGCCCGGTGTTCGATCGGGTCGGTCCCTTCGACGAGTCGTTCACGTTCAGTGAGGACGTCGACTGGTTCATCCGCGCGCGCGAGCTCGGGGTCAGCATCCGCATTCTGCGGGACGTCACGCTCTACTACCGCATCCACCGTGGCAACATGACGCGTGGCGTGACGTTCATCGACTTCCAGCTCATGCCCGTGCTCAAGAAGTCGCTCGACCGCCGCAAGGCCGCGGGGAACGCGGGGGTGAACTTCACGCTCTGGCGTGACCTCGACGACGCGTACGACGAAAGTGCAGTGCCCGGCCATCCGACGGTCACGGTGATCATCCCCGTGTTCGACGACACGCGCTACTTGGAAGCTGCGATCGACAGCGCGCTCGCGCAGACGCACAAGCCGTACGAGATCATCGTGATCGACGACGGCTCGGAGGAGACGGTGGTGCTACCGCGGCGCTACCCGAACATCGTGCTGCTCGGTCGCACCCCGCACCGCGGCCAGGGCGCGGCGCGCAACGCCGCGGTGGCCCGTGCGCACGGCGAGATCCTCGCGTTCCTCGACTCCGACGACGTCTGGCTCCCCGACAAGCTCGCACTCCAGGTCGCCGCACTCGAACACGACGGCGCCGACATGGTGTTCGGCGACGTCGAGGAGTTCGTGAGCCCCGATCTCGTCGTGCCACCCGGCACGGTACCCCCGGTGGTGGCGCGGCGCGGAGGGACGCCGACGTCGTTCGCCGTGCGCACCAGGGCCTTTCGGCGGGTCGGACCCTTCCGCGAGGACATCACCATCGGCGAGTTCATCGACTGGTACTCGCGGGCGGTCGAGATCGGCCTCCGGGAGGCGGAGGTGGATGCCGTCGTGGCGCGGCGGCGCATCCACGACCGCAACACCGGCATCCTCGCCCGCGACCTGCGCACGCAGTACGCGCACGTGCTCAAGGACGCGCTCGACCGGCGCCGTGCCGGCACCTGATTCCGGCCACGCCTCCGCTGCATCTCCTGATTCCGGGTCGATTCCGCTGCGGCGTCCCGGCCGTCCGGCCACGCCTCCGCTGCATCTCCCGTCAGCGCAGACGCCACTCCGTGCGCGCGCCGCTGAAGCGCTCCTGACCCTTCATCAGCTCCCGTGGATCGCTCCCGATGCGGATGATGAAGTTGGCGACCTCGATGGCCTGCCGGCGTGACAGTTCGGCGCCCGCCCACAGTGCCCGCACCGTTCCCTGGATACCGAGCTCGGGGGCATCGGCGATCACCCGCGCCGCCCACTCGACCCGCTCGTGCAGCTCCTCCTTGGGCACCACCTCGGAGACGAGCCCGATCTCGTGGGCCCGGGAAGCCGACATGCGTTCGGCGCTGCCGAGCAGGACCATCCGCGCCAACTCCCCGAACGGCATCTTCGTGAGCATGTGGACGGTCTCGTACGCCGAGGTCATCCCGAACGTCACGTGCGGGTCGAAGAACGTCGCGTGATCGGCGGCGATGATGAACTCGACCTCGCCGAGCATGTAGAAGGCGCCGGCGCACGCGATGCCGTTCACCGCCGCGATCACCGGCTTCCACATGTCGTTCGCCTTGGGCCCGAGCTCGAATCCGGGGTCGTCGTAGGTCCACGGCGTGGGGTACCCGACGAGCTTGCCGCTGTCGAGCGCCTGCTGCTGGATCTCCGGGTTGATCGACTCCTCGCGGTCGATGCCGGTGCAGAAGGCCCGGTCGCCGGCGGCGGTGAGCACGACGACCCGGGCGTTGTCGTCGTAGCGCAGCGCGCGCCAGACGAACTTGAGCTCGTCGCGCATCTTCTGGTTGAACGCGTTGAGGACGTCGGGCCGGTTCAGCGTGATCCACGCGATGCCGTCGTCCACTTCGTAGAGGATCGTCTCGAAGTCGGTCACGGGACGGCACTGTAGGACGAGGCGAGGGGAGCCGGATCGAGCCGGCTCCCCTCGTCGTCACCAGTTGCGGCTGGGCCCTACGACGCCGGAGCCGTCGTGGTGGTAGTCGCGGCCGTGCTCGCCGCGATGAGCTTGCTGGTCCAGATCGACTGCCCGTTCTTCTGCTTGAAGACGACGAACTTGCCGTTCTTCACCTGCACGTACCAGCTGCAGCCCGTCGGCGCCGCCTTGCCGTAGTCCTTCAGGCTGATGTCGACGTCCTGGCAGCCGAGGCCGCCGCCCGGGTTGAAGTGGCCGAGTGTGTGGAGTCCGTCGATGAAGCCCTGCCGGGTGGGCGGGTTGCCCGCGTGCTGCAGGCCGAGGACCACGAGGTCGCAGTCGATGTACCCGGTGTAGATGCCGAAGTCGGGCACGCCGGTGTATCCGGTGTACTTCTTGAGGTCGGCCTGGAACTGCTCCGTGGCCTTGGTCTTGAGCTCGACCGGCGCCCAGCCCGTGGCCATCACGATGTTCGGCGTGAACGACTTCGATGCAGGCTGGTCGAGGAGCGGCTGTCCGTACCCGGTGGCCATCACGATCGACTTCATCTTCACACCGTTCTGCGCGAGCTGCTGCGCCACCGCGATGTTGCTGTTGGCGACGAGGGGCAGGTAGACCGCGTCGGCGCCGTCGTTCTTGATGCCGAGCACGTACGGCCCGACGTCGGTGCTGCCGAAGTCGACGGTCGTGTTGAGGTAGCCCTTCTTCAGGCCCGTCGCCGGCACCGCGTACTTGATCAACGACTGGGCGGCGGCGGTCGACGAGGGTGAGACGCCGTAGGCGAGCGCCGCCACCTTGTGCGCGCCCATGGCCTTCATGATCTTCGGGATCCCGTCTCCGGTGACGCCGTTCTGGGGGAACACGTTCCCGAGCGCCGAGATGATGTTCTGGTTGCCCGGGTCGCCGTAGTAAGTGCCGTCGTAGCCCCCGCCGATCTGCGGGATGTTGTGGTCCTGCAGCCACCGGTAGGTGCTGAAGGCGAACGACGAGTTGTTCATGATCGCGAAGACGTGCTTGTTCTGCACGAGGTCCTGGGCGACCGTGAGGTTGTTGGCGGACTGGTCGTCGGAGTAGATCACGTCGATCTTGCGACCGTTCACGCCGCCCGCCGCGTTCTGGCGGTCGATGCGCGCCTTGCAGCCCTTGTCGGCGTTCTGGAAGGTCGAGCCGGCCACGCCGGTCTGCGAGAAGATGTACCCGATCTTCACGCTGTTGTTGGTGACGCCCTCCTCACTGCTCGCCGCCGCGCCGGCGCTGCTCAGGCCCGACATGGCCAGTGCCCCGGCCGCCACCGCGACGAGCACGCAGCCGGTCAGTCGCCTTCTCACGTTTCGCACTTGAGAAACCCCCCTTGATGGTTCGAGCTCGTCGGTCGCCCGACTTGCACGTCGCGCGAATTCCTGCCGGGCAACGTACCGCAACTCCCGGTATCTGTCACCGCGGGCCGGCGTCGCTCATCGCTTCGGCGGCCTCGCCGAGGTAGCGGTCGAGCACCTCCTGGCGAGCGTCGGCGGCCGGCCCGCTCCAGGCGACGGACCCCTGCCGCAGGATGACGCACTCGCTCGCCAGCGCCAGCGCCCGGTGGATGAACTGCTCGATGAGCACGATCGTCACGCCGTCGGTGGCGGCGTGCTGGATCGTCTCGAACACGAAGTCGACCACGAGCGGCGCCAGGCCGAGCGACATCTCGTCCGCGATGATCAGGCGCGGCGTGATGGCGAGGGCGCGCGCGAGCGCGAGCATCTGCTGCTCGCCGCCCGAGAGCGTCCCGGCGCGCTGGCTCCGGCGCTGGGTCAGGGCGGGGAACATCTCGTAGGCGCGCTCCATGGCCTCCCGCCGGTCGTCCGACGTCCCGACCCGGCGCACCGCCATGCGGATGTTCTCCTGCACGCTCAGGCCCGGGAAGATCCCGCGACCCTCGGGGATGTGGACGAGCCCGGCGCGCCGGATCAGGTGCGGGTTCCACTTCGTGATGTCCTGGCCCCCGAAGGTCACCGTGCCCGCGAAGGCCGGGACGAGCCCGGACACCGAGCGGGCGAGGGTGCTCTTGCCGGCGCCGTTGGCGCCGAGCACCGCCACCACCGATCCCTCGGCGACATCGATCGACACGTCGAAGAGCGCCTGGACGGTGGCGTAGCGGACGTCGAGGTGCTCGACCGAGAGCAGCGCGCGACTCCCGCCGGCGGCCATCGGCGCCTCTGCTGCCGCGCCCGGCTCGGGACGCTCGTTCATGTCGTGACGTCCTCCTCGGTACCGGCGCCGGCGACCGCCTCGTCGTCGCCGAGGTACGCGGCACGCACGGCGGGATCGTCACGGACCTCCTCGGGCGTGCCCTCGGCGATGCGCATCCCGAAGTCGAGCACGAGGACTCGGCTCGACAGGCCGAGCACCATCGCCACGTCGTGCTCCACGAGCAGCATCGCCACCTTCTCCTGCGCGACCACGGTCTGGAGCGCGGCGGCGAGATGCGCGGTCTCGTTGGCGTCGAGGCCTGACGACGGCTCGTCGAGGAGGACGACCGAGGGGTCCGTCGCGAGCGCGCGAGCGACTTCGACGCGGCGTGCGGTACCGAGCGGGAGGGAGGCGGCTGCCACGTTGGCGACGCTGGCGAGCCCGAGCAGCTCGACGAGGTGGTCGACCCGGACCAGCTCCTCGTTCGACTCGGGGTGGAGGGAGCCCGCGGTCACGAGGTCGCTCCACAACCGGCGATGCGCGTTCCGGATGCGGTAGCCGAGCACCACGTGCTCGCGCACGGTGAGGCCCATGAACAGCTCGAGCTGTTGGAACGTGCGCGCGAGGCCGAGCCGTGCGCGCTTCGCCGGACTCGACTTCGTGACCCGGCGCCCGCCGAGGAACACCTCGCCCCTGTTCGGTCGGAGCAACCCGGACACCACGTGGAAGAGCGTCGTCTTCCCCGCCCCGTTCGGGCCGACGAGACCGATGATCGTGGACGGCGGCACCGAGATGCTGACGTCCGACAGGGCGACGAGACCGCCGAACCGCACGGTGACGTCGCGAGCCTCGAGGGCAGGCGGAGCGGCGGCGCCGTTCCCCACGATGGGGGAGTCGGGGGCGGTCACGCGCGCGGCACCTCGGCGGCGTGATCGGGGCCGGCGACCTCGGCCGCGGCATCGTGCGGGTTGCCGTTCCCCGCGAGTGCGGCGTGCTCTTCGAGGCGCGGATCGTGACGACCCGCGAACGCGGTGGCCGCGGGGACCGCGCGCTCGCCGCTGTGCTTCCGCAACCAGTGCTGGAACTGCATCGCCTGCATGTGCACGGTCCCCTCGGGGTTCTTGGCGAGCAGGATCGCACCGACGCCGAAGCCGATGATCGGCAGCACCGAGAGGAGCGTCTGGTCGATGTGAATGCCGAGGCTGTCGAGCCAGTCGGGGAGGACCGTGGTGTTGAACGTGGGCGACAACGTGAAGATGAACGCGGCGAGCAGCGCGGCGATGTTGGAGCGCACGCCGAACGTGACCAGCACGGCGAGCCACACGAGGCCCGCGAGGGTCACGTAGTCGGCCGGGACGGCCTGGTTCTCCTGGAGCGCGTAGAGCCCGCCGCCGATACCGGCGACGAACGCCGCGAGCCCCGACACGAGCAGCTTCATCTGCAACACGCTCAGACCCATCGTGCGCGACGCCGGTTCGCTCCAGCGCACCGCGTTGAGCGCGAGGCCGGTGGTGGACCGTCGGAGGTTCACGATGAGGATCGAGATCACCGCGAAGACTCCGAGCGCGAGCAGGGCGAACGCCGCCTCGGAATGAGCGAAGCTCGGGCGGGTGAGGGCGTACCCGGTGCCGTTCTGCGCGAAGACGTGCAACGTGAACACGAGTCGCTCCATGAGGAGCGAGAAGGTGAGCGTGACGAGCGCGATGTAGAGGTTGCCGAGGCGGATGGTGAGCAACCCGATCACGACGCCGATCACGGCCGCGCACAGCCCACCCATCAGGATCGCGAGCAGGATCGGCCAGCCGTGCACCGTCGCGAACTGCGCGGTCGCGAGCGCCCCGATCCCGGCGAAGGCGACCTGGCAGAGCCAGAGCATTCCGCCCTCACCGGTGACGAGCGTGAACGACAGGAACAGCACCGCGAGCGCGGCGGCCCGGCCGAACTGACCGAGCCAGAACGGATGGAAGACGAACGTGAGCCCGCAGAAGATCGCGAAGAGCACGATCGGGAAGAAGAAGTTGAGTCGGGGGTACTCGTTGTCGACGTCGACCGATGCGGCGAGACGGCTGCCACCGTGCGGTGTGATCGCGCGGTCGAGCGCGCCGCCCACGCCCTCCTCCTCGTTCACCCGGCCCGAGCGCAACACGTTCACCACCAGCGAGACGACGATGAAGATGAAGGGGATGCTGGGCAGTAGACCGGCGGTGAACTCGCTGTCGGTGGGGAGGTAGTAGATCGCGACCGAACCGGCGACGCCGAGCAGGAGCCCGATCACCACGGCGACGGGCAGGCTCCGGAGCCGCGCCGCGATCACCGCGGCGAACGCGCCCGCGGTGAGCAGGGTGAACTTCCCGGCGTCGAGCCCGATCACCGGCGCCGCCAGGATGCCCGACAGCCCGGCGAGGAACATCGACACGACCCACACGCCCGCCGCGATGCGCGACGGGTTGCTGCCCGACAACGACGTC
>DASPTH010000400.1:0-4006 GCA_035623515.1 Acidimicrobiia bacterium
ACTGTACCCGTACCGGCGGCCCCCGACCCCGTGCGAGACTCGGGCTGCGATGGATCCTGAGCTGCTGATCGCCGCCCGCGCCGCGATCGGTTTCATGCCCGAGGACGAGGGTCTCGCGCTCCACGAGGCCGGCCGCACGGCGGCGTCACTCGGGCCGTTGCTCGAGGTCGGCACCTACTGCGGGAAGTCGGCGATCTACCTCGGTGCCGCGGCCCGAGAGCGCGGCACGGTGCTCTACACCGTCGACCACCACCGCGGCTCGGAGGAGAACCAAGCTGGGTGGGAGCACCACGACGAGCGGCTCGTCGACGCGCGGACGGGGCGGATGGACACGCTGCCGTGGTTCCGTCGCACGATCGAGGACGCGCGGCTCGAGGACGTCGTGGTCGCCGTGATCGGTGATTCGCCGACGATCGCGGCCAACTGGGGCACGCCGCTCGGACTCGTGTTCATCGATGGTGGTCACGCGTTCGACGTCGCGCTCGCAGACTACGAGGGCTGGGCGCGCTTCGTGGTCCCCGACGGCCTCCTCGTGTTCCACGACGTCTTCGAGGACCCGGCCGACGGCGGTCAGGCGCCCTTCGAAGTGTGGCGGCGCGCCGCCACGTCGGGCGATTTCGCGCCGGCGTCCAGCACCGGCAGTCTGCGGGTCCTCCGGCGCGCGTGATGCCCGAACGGATCAGCGGCGGGTGCGGGCTCGCTCGATCTCGACGCCGGCGACGAGGAGCTCGTCGACGGTGAGGCCTTCGGGGAGCCGCTCGCCGCGGAAGAGGCCGGCGGTGGGACCGTCGCCGGCGAGCGCGTTCGCCGCGAGCACGACCGCCGCCGAGTTCCACGTGGGCTGCTCCTCGGGGAAGAGCTCGCCATCGGCGCGGAACTCCTCGGCCTCGAAGTTCGCGCCCGTCCAGTACCCGCCCGACTCGGCGCGCAGGAACTGCACGGACCGGTAGAGCGCGCGTGCGTGGTCGTCGGCGCCGATCGCGTCGAGCGCCATCACCATCTCACAGGTCTCGGCCGCGGTGACCCACGGGCGGTCCGACACGCACCGAAGGCCGCGGTTCTCGACGACGAACGCCGTCCAGCCCGCGGCGACGCGCGCGCTGGCAGGCGCCCCGCGGAGCACGCCGCCGAGAATCGGGTAGTACCAGTCCATCGCCCACCGCGCCTTGTCGAGGAACACGTCGGGCCGGTGCGCGATGGCGATGGCCAGGGTACCGAGCGACAGCTCCCAGTCGGGCCGCTCGTGGCCCAGCCGTTCGGCGATGGCGATCGCACACCGCAGGCTCATGTGGACCGACGACGACCCGGTGAGCAGCGCGCCGTCGTCGGGGTCGTCGCCGCGCCAGGCGATCTCTCCCGTCTCGCGCTGGAAGTCGAGGGCGTAGTCGATCGCAGCCTCCACCATCGGCCACTGCGCCCGCAGGTACGGCGTGTCGCCGGTGGTCAGGTAGTGGTGCCACGACCCCGTCGCCACGTAGCAGGTGACGTTCGTGTCGAGCGTCGGGTCCTCGACGTCGTCGCCGAGGTAGTACGCGTGCCAGCTCCCGTCGGTCCGTTGCTTGCGCGCCAGCCACTCGTACGCGGCGCGCGCCTGGTCGAACCGGCCGCCGAGGTCGAGCGCCATGATCGCCTCGACCAGGTTCCACGGGTCGGTGTGCCCACCGGGAACCCACGGGATGTTCCCGTCGGGGAGCTGTTGCGCCGCGATCGCCTCGATGGTGGCGTCGAGCTGGGTCGCGCTGACGATGCCTTCGAGGTCGGGCAGCTGCGTCACGCGACCACCGCCTTCTGCGTGTACACCACGAGGCTCTTCCCCAGGACCGGGTTCAGAGCGCGGTCCACGGTGTCGAGCCAGACGGGCTGCCGCTCGATCTGCCAGACGAGGAAGTCGTGGTACTTGCGTACCGCCCACGCGTCGTCGGCGTCGACGCCGACCGCGCACTTGAGCCACCAGTAGGGCGAGTGGAGCGCGTGCGCGTGGTGGGCGCCCTCCAACGCGAGCCCGGCGCGCGCCAGCTTGGCTTCGAGCTCGCGCCGCCGGTAGACGCGAAGGTGCCCACCCGGCGTGTCGTAGTAGTTGGTGTCGAGCGCCCAGCAGACGCGTTCGGGGAAGCGCGTGGGGACCGTCACGGCCAGCCGACCTCCGGGACGGAGGATGCGCACCAGCTCGCGGATCGCCAACTCGTCTGCCCAGATGTGCTCGAGCACCTCCGAGGCGATGACGCGGTCGAACGTCGCGTCCGGGAACGGCAACGCGAGCGCGTCCGCGTTCAGGGCTCCACCGGGCGGCTCGCGGACGAGCTCGCCCGCCTCCGCCATGAGCCCGATGAAACCCCACACCGACCGCGCGACCGCGTAGTCGTAGTCGAGGGCGACGACGGTCGCGCCCCGGCGCATGGCCTCGAACGTGTGCCGCCCGCCCCCGCAGCCGAGGTCGAGGACGTGCTGGCCCGCGGCCACGTCGAGGCGGTCGAAGTCGACGGTCAGCACTGCGCCCGGTCCGCGTTCGCTGCGAGCAGTGCGCGGTAGTTCTCGATCGTCCCGATGGCGGTGGCACGCCACGTGAATCGTTCGAGCGCGCGTTGGCGGCCGGCCGCGCCGATCCGGGCGCGCAGCGCGGGGTCGTCGAGGCCGAGGAGGATGCGGCCCGCGAGCGCGTCGGCGTCGCCGGGGGGCACGAGCAGGCCCGTCTCCCCGTCGCGGCCGACGACCTCCGGCAACGCGCCGCCGGTGGTGGCGACGAGCGGGACACCGCACGCCATCGCCTCGACCGCCGGGAGCGAGAAGCCCTCGTAGAGCGACGGCACCACCGCGATCTCGGCCTCGGCGTACAGCTCCACGATGCGCTCGGTGGTCACGCCCGAGACGAACCGCACGGCCTGGCGCAGTCCCAACCGCTCGATGAGCGCCGGGATGGCGCTGCGGCTCTTCGGCTTGCCGATGATCACGAGCTCGACGTCGTCGCGCTCGGTCCGTACTTTCGCGAGCGCCTCGAGCAGCGGGGCCAGTCCCTTCATCGGCACATCGGAGCTCGTCGTGGTCATCAACCGGCCGGGCACCCGTGCGATGTGGGGGAGGGGCCGGAAGATCTCGGGGTCGACTCCGACCGGCACGACGTGCAGACGGTCGAGGTCGACGCCCATCTGCGCGTGGATGTCGCGCTTGCTCGACTCCGACACCGTCACGACGCGCGGCATCGCGCGCGCGACCTTCATCTGCATGTTGAGGAAGCCGTACCAGCGCCGGAGGGTGAAGCGGCGGTACGCGTTCTTGGCGTGCGCGAGGTCGAGGTCGCGGTCGACGGTGATGGGGTGGTGCAGCGTCTCGAGCACCGGCCAGCCGTCGGCGAGCATGCCGAGCAAGCCGGTTCCGAGACACTGGTTGTCGTGCACGATGTCGAAGTCGGCGCGGCGGTCGCGCAGCAGCCGGCGGGCCCGCAGCGAGAACGTGTACGGCTCGGGGAAGCCGGCGACGCACATGATCCCGAACTCCCGGAGGTCGATCGTGGTCTTGAATTCGTTCGGCCACGGCACGCGGAACGGGTTCTCGGGGCGGTAGAGGTCCAGGCTCGGGACCTGCGTGAGCTGCGTTGGGTCGTCGAGCTCCGGGTACGGCTGACCCGAGAACACGGTGACCCGGTGCCCCAGGTCGGTCAGCTCGCGAGCGAGGTAGCGGGTGTAGACGCCCTGGCCGCCGCAGTGTGGGTTCCCCCGGTACACGAGCCAGGCGATGCGGAGCGACGGGGGCGACGGCATGGAGCGGGCAGTCTCGCAGACCGCCCCTGATCAGGTCGAATGGCGGCACCGACCGCCCGGTTAGCCTCGTCGACGCCATGGCCGACACCGTCGTTCGCGAGTACGAGTGGCAGGGTCCGCGGCGCGGCGCGGCGCGCGTCACCGACCGGGCCGTGCTCCTCGCGCACGGTGCCGGCTCGAACATGCATGGCGGCGCGCTGGTGGCGGTCGCCGACGCCCTCGCGGCCGCGGGGGTGCCGTCGCTGCGCTTC
>DASPTH010000402.1:0-2026 GCA_035623515.1 Acidimicrobiia bacterium
ACCCGCCGCCCCGCGCGCCGCGCCACCTTGCTCACCGCCGTGTCGCCGGCGCGGTACCAGACGAGGAGCCGCCTGCGGTGGGTGCGGGGTGGGACGAACACGAAGTCGTGCTCGCACACGACGGGCTCGGGCACGTCGGCCGCGACCTCGGCGGCGTGCGCCTTGCGCAACTCGTCCGAGAGGTACGCCTCGTGGAGCGCGTCGGCGATCTCGATCGACAAGAGCGCGGGCGCGTCGTGGGCCACGTCGTCGGACGAGTTGCCGCGGTAGCGCAGTCCGAGGTCGGCGTTGTCGTCCAGCTCGTTGGCGATCTTCATCAAGACGACGTCGCGCTCGTCGCGGCTGAGCTCGTCGACGCGGCCCAACACCGCCTCGGCGTTCGCTGCTTGCCAACCGAGCCGCGTGTAGGCGGCCACGAGTCGCTCGGAGCGTTCGCCGATCACGGCGCGCAGCTCCGCGCGCTTGGCGGCCGTCATCTGGTGCGAGCCCTCGCCCCATTCTCCCCACGCGTACGCGGCGTGGAGGAGCCCGGCGACGACCAGGTCGGGATCACAACCCGCGCTCGTCAGGGCACTGGCGGTGCCGACGAGATGGGCGACGAACGACTTGCCGTCGGGGCGATAGCGGTTCGAGAGGATCTCGGTGGCGAAGGTGTAGGCGCGCTTGACGCGCGCCAGGTCCGCATCCGACCAGCCGCCAGCGAGCACCTGGTTGTAGAGCTGCAGGTTGGTCTGGGCGATCGGGGTGAGGGCGCCGTGCGAGTCGCCGGTCATTGCCCGAGAGGCTATCGAGCCGCCACTCCCGACACGTCGGACGGTGCCGCCGCCGCTGCCGCTCGTTCGGCGCGCCGCGCCAGTGGTCGCAGCACCGTCGTCGCTGCGACCAGGGCGGCCGCGAGCACGACGAGCGCCGACCAATCGCCGTCGAGCGCGAGCGGCGGGTACGCGAGCACGGCGGCGCCGGCGGCCGCGAGGGTCACCGCGCCGTCGCGCACGCGGCGACGGGGCGCGAACCGCCACTGGCGAGCCGCCAGTGCACCCATCGCCGCGATCGCCGACACTGCCGCGGCGGCCGTGGGGACCAGCAGGTCGCGCGCCGACGCGGTCGTCGCCGCGCCGACCGAGCATCCGGTCGCAGCGGCCACCGCGACGTACCAGCGCCATCGCACACCGGGCGCCGGGCGCCGTGCTGCGCGTGGGCCGAGGATCCGGCTCCGCCACGGCGGCGCGCCGCACGCGACCGCAGCGCGGCCCGCGACTGCGAGCCCGGCCCCGAACGCCAGTGCTCCGGGCGCGCCGACCACACCCCACACGGTCGCGAGCGCGACCGCGGTGCCGACGATCGGCGCGGTCCAGACGACGCGGTCGAGGGGCGCGAGCGCGACGACCTCGAACACCACCACGGCCAGCACCACTCCGGCGCGCGACGCGTGAGCGTCGACGATGCCGGCGGCGGCGGCGGCCGCGGCAGCCGCGAGCACCGGCGCCCACCACTGCCCGGTGCGCGCGAGGATCCCTGCGGTGACGGTCGCCGCGATCGCGACCATCACCGCACCGGCGAAGTCGGCGCCCCCGCTCACGACCAAGGCGGCCGCCACGACGGCCGCCGCCATCGCCGGCACCGGACGGCGCGCGTCCACCCTGAGTTCGAGCCCGGCGAGCAGCGCGAGCACGAGCAGGCCCACGAGAGTCGGAGCGTCGGGCCACGGCGCGACCAGCGCGACCACGGCGAGGAGCGCGGCGCCGGTCGCGACCGGAGCCGCGAGATGCACGAACCGAGCCGCTGCGCTCCTCCGCGGCACGAGCACGAGCTCTGGCACGAACAGCGTCGGCACGAGCACGAGCGTCGCCAACCACCAACCCACCGAGGCACCCGCGTCACCGGCGACCGCACCGACGAGCCCGAGCGGCACCGTGAGCAGCTCCATCGGGATCTCGGCGCGCATCGCACCGAGCCAGGTGCGGTGGTCGCGAAGACGCGCCAGCACGGTGCCGATCGCGCCCTCTGCGGCGCCGAACGCGACCGC
>DASPTH010000408.1:0-10476 GCA_035623515.1 Acidimicrobiia bacterium
GCGCCCCTCCGCACGAGCTCGACGAGGTGGCCGTGGACCGACTCGAGCGCGGCGCGGTCGTAGGCACCAGTGAACACGCCGACGATCGAGCAGTTGCGCCGAAGGATGTCGCGCGCGCTCGGGTGCGTGGTCTCGCCGCTCGCGAACCCGATCGCGAGGAGACGGCCCTCGTTGGCGATCCCGCCGAGCGCGTCGAGGGCAGGCGTGCCGCCGACCGGGTCGTAGATCACGTCGGCGCCGTGGCCGGCCGTGAGCTCGCGCAACCGCATGCCCACGTCCTCGGTGTGGTGGTCGACCGTCGACTCCACACCGAGCGCGCGGCAGTAGCGCGCCTTCTCGTCGCCGCCGACGACTGCGATCACGCGCGCGCCGAGGGCAGCACCGATCCTGACCGCGGCGGAACCCGTGCCGCCGGCCGCGCCCAGAACCGCCAGCCACTCGCCGCGCTCGAGCCGACCGCGCGTCACGAGGCCGAGCCACCCGGTGAGGTACGCGATGAGGAAGCCCGCGCCGTCGGCGTCGCTCATGCCGTCGGGCACGCGGTAGGCATTGGTCGCGCGGGCGAGCGTCTCGTCGGCGAAGCCCCCGTGGCCCTCGTCGAATTTCGTGATCGTCATCACACGGTCGCCGACCGCGACACCGTTGGCGACGTCGGCGCCGACCGCGGTCACGTCCCCCACGACCTCCTGCCCGGGCGTGAACGGCAACGCCGGTGTGTACGCATAGGCGCCGCGGCACATCATCACGTCGGGCAGCGCGAGCGCGGCGGCGCGGACGCGGAGCCTGATCTGATCGGGCTCGGGCTCGGGGAGGTCGACGTCGGCGAGCCGGAGCGCGTCGGTGGGCTCCCCGTGCCGGACGACCTGCCAGGCCCTCACCGGCCGGGCTCGAAACGCGCACGCAAGCGGCGCATCCCGCGGAGCCACCGGTCGTAGTCGTCGGCCTTCCGGCGGAAGTACTCCTGCACTTCGGGATGCGGGAGCACGAGGAAGCGTTCGTCGGCGAGCGCGTCGACGACTGCGTCGGCGACGTCCTCGGGCTCGAGCAGCCCTTCGGCGGCGAGCACGAACGCGCCCGCAGTGCGCGCAGGAGCGGCGGCGACCATGCCCGTCCTGACGCCCTGCGGGCACAGGCAGCTCACCCGGATGCCGGCGTCGCCGTATGTGATCGACAACCACTCGGCCAACGCGACCACCGCGTGCTTCGTGACCGAATACGGCAGGTCGCCGAGTTGCGTGAGCAGCCCGGCGGCGGACGCGGTGTGCAGGAGGTAGCCGGAGCCGCGTTCGAGCATCGAAGGCAGCACCGCGCGCACGGCGTACACGTGCGCGAGGAAGTTGGTGTCGAACGCGCGACGCCACGTGTCGTTCGTGGCCTCGACGCCGCCCAGGGCGCCGATCCCCGCGTTCGAGCAGAACAGGTCGATGGGCCCGAACGCGCGCTCGGCCTCGGCGACGAGATCGAGCACCTCTTGCTCGTCGCTCACGTCGCACGTGACCGCCTCGGCGCGACCGCCGCGCCCGGCAATGCCGTCGGCGGTCGCTCGTGCGCCGTCCCCCTGCACGTCGGCCGCCACCACCGACGCGCCCTCGGCCGCGAACCGCTCGCAGAGCGCGCGCCCGATGCCGGACGCGCCTCCGGTCACGACCGCGTGCTTCCCGGCCAGCTCCATGCCGCGAAAGCTACAGTCTGTCGGCTGGCACGAAACGGGAGAGTTGACATGGCGATGATGCGGTTCAACCACATGGAGCTGACGCTCCCGAAGGGCACGATCACCGACGACTTCCGCGCCGATCTCGAGTCGTTCTACGGCGGCGTGTTCGGGTGGACGATCAAGCCGACGAAGGTGCTCGACCTCGACGCGACGCTGCTGTTGCCCGACGACGGTCAGTTCATCCTCATCGCCGAGGCGACCAAGCACCTGGACTCGCCGGGCCTCGACCACCTCGGTCTGCTGATGGACACACGCGACGAGGTCGACGAGATGCTGGGGCGCTGCCAGCGGTACCGCGAGAAGGACGAGCGCTGCCGCATCCACGAGTTCAACGACCTCGTCAGCTTCGGCGGCGACCTCGTCACGCACGCGTTCTACGTGAAGTACCTGCTGCCGATCTTCTTCGACGTTCAAGTGCTCGAGCGCAAGCCGGGAACCGGCCCCGCGAAGCGCTGGGCGTACGGCTGAGCCCCCACCACACACCGGCAACCCCGCCGCCGGCCCGGGTCCGGGGCAGCTGATCCGGGTGCCCGCTCCGGGTCGGCCCGACGACCCGAGATTCGTTCAAGGCGCCCATCGGCCGCGCCGATCCTCACCCCGAACGGTCCAGGCGACTCTCGGGGTGAGGAATGCGACTCAACGTGCGAGGCGTGCTCGTCGGCGCCGGCCTCGTCGGCGCGATCGCAGTGGCGTCGGGGTCGGCGGTCCTCTTCAGCGGGGGCGACTCGTCGCCCGCCGCGCACAAGTCGGTGGCAGCGCGATCCGGGCACCGGACCACGTCGACGACGACGTCGAGCACCACCACGACCTCGACGACGACCACCACCACCCTGCCGCCGCTCGACTTCGCGCCGCCCACCACCGCTCCGGCGCCGGCGCCCACCACCTCCCCACCCGCGCCGCAGCCCGCGGCCGCGCCCGCGCCACAACCGGCGCCGCAGCCGGCGCCGGCCCCGCCGCCACCTCCGCCCCCGCCCCCGGCGCCGGCCGGATGCTCCGGTGGTGGCGGCGTCGTGGGCCTGACCAACGCCGACCGCGCCGCCGCGGGCCTACCGGGCCTGTGCGTGAGCGGCACGCTCACGGGCATCGCGCAGAACTGGGCCAACCACATGGCGGCGACCAACTCGCTCGCGCACCAGAGCCTCAGCGCGGTCATCGGCGGCACCGGCTTCAGCACGATGGGCGAGAACATCCTCGTGGGGCCGGCCGGCTTCAGCATCAACCAGATGGAGACCGCGTGGATGAACTCGCCCGATCACCGGGCGAACATCCTGAACGGCGCGTTCACGCAGATCGGTGTCGGCATTGCCACCAGCGCCGACGGCCGAGTCTGGGCCTGCGTCGACTTCGGAGGCTGAGCGGCACGAGTGTGCGCAGGGGCGGTGTGCGACACTGGTTCCCATGCCGAACATCGAGGTTCCTGCCGATCGCGACCCGATGATCTTCCTGTGGACCGAGCGGGCGCCCGCGCTGAGCGGCGCCGCCGCCCGGTTCAGCAACACCGCGTACTACGCATCGACGCTGTCACCGCGCGAGTTCGAGGTGGTGCGGATGCGGATCGCGCAGATCAACGGGTGCCGCGTGTGCCAGAGCTTCCGCGCCACGCGCGACGTCGTCGACCGGTTCGACGAGGGCACGGTGCCGGAGGAGTTGTACGAGCACGTAGGTGATCCCGACTGGTCCGGCTTCACGGAGCGGGAACGGCTCGCGATGGAGTTCAGCGAGCGTTTCGCCGTCGACCACGTCGCGATGGCCGCCGACTCCGCCTTCTGGGATCTCCTCCACCTCCACTTCAGCGACGACGAGCTGGTCGAGTTGGCGTGCTGCGCGGGCGCGCACCTCGTGAACGGGCGGATCAACCGGGTCTTCGACGTCGAGGGCGACTGCTCGATCCGCCCGGTGATGCGGTTCCCGGGTGCCGCGGTGACGACGGTGGCGGGGGAGACCCGCTGATGGACGACGAAGGCAGGGTCGAGGAGCTCGTCGAGAAGCTGCTCACCGAGCACGATCCCGAGACCGAGCCGGTCGAGGAGTTCCTCGGCGCGCAGTTCGACGCCGGTCTCGCGTTCGTCCACTTCCCCGAAGGTCACGGCGGGCTCGGCGTCGCCCCCAAGCTGCAGGCAGTCGTGAACCGGCGGTTGCTCGCCGCCGGCGCGCCGGTCGGGGCGATGCGGAACGCGATCGGGTACGGCATGGGTGCACCGACGATCGTCACGCACGGCACCGAGGAGCAGAAGCGGCGCTATCTGCGGCCGCTCTTCACCGGCGAAGAAGTCTGGTGCCAACTCTTCAGCGAGCCCGGCGCGGGGTCCGACGTTGCCGGGCTCTCGACGCGCGCCGACCGCGACGGAGACGAGTGGATCGTGAACGGGCAGAAGGTGTGGACGTCGCTGGCGCACTTTGCCAGGTGGGGTTTGCTGGTCGCGCGCACCAACCCCGACGTCGAGAAGCACAAGGGCCTCACCTACTTCATCCTCGACATGGAGCAGGACGGCGTCGAGGTCCGGCCGCTGCGACAGATGACGGGCCAGGCCGAGTTCAACGAGGTCTACTTCACGAACGCGCGCGTGCCCGACGAGAACCGGCTCGGCGCCGTCGGCGCGGGGTGGTCCACCGTGGTCACGACGCTCATGAACGAGCGCGTGTTCATCGGCGGCGGGATCGCCCCGCGCGGCGCGGGCATGATCAACGCCGCGCTCGAGCTGTGGAAGACGTCGGGTCGCACCGATCCCGAGCTACGCGACCGGCTGATGCAGCTCTACACGCGCGCCGAGACGATCCGGCTGACCAACGCGCGCGCGCAGCAACGGCGCGCGGTCGGCAACCCCGGTCCGGAGGGTTCGATCGGGAAACTCGCGACGGCCGAGCTCAACCAGGCGATCGGGGAGCTCTGCGTCGACCTGATGGGCCCGGAGGGGATGCTGTTCGGGAACTACGCCCTGGATCGCGAGCGCACCATGGCTGCGGCTCGGTCCGCCGACCCGCGCGTGTCGTTCCTGCGCAGCCGCGCCAACACGATCGAGGGCGGCACCTCCGAGGTGATGCGCAACATCCTCGGCGAGCGCGTCCTCGGCCTCCCCGGCGACGTCCGCGTCGACCGCGACGTCGCCTGGAAGGACGTCCCGCGGAACTGACGCCGTCTGTTCTCTGTTTTGGCGTCTTTGAGTGGGGCTATAGCCCCACTCAAAGACGCCAAAACCGTCAGGCGAACTCGGGCAGGACGTGCTTGCCCATGAGCTCGATCGACTGCATCACCTGCTCGTGCGGGATCTTGAGCGGGTTCACGAGGCAGAGGAGGAGGTCGCAGCCCACGGCTTCGTACTTCTTCGCCGCTTCTACGCAGTGTTCGGGGTCGCCCATGACGGCAGAGCCCGAGTCGAACAGGTAGTCGATGTTGATGTGGCTCATCACGCCCTCGCGCTTTCGCGCGAGCGTCTCGGCCGTGTACTGGTAGGTGTCGAGGTCGTCGGTGCGGCCGCGCTCCTCCATCCACTCGGCCACGGACGCGATGAGCCCGCCGCCGTAGCTCGGGTACCACTCGAACGACTCCTTCGCGACCGCCTTGGCTTCCTCGTTCGTCGGCGCGCAGTGCACCATCGTGAACGTGGCCGCAGTGTCGTTCAGGAACTTGCCCGCGGGTTGCTCGCACTCGTCCAGACCTTCGCGGTACATGGCGATGTTGCCGGCGAGCATCTCGGGCGGCAGCCCGACGGTGAACGAGCAGAGCCCGATGCCCTGCTTTCCCATCTCCTTGTGCCCTCCCATGCTGCTCGTGGCCCCGAAGATCGGCGGGTGCGGGTCCTGCAGCGGCTTCGGCAGCACGCGGCGTGGAGCGCCCATGCGCCAGTACTTGCCGTCGGCCTGGTACTCGTCGTTGGTCCACGCGCCCACGATGTGCCCGAGCGCCTCGCGCCACTGCTCGCGCGTCTCGTCGGGATCCACGTCGAAGCCCTCGAGCTCCGCGCGCGTCGACGACCGTCCGGTACCGAAGTCGACGCGGCCGTCGGAGATCAGGTCGAGCACCGCGACCGACTCCGCGGTGCGGATCGGGTGGTTGTACGGCTTCGGCAGCAGTCGCACGCCGTAGCCGATGCGCATCGTGCTCGTGAGCGCGGCGACCGCGCCGTACAGCACCTCCGGGTTCGAGCAGTGCGAGTACTCCTCGAGGAAGTGGTGCTCGACGGTCCAGAACGCGTGGAACCCCATCTTCTCGCCCAGCACCGCCTGTTCGATGGTGTTCTTGTACGCCTGGTGCTGCTTGCCCGGCGTCCACGGGCGCGCCACCGGGATCTCGTAGAACAACGCGAACTTCATCCTGTGCTGCACCTCTCGCCGCGGTGATAGACAGCGCAGACGGTATTCAGCGCCTTCGCGCGCCGCAAAACCGGGGGTCGATCGTGGGACGGCTGGACGGCAGGGTGGCGCTGATCACGGGAGCGGCCTCGGGTCTGGGTGAAGCGACCGCGTTGCGCTTCGCCGAGGAAGGCGCGCGCGTCGTCGGCTTCGATCTCGACGCCTCCCCGCGGTGGGACGAGGTGTCGGAGCACGCGTCGGGCACGAGCTTCCACGTCGGCGACGTCACCGACGAGCGCGCCGTGGCCGCGGCGATCGCCGCGCTCCTCGACGAGCACGGTGGTCTCGACATCGTGGTGAACTGCGCAGGCGTCGCCGGCGGTGGTCCGGTGCACCTCGTGCCGCTCGAGGAGTTCAGGCGGGTGACGGGCGTCAACCTCGACGGCACGTTCCTCGTGTGCAAGCACGCGCTCGTTCCGATGCTCGAACAGCGCTCGGGCAGCATCGTGAACATCGCGTCGGTCGAGGGCATCGAGGGCACCGAGGGTGGGAGCGCGTACAACGCGTCGAAGGGCGCGGTCGTTTTGCTCACGAAGAACATGGCCATCGACTACGGCCGTCGCGGGATCCGCGTCAACTGCATCTGTCCGGGGTTCATGGACACGCCCATGTTCCGTTCCGTGGTCGGGAACTTCCCCGAAGCCGTCCGTGACCGGTACCGCGACCAGCACAAGCTCGGCCGGTTCGGCCGGCCGGACGAGATCGCGTCCGCCGCGCTGTTCCTCGCGTCGGACGACGCGTCGTTCGTGACGGGCCACGCGCTCGTCGTCGACGGCGGCTACACGATCGGGATGCGCACCGAGCTCCTGGACGGGTTGGGCCTGTCGTAGCCCCGCTACCCTGTGCCGGCGAGGAGCGGAGCCCATGGCCGACGTACCGACATCTCACGTACCGGCATCCCACGTACCGGCATCCCACGTACCGGCATCCGACAGTCGCGTCTTCGACGCCGACAACCACTACTACGAAGCCCTCGACGCGTTCACGCGCTACCTCGACCCCGGCCTCGGGCGGCGGATCGTGCAGTGGTGCGAGATCGACGGCAGGAAGTACCACGTCGTCGCGGGCAAGGTGAACCATGCCGTCGTGAACCCCACGTTCGACCCGATCGCGCGCGCCGGTGCGATGTCGGAGTACTTCCGCGGCAACCCATCGGGGCGCACCCCGATGGAGTATCTCGCCGAGCGCGAGCCCATCCGCCCCGAGTACCGCGACCGTGATGCGCGGTTGCGGGTGATGGACGAGCAGGGCATCGACAAGATCTGGCTGTTCCCCACGCTCGGCGTCCTCTACGAGCAGCCGCTCGTGGAGGACCCGGAGGGTGTCGGCATCATGTGCGAAGCGTTCAACCGGTGGCTCGACGAAGACTGGGGATTCGCCTACCAGAACCGGATCTTCGCCGCGCCCTACGTGTCGCTCGCCGACGTCGACGCAGCCGTGCGCCAACTCGACTGGGCGCTCGACAAAGGTGCGCGGGTCGTTGTCATGCGTCCCGCAGCGCCCACCACCGCGCTCGGGCAGCGGCCTCCCGCCTTCGAGTGGTTCGACCCGTTCTGGGCGCGGGCCGACGAAGCCGGCGTCACCGTCGTTGCGCACGCCGGCGACAGCGGTTACTCGCTCAACGGCTACGGGCGCGGGAACTTCGCCACCGGGTTCGGAGGGGGCGGCGGCGGCTTCGGGCGTGACACCGGCCGCGGTCGCGGCGATGACGGGTCGGGCGGTCGGCGACGGCGGCGCGGAGGCCCGTCGGTCGCGTTCGTGCAATTCGAGCGCGCGATCTACGACTTCCTCGCCTCGCTGATCCTCGACGACTTCTTCGGGCGCTTCCCGAACGTCCGTGTCGCGTCGGTCGAGAACGGCGCCGAGTTCCTGCCCGACATGTTCCGCAAGCTGCGTTCGGCGCGCAACAAGATGCCGATGCTCTTCGACGAGGATCCGGTGGAGACGTTCAAGCGCAACATCTGGATCAACCCGTTCTGGGAGGACGACGTCAACGAGGTGGTCGAGTGCATGGGGGCCGACCGCGTGCTCTTCGGGTCCGACTGGCCGCACATCGAGGGCATGCGGCAGCCGCTCGACTACCTGCCCGAGTTGAAGGCGTTCGACGACGACGACAAGCGCCGCATCCTGCGCGACAACACCGAGTTCCTGAACACACTGCAACCGTTGTGAGGTGACGATGGCAACGCCGATCGAGATCGTGAACCAGTTCTGCGACGCGTTCGCGCGCCGCGACGCCGACGAGCTGTCGGCGTACTTCACCGAGGACGCGGTGTACCACAACATCCCGCTCGATCCTGTCGTCGGCCGGGCCGCCATCCGTGACACGATCGCCGGCTTCACCGGCATGGCGGAGAAGATCTGGTTCGACACGCTCCGGATCGTCGCCGACGGCTCGATCGTGATGACCGAGCGCGTCGACCACTTCGTGATGGGCGATCGCGACATCGGGCTGCCCGTGATGGGTGCGTTCGAGGTGAACGCCGACGGCAAGATCACCGCGTGGCGCGACTACTTCGACATGAACCAGTTCACTTCGCAGATGTCGGCCGACTAGGAGCGCGCCATGCGTGGCCTCGAAGACAAGGTTGCGGTCGTCACGGGTGGCGGCAACGGCATCGGCCGCGCGTGCTGTCTCAGGCTCGCGAGCGAGGGCACCGACGTGCTCGTCGCCGACATCCTCGAGGAGCACGGCGCGAAGACCGTCGTCGACGTCGAGGCGATGGGCCGGCGCGCGGCCTTCGTGCAGGTCGACACGTCGCGTCCCGCCGACAACGACGCCATGGTGAACGCCGCGGTCGAGGAGCTCGGAGGCGTCGACGTGCTCGTCACCGCCGCGGGGATCTCGCACAGCACGTACCGCAGCGACGACGGGGGCGAAGGCATGGTCGAGCGCGCGGCTGCGCGCGCGGCGATGGGCGGCCCCGCCGAGCAGTTCACCGACCACGCCCTCGCCGATTGGCAGCGCGTGCTCGAGGTGAACCTCACCGGCACGCTGCTCTCCATGCAGTCCGTGGTCCGCCAGATGCTGGAGCAGGGTCGCGGCGGCGCCATCGTCACGATCTCGTCGATCGCGGCCAAGCACCCCGAGCCCGGCACTCCGGAGTACGGCGTGTCGAAGGCGGGCGTCTGGATGCTCACGCTCCACGCGGCGAAGATGCTCGCCGGCGACGGCATCCGCGTGAACTCGGTCGGCCCGGGCTTCATCGAGACGAACATGACCAAGATGCTGCGCGAGCTCCCCGAAGCGATGGCACCGTTCCTCGCGTCGATCCCGATGGGCAGGATGGGCTCGCCCGACGAGGTGGCCGCCGCCGTCGCCTTCCTCGCCAGCGACGACGCCTCCTACTTCACCGGGGAGCTCCTGCACCCCGACGGCGGCTTCTTCACCGGCTGACCCCAACTACGAGCGAGGGGTCAGGCCGCGACCAGGCGGACGGGGAGCTCCTTCAGACCGTTGTTGAGATTGGAGCGGACGCGACGGGGCGTGCCGCCGAGCTCGAACGCCGAGAACGTGTCGAAGAGCTCCTCGAAGAAGATGCGTCCTTCGAGCCGCGCCAGGTGCGCGCCGAGGCAGAAGTGCTCGCCGATGCCGAACGACAGTTGCGGGTTCGGGCGACGGTGGATGTCGAAGCGTTGCGGGTCGTCGAAGACGTCTTCGTCGCGATTGGCCGACGTGTAGTACATCAACACCTTGTCGCCGCGCGCGATCTGGACGCCGCGTAGTTCGGTGTCGGCGGTCGCGGTCCGACGGAAGTAGTGGAGGGGGTTGGCGTAACGGAGGATCTCCTCGATCGCGTCGGGGATGCGCCGGTAGTCGGCGCGCAGTTCCGCCTGCTGCTCGGGGTGCTCGATGATCGCGAGCAAGCCACCCGACAGCATCGACTTGGTGGTGTCGTTCGCTGCGGTGATGAGCTGGACGAAGAAGCTGCCGAACTCGATGTCGGACATCGGCCCGCTCCCGAAGTTGCCGGCGAGGATGAGCGACAGGAGGTCCTCGCGCGGCGGCTCGGCCCGGCGACGCGCCGCGAGCTGGATCGCGTACATGGCCATGTTGGTGTTGGCGTCGCCGTACTCGCCCTCGGCGCCGTCGACGATCTCGGCGTCCTGGCCGCTCGTGTTGCGCTCGGCCCACGCCTGGATCTGTGACCAGTCCTCGCGCGGCAGCCCCACGAGCTCGCCGATCACCTGGGTGGGGAGGTGCGCGGCGACCTCGTGCACGAACTCCACGTCGCGCTGCTCCCGCGCCTCCTCCATGATCTGGCGGCAGATGGCGCGGATCTGCCCGTCCATCGCGCCGATCACCTTCGCCTTGAAGCTGGGGACGAGCGGACGCCGGTACGCGACGTGACGCGGCGGGTCCATGGCGAGGAGCATGTTGCGCATCCCCTCGAGGCCGTGCGCGTCCA
>DASPTH010000411.1:0-3399 GCA_035623515.1 Acidimicrobiia bacterium
ATCAAATCGGAGCACATCTATTGGGACCAGGCAAGTGCGCTGCGGCAACTCGGGGTGCTCGGCGACGACGTGGCGGCGCTCGGTCGGGAGATCGTGGATCGGCTGCTCGACCCCCACGCGCCCGCCGCCGGGATCATTCGGCGATTCTCCAACTGACACGGACGCGCAACTCTTCGTTGCATGTTCGACCTCGCCGTGTTACGGTCACGGCTATCCGCAACCAACGGTTGCATAAGGGAAGGAGCCCGAATGACCACCACCGGCCGCCGACCCACCCTGGAGGAGGAGCCCGCAGTGCACGAGCCCATCGAACGTGAGATCAGCATCGACGCGCCGGTCGACGTGGTGTGGCGCACGGTGACCGAGCCCGAGGAGATCTCGCGCTGGTTCGCCCACGAGGTCGACCTGGTCGCCGAGCCCGGATACGAGGGGTCCCTCACCTTCGTGAACGAGAACACCGAGCGGGCGACGACCTTCAACGTCACCGTGCAGTCCGTCGACCCCGAGCGGACGTTCTCCTACCGCTGGCTGCACGACACGGGCGACGAGCCTCGCGACGGCAATTCGGTGCTCGTCGTGTTCACGCTGACGCCCGAGGGCGACGGCACGCGGCTCCGGGTCGTCGAGACGGGTGTCGAGCGCATGGCGTGGCCGGCCGACGAGCGGGACCGGTACGTGCGCGAACACCTCGAGGGCTGGTCGACGTTCCTCGGCCGGCTCCGGTCCTACGCGCCACGGTCGGCGGCGCGCTGAACCGCGTGCGCGACGCCGACGACGACCAGTTGTGGGCGGCGGTGGCCGACCCGAGCCGCCGGCGCGTCCTCGACGCGCTCGTGACCCTCGGCGAGGCCACGCCGACCGCGCTGGCCAAGGACCTGCCGTTCACCCGGCAGGCCGTCTCCAAGCATCTCGCGATCCTGTTGCGCGCGGGCATCGTCACCGAACGGCGCGTCGGGCGCGAGGTCCGCTACACGGTGCAGCCGGAGCGGCTCGCCGAGGCCGCCGCCGCGGTTGCCGCGGCGGCCGCCCGCTGGGACGCGCGGCTGCTCGCCATCAAGCGGATCGCCGAGGCGGCGCATGGGGAGGAGCGGGCGACCGCGCTCGTCAAGGCGCGGCACCCACCTTCGAGGCGGGACCCGGCGGCGGATCGAGGCTCAACAGGACGGGAGCACGGGGCTTCTGGTTGAAGTCGAAGTCGCGCGTGAGCGTGCCGAGCCGGGGCTCGTCCTCGCGCACGTCGGGGCGCGGATCGGGACGCCCGTCGGTGGCGGGGTCGAGTCTCGCCCGGCCGAGGAACACGTCCTCGATGAACTTGAGGTACGCGTCGTGACTCAGGATCTGGTGGTCGACGTACCCGCGCTTCGCGTACGGCGAGATGACGAGTCCGGGGACGCGCAACCCGTAGCCGTTCCCGTCGACCGCGGGTGGGACGACGTGGTCGTAGAACCCGCCCCAGTCGTCCCACGACACGAAGATCGCCGTGGACGGCCAGTCGGGCCCGCGCATCACCGCGTTCACGAGGCCGGTCACCCACGCCTGGCCCTGGTGCACGCTCGCGGGCGGGTGCTCGGAGTCACGCTGGCTCGGCGTGATCCACGACACCGCGGGGAGCGTGCCGCGCCGGGCCTGCGCGAGGAACTGGCTGGTGGGCCGGATGTTCCCGAGCTGGTGATCCTGCTGCACGTCGGTGAACGTCGGGAGCGGGTTCCAGATCCCCGGCGTCTTGTAGCTCTGCGGCTCGGGTGCGCACGTCGCGGCGTCGTCCTCGCAATCGGGCTGCGATCCGGTCTCCACGTAGTAGCCCCAGCTCACCCCGTGCGTGTACAGCAGGTACGTGATGTCGGTCCAGGCGAACGAGACGGGTGCGGTTCCCGTCGCCATCGCCTGGTCGACGTACCGCTGCATCCGTGCGGGTGTGTAGGGCCCGACGATCTCGTTCGTGCAGCTCGCGGGCGCCGACGACGCACACCGCGCTGACCACGCCGACACCATGTAGAGGTGCGCGGGGAGGCTCCACGAGTCGACCGGCTCGAAGAGGTGATCGTCGAGCACGAAGTCCTTCGCGTACTTCCAGTAGTTCGGGATCTCGCGCGCGTCGTGGTAGCCCATCACGTCGGGCGTGCTGGTCTCGGCACACGCGGGATCCTGGGCGACACTGCATCCCCGGGCGCTGCGCTCTGCGACGGCGAGGAAGCCGTTCATCGAACCACCGGCGATGTCGTCGAGTGCAGCGGCGTGACTGTGCGCGGCGCCCCCGTTGATGTCGGCGCCGTCGTGGTACGGGGCCTGGCAGGTGCCGGTGGTCGGGTCCGGCGAACACACTGTGAACGTGCCGTCGTGCTCGGGGATGCCGTCGGCACCGGGATAGGTCCCGAAGTACGAGTCGAACGAGCGGTTCTCCTGCATGATGATCACGACGTGCTTGATCTTCGCCAGGCCCGACGGCGCGCGAGCGGACGCGCCCGCGGACCGCGCGGTCACCGAGCTCGCACCGAGACCGACGAGCGCGAGCACGAGCACGAACGCGGCCGTGATGCGGTGGGCGTGCATGCCCTCCCGTTGCAGGGGCACCGGCCGACCGTAGGTCCGGGACGGGCGCGGCGGCCCGCGGCTTCAGCTCTCGTTCAGCCCATCAGCTCACCGGGCCGGACCGGGGCCGAAGTGATCTCGACACCGAGGCGTTGCCCGGCGCGTCGCGCCGTCGAGCGCGGTGCGGTCGAGCGCAGTCGCCGTCACGCCGAGCCCTCGTCGGTGATGCCGGCGAAGTTCACGCGCAGTGAGATCTCGTCGGTGCCGCGCACCAGCTCGACGTTCAGCGCTCCGTCGGGGTCGAGGTCGTCGAGCAGCGCGAAGAGCTGGTCGACGGTGGTGAGCGGCCGGCCTTCCGCCGCCACCACGAGATCGCCGCGCCGGATCCCCGCCCGCGCCGCGGGGCTGCCCTCCTCGACGCCCTGCACGAGCAAGCCGTCCCGCTCGGGCAGGCCGACGGCCGCGCGCAGGCGTCGGGCGGCCTGCGTCGGCGCGAGCGCGACACCGAGGCGGAGGTGCGTTGGTTCCTCACCACGACCGAGGGCATCGACGCGGGCGCGCAGGGCATCGGTCGCGGGCACCGCGAGGTAGAAGCCGTCACCGAGCCGGTGCGTGTTGATCGCGAGCAGCCGGCCCTCGCTGTCGACCACGGGGCTCCCCGACGAGCCCCGGCCGAGGAGCGCGGTGTGCTCCAGGCCGTCGCCGATCAGCCGGCCGGTCGGGCTCCGGAACGCGCGCCCGAGCCCCGAGACCGTACCCACCGTGACCCGGAGGCCGGACCCCGCGACGTTCACGACCGTCCACACCGGGGTGCCGACACCGACCGGGGCATCGACGCCCCACGCGATCGGCGCGCCGCCACCGGTATCG
>DASPTH010000416.1:0-13734 GCA_035623515.1 Acidimicrobiia bacterium
CCCGCGGTCAGGCGGTCGTCGGCCATGGCGGCGAGCACGGTCCCCGCGTCCCACGCGTCGAGCAGGTCGAGCGGGCTGCGCGAGTGCAACGGGCGCAGGACCGACGTGAGCCCCGTGATGTGAGCGATCGGCGCGGTGGAGAGGCTGCCGGCCGGGACCACCGCCGGGGGCGGCGACGTGTCCAGCGCACCGAACGCCGCCCAGGTGCGCACGTCGGCGAGGAACGTGCGGTGCGTATGGATCACGCCCTTCGGCGCCGACGTGGTCCCCGACGTGTACCCGATCACGACCGGGCTGTCGGGGTCCACCCTCGCCGGGTGGTCGAGCGCATCCGCGCGCGCGAGGGTCTCGCCCCACCAGCGGACGGTCGCGCCGAGGTCGGCGCTCGCCGTCTCCTCGGCCGGGACGACGATCACGAGCTCGAGGTCGTCGAGCCCGGGGCGAACGGCCTCGAGGTTGGCGAGATAGTCCTGGCGCCCGAACCGGTCGGCGGTGATCAGCACGCGCGCCCGGCTCTGGCGGAGGATGTGGCCGACCTCCTGCGCGCCGTAGATGTGCACGATCGGGACGAGCACCGCGCCGAGCTCGAGCAGGCCGTAGAGACTCGCCACCGCCTCCGCCCAGTTCGGCAGTTGGAAGGCCACGACGTCGCCCGGGCCGACGCCTCGCGCCAGGAGCGCACCGGCGAGGCGCCGGCCCGCGTCGGCGATGTCGTCGACGGTGCCGGCGAAGGGGTGCACCCGGGAGCGGACCCGGCAGGGCAGGGCGGCCGCGGCCGCGAGTCCCGTCGTCACGAGGTCGGTGAGGGTGTCGTCGGTCCACCAGCCCTCGTCGCGGTAGTGGCGCGCGAGCTCGGCCGACGGGTGGCGCGGCTCCCAGGTGGGCGCGGTCATCGGCCCTCGAAGCGTGGCGGGCGCCGCTCGCGGGACGCCTGCACGCCCTCGGCCCAGTCGGCCGAGACCTCGAGGAGCTCCTGCTCGGCCGCCTCGTGCTCGACGGCAGCGCGGAAGCGGTCGGCGAGGCCGGCGCGCATCGTGCGCCGGATCGCGCCCAGCGCGAGCGGCGCGCCGCCGGCGATCTCGGCGGCGAGCGCGTGCGCCTCGACGCGCAGCGTGTCGGCGGGCACGAGACGGTCGCACAGGCCGATGCGGTACGCCTCCTCACCGTTGAAGCGGCGACCCGTGTACAGCAGGTCGAGCGCGCGCTGCCGGCCGACGATCTCGGGAAGCGTGGCCGAAAGCCCGAAGACGTGGTGGAAGCCGAGTCGGACGAAGTTCGCCGCGAACCGCGCCTCGGGGCACGCCACCCGCAGGTCGGCCGAGCACACGAGCCCGAGCCCGGCGCCGACCGCCGCACCCTGCACCGCAGCCACGACGGGCGTCTGCGCCGCGAACATGCGCGTGGCCTCACGGAACACCATCTCGGGACCGTCGACGGCCGCGACCGCGTCCGCGTCGCTCGATCGACCGACGAGGTTCGCGCCCGCGCAGAAGTGCTTGCCCTCGGAGCAGAGCAGGATGGCGCGGCACGCGGGGTCGGCGTCGAGCGCGGTGTACGCGTCGGCGAGCCACCGAATGACGTCGGTGTCGAAGTAGTTCTCGGGTGGCCGGTGCATCTCGACGGTCGCGACGTACTCGTCGTCGAGCGCCACGGTGACGTCGCCGAACCGCAGATCAGTCATCGTCGTCTCCTGTGGGGATCGCGCCGAACAGGTCGGCGTTGGGAGCGGCGCGCGCGACGAGGTCGGTGACCACCGGGCCGAGGTCGGCGGCGTCCCATCGACCGCTCCGTTCGGCCGACGGACCGGCGCGCCAGCCCTCGACGACGGCGATGCGGCCGCCGCGGACGGAGAACACGCGACCCGTGACGTGCGCGGCCTCCGGGCTCGACAGCCACGCCACCAGCGGCGCCATGTTCTCCGGAGCGTGGAAGTCGAAGTCGGCGGCGGGATCCGGCCGGTAGGCGTCGGGTCCCCGTGCCTGCTCGGTCATGCGCGTGCGCGCGCTCGGGTTGATCGCGTTGACGGTCACGCCGTACCGCGCGAGCTCCTTCGCGGCGATGACCGTGAACGCGGCGATGCCCGCCTTGGCCGCGCCGTAGTTCGCCTGGCCCACGTTTCCGTACAACCCCGAAGCCGACGTGGTGTTGACGACGCGGGCGTCGCGGCCTGCTCCGGCCTTCGCCCGGTCACGCCAGTACGCAGCCGCCCATCGCACCGGCGCGAACGTGCCGCGCAGGTGCACCCGGATGACGGCATCCCACTCCTCGCCCGACATGTTCACGAGCATCCGGTCGCGAAGGATGCCCGCGTTGTTCACGACGATGTCGAGAGCGCCGAACGAGTCGACCGCGGTCTGCACCAGCCGCTGCGCCCCCGCCCAGTCGGCCACGTCGTCGTCGTTCGCGACGGCGTCTCCGCCCGCGGCCCGGATCTCGTCGACGACCTCGTCGGCGGGTTGCTGCGACGAGCCCTCGCCGTCGATGGCAGCCCCGACGTCGTTCACCACGACCTTCGCACCCTGGCGCGCCAATTCGAGCGCGTGGGCACGGCCGATGCCGCGACCGGCGCCGGTGACGACGGCGACGCGGCCGGCATTGATCCCCGGCACCGTCATTCCTCCTTCTTCCTGTTTCTCCCCGCTCTCATTCCTCGTGCGGCGCCTGCCAGATCGCGCCGCAGTCCACGAGTTCACGCACCGCGGTCGCGCCCGACCCGAGCCACGTCTCGAGGACCTCGGCGGTGTGCTCGCCGAGACGGGCGCCCCGGGACACGACGCGCCCGGGCGTGCGGCTCAACCGGCTCGGCGTGTCGGGGTACTCGACGGGCCCGATGTCGGGGTGGGCGATCTCGACGAACGCACCCCGGGCGCGGTGCTGCGCGTCCCGCCAGAGATCCTCGCTGTTCTGCACCGGCGCCGCGGCGAGACCGATCTTCTGCAGCTTGTGCGTGACCTGGAGCGGCGTGAGCGGTGCCGCCCACTGCTCGACGGCGTCGCGCAGCGCCTCGCGGTCGGGCGGCGGGGCGACCGGCAGACCGTGCCGGTCGAGATCGTCGCGGCCGAGGTACTCGCACAGCACGTGCCAGTCGCGCGCGTCCTCCAGCTCGATCGCCGCCCACGCATCGGCGCCCGCGCACCGGACCACGCCCGAGAAGAGCGCGCCCGGCACCTCGTTCGGCGCCGCCTCCCACTCGCGGCCGTTCGCCAGTGCGTCGAGGTAGAGGGGCGCCATGAGCGCGGCGCCCGTCTCCGCCTGCGCCAGGTCGACATGGACACCGGGCGCGCCCTGCTCGACGGCGGCGAGGCCGGCCACGACCGCGCTCGCGCCGTGGACGGCCGCCACGACGTCGAAGTGCGTGCCGTCGATCGCCCACGCCGCGGTGAGGCCGAGATGGTTGTTGATGTTCGACGCGTACGCCCGGTGGCCGGCGAGCGGACCGGAGCGCCCGTACCCGGAGATCGAGAGCATCACGAGCCGCGGGTTCTGTGCGCGCAGAGCCTCGAACGAGCAGCCCCACGACTCCATCGTCCCGGGCCCCAGGTTCTCGACGACGACGTCGGCGTGCGCGACGAGCGCGCGGAACGTGTCGCGGCCGGCGCCCGCGCGCATGTCGATGCACACGCTGCGCACGCTGCGCGCCAGCCCCGCGTACAGTGCGGCCGTCGGCAGACCGGAGGGCTCGAACAACTCGCCGTGATCGGGGGAGTGGTACGAGCGGAGCGCCTCGGGCCGCTCGCGCGACTCGATCTTGACGACGTCGGCGCCGAGCTCGGCCAGCAACAGCGGGCAGAGGTTCCCGGCGACGAACGACCCGAACGACAGCACGCGGACGCCCTGCAGCAGGGACACGGGGGCGGCGCTAGACGAAGCCATCGGACCGCCACTTCTCCAGCTCCTCGGGCGAGTGCCCGAGCTCGTCCACGTAGACGTCCTCGTTCGCCTCGCCGAGGGTCGGCGCGGACCGCTGGTAGCCGACGAGCGTGGGTGACGACGCGAAGGGCGGCCCGGGGATCTCGAAGTCGCCGGTTCCCTCCCTGTGCGTCGGCACGAAGTAGCCGCGCGCTCTCGCCTGCGGATCGCGCACGAACTCGCCGGGAGTGTGCATGAGCGCGCACGGGAGACCGGCGGCCTGGGCCTCGCTCACGAGGCGACGCGCGTCCCAGGTGGCCAGCAGCTCGGCGATGATCTCGGTGAGCACGTCGAACAGCTCGATGCGCACCTTTCGTTCGCGGTACACGGGGTCGAGCAGCACGCCGGGCCGTCCCACCACGTCGAGGAAGATGTCCCAGTGCTGCGGGGCGTGCGCGCCCACGTCGACCCAGCCGTCACGACACTTCCAGATGCCGCCCGGCGGCGGGCCGAAGTTCGTCGCCCGGGTCACGATGCGCCCACTGACGTCGTAGAGGTCCTTCACCAACTTGTTGAACAGGGCGACTTCGTGGACCGACTGGTCGATCACCTGCCCGCGCGCCGCGCGCGGGCTGCGCAGCACCGACTGCACGAGGAACGCGGCCCACACGCCCGCTTCGTCGACGAGCTGCTGACCGGGCATCGCGACCGGCGGGCCCTCGACGGGGCCGACGGGGTACATCGAGCCGCCGGCCGCGAACGAGGTGAACGGCGTGGCCCGCCACTCGCGGTACGGGCCGGTGAGCCCGAACGGCGTGACGAAGCACGTGAGCACGCCCGGTGGTGCCCACGACAGCGCGGGCGCGTCGGCGACGAAGCCGACGAGGCGCTCACGCTCCCCGCGCGGCGACGCCACCACGACGTCGGCCGAGGAGGCGAGCTCGCCGAGCAGCGGTTCGGCGTCGCTCCGCTCCCAGTCGAGGGTGATCCCTCGCTTGTTGTGGTGGTAGTAGGCGAAGACGAGGCTCGCCTCCGGACCGGTCGCGCCGTCTCGGTACGGAGGGACCGAACGCAGCCGGTCGCCGGTGGGCAACTCGACCTTGACGACGTCGGCGCCGAGGTCGGCCAGGATCTTGGTGCAGCACGCGCCGGTCCGGCCGCTGACGTCGAGCACACGGAACCCGACGAGCGGCCCGCGCGAGTCGGGCCCGGGAGGCCGACTCGTCACGAGGACGCGGGCTGTGCGGTGGCCTGGCCCACGGCGGCGACGCCGTCGGCCTGCACGACGGGCAGCACCTCGCTCGCGAACAGCCGGAGGCTGCGCTCGCTCTCGACGACGGACATCCCCGCGATCGAGTGGAGCATCACGATGTGGTCGGTGCCGGTGGCGTCGGCATACATGCGGACCTTCTCGATGCAGCGCTCGGGGGTGCCGAAGATCCCGCTCTGGATGTAGTCGTCGCGCGGCGAGTCGCCGCGCGGCGGACCTCCCCCGGCGGGTGAGTACTGCTCGTAACCCTTGATGCCTGCGTACTGCTCCGGCTGATCGAAGCCGTAGTGCCGGCGCGAGCCGTCGATGTAGCCGCCGAACGCGCGGTCGGCCATCGCCATCGCCTCGTCGTCGCTCGGCGCGCAGTAGCCGGGTACCGCGAGGATCGGACGCGTCGGGCCGAGCCCGTTCTGCGCGCGCGCCGCGTTGAACAACGCGCAGTTCTCCGTCACCGTCGCGACCGACGCCCCGCCCGTGCACATCAGGTCGAGACCCATCGCGGCCACGATCTCGAGGCTCGGCTTGCTCACGAGCGCGCCGTAGATCTTCGTGCCGAGGGACGACGATCGCGGCCGCGGGCGAGTGGTCGCGTCCTCGACCCGGTAGTGGCGGCCCTCGTAGGAGATGTGCGTGCCGCCGAGCGCGAGCCGGAGGATGTCGACACCCTCCTTGAACAGCTCCCTCGCCTCGCCCTGGTCGATGCCGAGATAGCGGTACTCGCTCGGCGAGCTCCCGCGCCCCACACCGAGGTGGATCTCACGGCCGCCCAGCAGGTTGTCGAGGACCGAGAGCTCCTCGGCGACGCGGAGCGGGTTGTTCCACGGCAGGACGATGACGCACGTCCCCATCTCGAGCCGCTCCGTCCGACCCGCCATGTAGTAGAGGATCGCGAGCGGGTTGCTCGTCATGTGGTACGGCGACCCGTGGTGCTCCACCTGGAACAGCGCGTCGAACCCGAGCGGTTCGAGCAGGTCGGCGATGTGGACGTTGTCGTCGTACACCTGGCCGTCGCGGATCTTCGGAACCGCGCGCGGGTTCTCCGTGTCGGTGGCGACCCAGTCGGCGCCCTGGAAACCGAGGAACACGCTGATCCTCATCGGTCGCCTCCTCCTGCTCGTCCCGCTCGTGTCACGGGCGGGTCGGCCGGTGTGAAGCGGAAGAGACGCTCGGCGTTCCCGCGCATGATCTTGTAGCGGTGTTCGTCGGACAGGTCGGCAAGCTGCTTCTGCGCGTGCTCCAGACAATTCGGCCACGTGGAGTCGCTGTGCGGGTAGTCGGTCTCGATCATGACGTTGTCGACGCCGATGGCGTCGAGGTTCCGGACGCCGTGCGCGTCGTCGATGAAGCAGCCGTAGATGTGCCGGCGGAAGGTGTCGACGACGGAGAAGCCTTCGAGGTCGACGCCCGCGTCCTCGCTGACGACGACGTGCCCCGACAGGGAGTCGTGCTTCACGTCACCGCTCGCGATCCAGAAGCGATGGGTGTCGACCGTCTGCGCGCAGCGCTCGAGGAAGAACGGGATCCAGCCGATCCCGCCCTCGGCGAGCGTGATCCTGATGCCGGGGAACTTGCGCAGCACGGGGCTGAAGAGCCACTCGATCATCGTGCCGGCGATGATCACCGGCGGAGACCACGACATCGTCACGAGCATGGGCGACTCGTCCGACATCGTGTACCGCTTGCTCGACGAGCCGATGTGGATGCAGATCACGGTGTTGGTCTCCTCGCACGCAGCCATCAGCGGGTCCCAGTGTCCCTGCCGGTCGTACACCGTGGGCAGGCCGAGCATCGCGGGGTTCTCGCAGAACGCGATCGCCCGAGCGCCCAGCGCCGCGGTGCGCCGCACCTCGTCCGCCGCCAACCCGGGGTCCCAGAGCGGAACGAGCGTCATCGGGATGAAGCGGCCGGGCACGCGCCCGCACCACTCCTCGATCATCCAGTCGTTGTACGCCTGGACGCACAGGAGCGCGAGCGCACGGTCCTCCGCTTCGTTGAAGACCTGACCGCAGAACCGGGGGAACGACGGGAAGCAGAGCGACGCGAGCACCCCGGCCCGATCCATGTCCTCCACGCGCGCGACGGAGTCGTAGCAGCCGGGCCGCATCTCGTCGTAGGTGATGGGCTCGAAGCTGAACTCCTCGCGCCGCTTCCCCGCCACCGCGCCGAGGCCGGGCGTGACCATGCGCCGCCCGTCGTACAGCCACGCTTCGCCGTCGCCGTCGCGCACCAGGCGGGGCGCCCGCTCGCGGTACTTGGCCGGCACACGCTCCTGCCAGACGTGTCCGGGTTCGAGCACGTGGTCGTCGACGGAGATCAGCCACTCTGTCGTGTTGTCGACCACCATCTGCGACCTCGTTTCGATGACGGCGGCACGTCAGATGACGGTGCCGTTCTCCTTGAGCGCGACGATGTCGTCCCACGTGTACCCGAGCTCGAGGAGGACGGTCTCGGTGTCCTGACCGTGCTCGGGCGCGCCGCACAACGTGCCGACGGGGCGTTCGTCGAAACGCACCGGCGCCGCGACGCCGCGGTAGACCTGGCCGTCGCCCAGGTCGACATCGGGCAGGTACCCGTTCACGAGCGCTTGGGGGTCCTCGGCGACCTCCGCCGGGCTCAACACCGGCGCCCACACGCCCTCCGCGTCCGCGAGCGCGTCGCGCCACTCTGCGAACGTCCGCGAGAGGAAGATCTCGTCGAGGACGCGCGTGCACTCCTCGACGTTCTGGTCACGCTCCGCCGCGGTCGAGAACCGGGCGTCGTCGACGAGGTCCGGGCGGCCGAGGCGGCGGCACAGGTCGGGCCACCACCGATCGGCCTGGAGGTACACGAGGCACACCCACCGGCCGTCCTTCGTGGGGAAGTAGTTCACCAGCGCGTTGAACGGGTTGCGCCGGGTCCGGAACTCCCTCGACACGCCCACGTTCCCCGCGGTGATGGCCTGCGCCATCCACCAGATCCCGACGGCGTACAGGGAGACCTCCACCACCGAGGCGTGGCCGTCGCGCTCGCGCCGGTAGAGGGCGGCCGCCACCGCCCCTGCGAGCGCCAGCCCGCCGGTGAGGTCCCCCAACGAGCCCGGCTGGTTCGGCGGTTCGCCGCCGCCCGGCGTCATCTGGAAGGCGGCGCCGGCCCGCGCCCACGCGGAGGCGAGATCGAACCCTCCCCGCTCGACTTCGGCCCCGAGCGATCCCTGCCCGCTGCCGAGCGCGTACACGACCCGCGGGTTGCGACCCTGGATGTCGGCGACGTCGATCCCGAGCCGCTTCCGGGTGCTCGGCAGGAAGTTCGTGCAGAACACGTCGGCGGAGTCGACGAGCCGGTCGAGGATCTCGCGGCCCCCGGGGCTCGAGATGTCGAGCCCGACGCTGCGCTTGCCGCGGTTGGGCAACTCGACGTTCGGGTTCATGACGGCGGCCGCGGTCTCGGCGTTGACGAGACCGCGGATGGGGTCGGGGCTGGCGGGGTGCTCGACCTTGATCACCTCCGCGCCCCAGTCGGCGAGCACCGCGGCCGCGCTCGGCACGAAGAGCCACGAGCACACTTCGACGACCCTGACGCCCCGCAGAATGTCGTACATGGACCACCCGAGGGAACTATTTGAGCATATGCCTAACAGGGCGGTGGCGCCGGTGTCAAGGTTTGCGCTCGAGCGGACGCGGCGGCCTCAGGCGGTGAGGAGGATGCAGCCGCAGCGGAACCCGCCGCCTGCCGCGGTCATCGCCACCTCGGCGCCCGGCACCTGCCGCCCGCCCGCGGCGCCGCGGAGTTGCTCGACGGCCTCGTGGAAGAGCCAGAAGCCGTGGAGCCGGCCGGCCGACAGCTGGCCGCCGTAGGTGTTGAGCGGCAACTCCCCGCCGAGCCCGATCCGGTGGCCGCCGTCGACGAATGGGCCGCCCTCGCCCACACCGCAGAAGCCGAGCGCCTCGAGCCACGACAGGGTCAGCACGGAGAAGCCGTCGTAGAGCTCGGCGACCTGCACGTCGGCGGGCTCGAGGTCGGTGCGGGACCAGAGCTGCGTTGCCGCGTCCCTGGCCGCCATCGCCGGGAAGTCGAGCCGCGTCTCCCAACCGTGGACGCCGTGGTTGGCGCACCCCACGGCTTCGAGCCGAACCGGGCGCTGCGGGCAGTCGCCGGCGTGGTCGGCGGCAGAGAGGACGAGGCCCACGGCGGCGTCGATCGGGAGGTCGCAGTCGTAGCGTCCGAGCGGTTCGCTGATCACGGGCGCGTCGAGGTAGTCGCGCATGGTCATCGGTGAGCGCATCACCGCCTTCTCGTTCAGCGCGGCGTGCGCACGGCTCGTGAGCGCGATCCAACCGAGCTGCTCCTTCGTCGTCCCGTACTCGTGCATGTGACGGCGCGCCTGCATCGCGAAAAGGTTCACCGCCGAGTACTCGTGGAACGGCACGTGCCACTCCCACATCCCTTCGGGGCGCGGCAGTGCGCCCGACTCGCTGCCGAGGAGGCCACCGAGCTGCCGCACGGAACGGAACACGAGCACGTGGCGGCACAATCCCGCGGCGATCGCCATCGCGGCGCTGATGATCACGCCGAGCTGCGCCCCCGAGCTCGGGCCACCCATCCAGTCGAGCGCCAGCCCGAGCGCGTCGGCGACCTCCTCGGGTGGCCGGTCGCCGAACGGCATCGACGCCAGCCCGTCGATGTCGGAGGGAGCGAGTCCCGCGTCCGTGATGGCCGCCAGGGCAGCGTCGAGCGCGAGGTCGAGGGAACCTCGCGCGAGCCCGCGGCCGGTTTCGGAGAGGCCGATGCCCGACACGATCACGCGCGACTCGAACTTCTCCATCACTGTGCCCGCGAGCGCCGCGGCGACTCCGTGCCGAGCGCGTCGAGCACGGCCGCGGTGTGCTCTCCCACATGGGGCGCGCGCCCGCGCACGCGCCACGGCGCGGCCGGCGCGTGGTACGGGGCCCCGGGGTACACGAACGATCGGTTCCGGTCGTCGTGGTGCACCTCGACGGGGAAGCCGCGGGCGACGAAGTGCTCGTCCTCGATCACGTCCTCGGGTGCCATCAACACACCGGCGGGCAGGCCGCGCCGCTGCGCACCGACGAAGAACTCCTTGGCAGTCAGGTGCGCGGCCACTGCGCGCAGCGCGTCGTACCCGGCCCGGTAGATGGCAGCGACCAGGGGATCCCGGTCGACCTCGTTCAGGAGGATGCCGCCGCGCTCGACGCCGAGCTCGAGGAAGAAGTACTCGTCGAACTCGTCGCGCAGGCCGAGCTCCACCAACCAGTCGGCCAGGGCACGGAACTCCGCCGTGAGGCGCGGCAACGCGCCGATGGCGTGACGGCCGTCCGCCGCGGTGATGATGCGGTCGGGCGTGCGGCGCACCGCCGCGTGC
This sequence comes from Acidimicrobiia bacterium, assembly GCA_035623515.1. Taxonomy (GTDB): domain Bacteria; phylum Actinomycetota; class Acidimicrobiia; order IMCC26256; family DASPTH01; genus DASPTH01. The sequence goes on from DASPTH010000416.1 coordinate 10,479, forward strand.
CGGAACGTCTGGCGTTCGACGGTCGCGTGCGCGACGAGCCACTCGTACGTCGCGGCCTCGGTGGTGACGTTCGACGCCGCGTGCATGCTCACGTCGACGTGTTGACCGATGCCGAGCGTGTCACGCGCGTACAGCGCGGCCATCGCGCCCATGACCGCCCACAGGCAGACCGTGTGGTACGCCTGGTTCCCGCCCGGGCGGACCGGCGGGAGCGCGTGGTCGTCGTAGCCGCAGCTCCACGCGGGCCCCGCGTTCGCGGCGACGGTGAGGTCGGTCGCCGGCTCGTGAGCGCGCGGGTTCGCCCGGCCGAACGGGGTGACCGAGACCCAGACCAGGTCGGGCCGCACCGGTTCGAAGTCGCCGTAGTCGAGCCCGCGGTCGGCGAGGTGGCCGGGCGCCTCGCCCTCGAGGACGACGTCGCTCGAGGCGACCAGCGCGCGGAACCGGCTCACGCCGGACGCGTCGTCGAGGTCGATCGCCACGCTCGACTTGCCCGCGTTGTAGAACCACCACCAGAGGCTGTTCTCGGCGCCGGGGACGTCGTCGGCGAAGGGCTCGAACCAACGGGTGGCGTGCCCATCGGGTGCTTCCACGACGATGACCTCGGCCCCGAGATCCGCGAGCACCTTCCCGGCGAACGCGGCGTGCTCGCTCGCGAGCTCGACGACGCGCACCCCGTCGAGCGGTCCGGCCGCCTCGGCCCCGGCGCGGCTCACAGCGCCCCCTCCTCCCGGAACCGGCGGAGCTCGTCGTCGGTGTGGCCGAGCAGCTCCCCGAAGACGCGATCGTTGTGCTCGCCGAGGCACGGCGCGCCGCGTTCGACGACCCAGTCGGTCTTCGAGAAGTGCAGCGGCAGACCGTCGACGCGGACGACACCCATCTTCGTGTGCGTGACCGTCGGCCAGAGGCCCCACTCGGTCGTGCCGGGGTCGTCCTCGATCCGCTCGCTCGGTCGTTGCACGGCGGCCGCGGGTACGCCGGCGGCGCGCAGCGCCGCAGCGGTGTCGAACCGGTCGCGGACGCCCGTCCACTCGGCGAGCAGGCGCTCGAGCTCGCCCATCGCGTCGATGCGGCCCGGCAGGGTCCGCCAGCGCGGCTCGCGCGCCCAGTCGGTGGCGACCACGCCCGCGAGGCACCGCCAGTCGCGATCGTCCCGGCACGCGATCGCGATCCAGTTGTCGTCGCCCGCGGCCGGGTAGATGCCGTGGGGCGCCATCACCGGGCTCTCGCTGCGGTTGCTGTCGGGCGATCCGGGCCGGCGGAGGGGCCGGCCGTTCACCGTGTAGTCGAGCAGCGCGGGGCCGGTCAGCAGCGCGCCGCCGTCGGTACACGACATGTCGATCCACTGGCCCTCACCGGTGCGGTTCCGGTGGACGAGGCCGGCGAGGATCGCGATCGCCATGAGGTTCCCGCCCTGATGGTCCATGTACGAGTACCCGATACCCGCGGGCAACTCGCCGGCGAGGGCCGTCGAGAAAGCGAGGCCGCAGCACGCCTGCACGATGGGCCCCCACGTCTTGAAGTCGCGGTAGGGCCCGGCGTGACCGAAGCCCGAGTTCGAGACGTACACGATGTCGGGCTTGATCGTCCGCAGCTCCTCGTAGGGGAAGCCGAGGCGCGCGAGCACGCCGGCCGCGAAGTTCTCGGTGACGCAATCGGAGACGGCGACGAGCTCGCGGAGGAGTTGCCTGCCCCTCTCGGTGCGCAAGTTCAGCGTGACGCCGAGCTTCTCGACGTTGTGGTTGTTGAACGGCCCGCCGAAGTCGTTGCCGCGACGCTCGTCGACGAAGGGTGACACACCGCGGAGCGCGTCCCAGTACCCCTCCGTCACCGGGTCCTCGATCCGGATGACCTCGGCCCCCATGGCGGCCAGGAAGCGCGTCGCGCCCGCTCCGGCCAACTGACCCGAGAAGTCGCAGATACGGATCCCCGACAGCGCGCGCACACCGCGTTCCGGCACGCGCCGAGTATGACACCCGGAGCAGACGTGCAATCGCGGTCAGGTCGCGCGCGCCACTCCGGCGTCGTCGCCGTCGTCGTGCTGCTCACCCCAGAAGACGCGCGTCGCGTTCCGCTCCACGAACCAGGGCATCGCCTCGTCGCTGATCCCACAGTCCGGGAGCTCGCGGCGCGCTCGCGCGAACGACAGGAGCGGGTAGTCCGACGCGTACATCACCTTCTTGCGCCCGCGCTGCGAGTTCGCGAAGGCAACCAGCTCGGGCGGATAGCGACTGGGCGCGTACGCGGAGATCATGTGGTACAGGTTCGGCCACGTGCGGAGCAGGCCGACGAGGGTCGCGGTCCAGGGCGCGCCACCGTGCGCGCTCACGACGACGAGCTCCGGGAAGAACGCACAGACCTTGTCGAGGTGCTTCGGGTCCTGCATGGTCCCGGCCCGCGGGACGAGCGGCAGCCCGACGGTGACGGTCACCGGGATCTCGAGCTCGATGCACTTGGCATAGAGGGGGTAGTACGAGCGGTGGCTGGGTCGCTTCCCGTCGCGGTACGGAACGATGCGGAGCGCGCGGGCGCCGTCGTTGCGCACCATGTTCTCCAGGTGACGCACCGCGCGGATCCCCTGGTCGGCGTCGACGCGGACGCTCAGGCAGAAGCGGTCCGGGTGCTGCTGGACGGCGTCGAGCGTCCAGCGGTACCCGGCCTCGAGATCGCCCATGGCCGACTCCGGCGGCGGTGCGAGCACCGCACGCGCGATGCGATGACGATCCATGTCGGCGACGAGCTCGGCGAGGTCGAGCGCCTTCGCCTTGTTCTGGCCGTAGAGGTCGTCGGTGAGACTCCAGTCGAGGCCCAGCTGCGGCGGATTCGCGTTCACGTAGCCGTCCACGATCCACCGCATCTCGTCGTCCGGCATCTGGGCCTCTCGCTCGTAGCTGGGTGCGCACGGCGCCGTCCGGGCGCGCATGGTACCCGTGCCGGTTCGGCACCGGAGCGCCGTGGGAGAGGCATCGTGAAGGCGCGGGATAGGCTCAATCGATGTCCGAAGCCGGTGACGCGACGCGAAAGGCGCTGCTCGACGCCGCCGAGGAGCTGCTCATCGTGAAGGGTGCGTCGGGCATCACGACGCGCAAGGTCGCCGAGCGCGCGGGCGTGAACCAGGCGCTCGTGCACTACCACTTCGGCACGATCGAGGACCTGCTCGTCGCGGTGCTCGAGCGAGTCTCGCTCGAGGTGAAGGAGCGCTCGGAGCAGATCTATCGCGACGACAAGCCCTTCCTCACCGGGTGGATCGAAGAGA
>DASPTH010000002.1:0-13807 GCA_035623515.1 Acidimicrobiia bacterium
CGCGAGTTCGGCGATCGGTTCGCGGCAGACGTCTCGCTCGCCCATCCCGATCAGGACCGGGACATCGATGCGGGCGGCTTCGGGCGCGACTGCTCCCGGGAAGACCATGGCCGTGGCGAGACCGGGGAACGTCGTGCTCCCCCAGGCCGGCGCGGTGTTCCGCAGGGGGTACCCACCCGCAACGTCAGCCTCGACGAGCGGCTCGGGAACGTCCTCCCAGAAGAACGCGTAACGCCAATCCGTCTGTTCGGTCACGAGCGCGGCTGCTTCTTCGGCCGAGGCTCCCTCCGGAACGGCGACCGGCTGACGTTCCGGCCCGGTGGGCATGGCGGTGCAGACCATGCTGGATCCGAGGATCGCCACGCCGTCGAACGTGCGGTGGTAGGCCTGCATGCCCACGAGGATGTGCCCGCCCATCGACTGACCTGCGCCCACGACGCACGCCGGAGAGATCCGTCCGGTACCGGGGGCGAGCGTGCCCTCGCGCAGATGGTCGAGGATCGACGTCACCGCCGCGTGGTTTGCGCCGGCGACGACTTCCAACGTCGTGAGCTCGAAGGGCGGGATGCTGCTCTCGCCCACCCCGAGGTGGTCCAACGCGACCACCACGGTGCCGAGCCGGTTGTGGTAGGCGGCCTCGCTGTGACCCGGCTCCGGCAGGTCGAAGTAGTCGCGGCCGTAGCCGGCACCCGGCATCGCCACGAGAACCGGCGATCGTTCGGGAAGTGTGTCCGCCGGCGGGAAGAACACCGACGCCGCGAGCTCCCAGCTCTCTCCGCCGTCTCCCGTCGACGGCACTGGCTGGCGAACCTCCACCCGCACCGACCCGGGCCTCGACACGGTCATGCCAGGACTGTAACGAGACCGTCGCGCGTACCGGGACCGTTGACGGTTACGCAATGACGCGTCCCCGATGGTCTATTGTCCGGACACCGTTGCTGAGGGGATTCGAGGACCTGATGAGCGATCGTGTGGTGTACGAGCGTCCGCAGATCATTTCACGCGAACAGCTCGTCGCGCTCCTCGGGGGTCCACCCGGTTCGTAGCAATTCCCTCAGCCCGGGTTGCGGGCATCGAACGCAGCGCGGTCGAGATGTTCGGGCGACCTGCGGCGTCGAACTCCACCGACGCGCCGTAGCAGGTGGCGCGCTCGTTCCTGGCCACGGACGCGCGGGGGAACCCTGAGTTGGATCTGGAGCATCGTCTCGGGATCGATGTGCGCCGGCACGAGCTCGCTCTTCTTCATCGGGCTTGTCGGCCCGATCTCTCCGACGGCACCGAGTGACCGATCGCGCAGGATCTCGACTGCACGCAATCCGAGCGCCCATGCGAGACCCCCACGGCGATGCTCCGGGGCGACCGTCAGGTAGTTGCACACCGCGAACCTGTGCGTCGCTCCGGTGAACACAATCGCGGCCACGATCGTGTCTTCAGCACGTACCACCACGACGGCGTTCGCCAGCACCATTCGTTTGAGGTACCTGCGGAGTTGGAGCCGGGTCGGGAAGGGGTCGACCTCGTAGCTGTCGTAGATGCGGTAGAGACCTTTCAGGTCCGCGCGTGATGCCAGTTCGGCGTCCTGTGGCGCTCTCGTCTCGCGCAGGAGTTCTGGGAGCTCTGCGACGAGCGTAGGTGCGACCACGACCCAGGGCGATTCGTAGACCCGCGTCACCCGGGTGATGTGCGGAAGAACGCCGCTCGCGTCGCGAGCTGTGGCGTTCAGTTGGCGCGTGGGGGAGCGATCGATGATTTGCGCGAGTACACCTGCTGCGTCGGGATCGCAGACGATGAACCCACCGTGCCAGACGTCCAGGCACACGCGCCATCGCACGAACACGGCGGCGATGGCACCCGAGCGACCGTACAAGGCGTCGACTCGACGCCCGACCCGTCTCCTCTCGAGGAGCCGTGCGACCATGAGTGTGGATCGGGGCTCAGAGGGCTCGAGCTCGTGGATGAGACCTTCGATGGCCGAACGCCGCCAGATCCTCCGCACCGTGAGGTCATCGCGAGGGCGGGAGGAGAGGGGAAGCCGCTCTGGGCGTGCGAACAGTCTTCGAGCGAAGGTACCGAGCTGACGTGTGATCACTGAAGGTCGTCGTTGCCGCACCTTCGCTCAGCCGTTGTCGGGGCCGCTCGTTGTGAAGCCGACGAACGGGACGCTGATCAGCGTCCGCTCTGCGACGCGAGGGGCCTCGTGCCGCAACGTTGCTCGGGTCCGATCGGGATCGATGGGCGACATCGGATGCCTCCTCCGTGGACTGGACGACGGTACGACGGGACCCGTCGAGAGGCAACCATTCAGGACGCCGCAGCGCAGGCATCGCCGATGCGCTGGCCCGGCCGCCCGAGCGAGCGAACTCGGCCGATCTCGATCTCGGGCAACGGTGGCTACGACGGACCCACAGAGCGGATGGAGTACGAGACCACGACCACTGGCCATCACCCCGAAGCCGATGGCCAGTGGGTGCAGCGACAAGACGGTCGCCGACGAGGTGCTCGGCATCCGCGAGGCGATCACTCCGAGCGTTCATGCTGCCGCGCAGGACGGCCGTGACGAGCACACCTCCGTCGCCGCGTGCACAGCGAACATCGCACCCGTTTCGTAGGTCGAGTAGGGTCGCGTCGCGATTCGGCAGCCAAGGAGAAACCCGATGGTGGTCCCCGAACCGGAGCCTTACGAGCCGCCCGCGATCGAGTGCCGGGAGCCGTTCATCGCGTTGGCCTCCGTCGGTTCGAATTTCGGGTAGCCGCGTCGAGGCTTGACGCGCTCTCACTCCCGGTACGGCACCGCCGCCGCAGCGCGGATCTTGGCCTGCTCCAGCCCTGGCGTGCATGCGGGCGTTGTGCTCGGGGTCGAGCTTCCTAGGGACAGGGCAAGACGGCGATGATGGTTCCGGTTCCTGCATGTCCCGGGTTACCTGCGTAGCCGGGGTCTGTCTTGACGATCGCGAGCCCGGTGATGTTCCCGGTGATCACCGATCCATTTTGGTTGATCGAGCTGGTGACGATCACGGCCATGTAGGCGGGGACTGTCGCTGGAGGCCCGGAGCTGTTGCCGGGGTTGGTGCTCCATTGGGTTCCGCAGGTCGCCGCGCCCGCCGGGTTGTTGGCGAAGCCCTTGAAGCTCTTCGGCGTAGCGCCGAGGAAGAGTTCGTGTGTCGACCACTGTGCTCCCCAGAACATCACGTTGTTGCCCACCGTGGCGCTCTCGTTACCGATGACGAAACTTCCCCCTGCGGGGAAGACTGCTCCGGGTGTCACCGGCGCGGAAGGAGCCGACGGGAGACTGTTCCCGTTGTTGTTCGTCGCGACAACCGTGAACGTATACGAGCTGCCGTTGGTGAGCCCGCTCACGGTGCACTGCAACGGACCCGACACCCAGACACACTGCTGACCGCCCGGCGACGCGGTGACGGTGTAACCGGTGACTGGAGAACCACCGCTATTGACCGGAGCACTCCACGACACGGTCACCTGTCCGACACCGGCTGTGCCTGCCGCACTCGTCGGCGGGTCCGGCGCCCCGGTTCCGATCCGAGCGAGCTTGTTGCCGTCGAATTCCGTGAACCACACGTTGCCGTCGGGTCCGACTGCCATCCCAGCAGGTGTGCTGCTCGCGGTCGGGATCTGGGCCTCGGTGATGGTGTTCGGCGCGCCTGGCGTGATCCGGCCGATGTTGTTCGCGGTGGGCGCGTTCTCGGTGAACCACAGGTTGCCATCGGAGCCGGTCATGATGGCAACCGGTTGGCTGGCCGCGGTCGGGATCGTGAACTCGGTGACGGTGTTCGGCGCGCCTGGCGTGATCCTGCCGATGTTGTTGCCGTTGAGTTCGGTGAACCACAAGTTTCCATCGGGCCCCGCGGTGATCGACTCCGGCAGACTGCCCGCAGTAGGAACCGTGAATTCGGTGATGGTGTTCGGCGCGCCTGGCGTGATCCGGCCGATCTTGTTGACGGCGCGTTCCGCGAACCAGAGGTTGCCGTCCGGGCCCGCCGTGATCGTGATCGGGCCACTCGCCGCGGTCGGGATCGTGAATTCGGTGATGGCGTTCGGCGCGCCTGGCGTGATCCGGCCGATCTTGTTGCCGTTGAGTTCGGTGAACCACAAGTTTCCGTCGGGCCCCGCGGTGATCGTGGTCGGGTAGCCGCCGGGTGTTGGAACCGTGAATTCGGTGATGGTGTTCGGCGCGCCCGGCGTGATCCGGCCGATCTTGTTGCCGAGTTCTTCGGTGAACCACAGGTTCCCGTCCGGGCCCGCTGTGATCCCGGCCGGGCTGCTGCCGGCGCCAGGTACCGGGAACTCGGTGACCGTGTTCGGCGCACCAGGTGTCATCCTGGCGATCTGGTTCGCGAACTGCTCCGGGAACCAGAAGTTCCCGTCCGATCCCAACGCCAAGGCCGCTGGCCCACTCGACGGGGTCGGAACCGTGAACTCGGCGAACTGGCCCAGCGGAGCCGACGCGTTCGCGGAACTCGCCGCTACCACGACCCCCGTCAGCACGAGACTCGCCATGACCGCGAACGACACGACGAGGCCACGGGTGTGACGCAAGGATTTCATGACCCCTCCACAAGGATTCCCCGCCCAAACGTTCATCCCAGTGTCTCCGCTTGGCGCAAGGAGGCAAAAGGGCCGAAGGTCCCGGATGGACCGGAAATCGAATCGGGCACCACGGCTTGCAACGAGTCACGCGTGGGCTACGTTCGCCGGCACGAACGTCTTTCTGGCCGGGCGAGATCAGACCATGGACGAGCGCACCGAAGGGCAGCTGCGTGTTATCCGCAAGGTCGTGACCGTCACGCGGGCGGCCGACATCTCAGTGTGGCTGTTCGGAGGCTGGGGCCTCGACGCGAGGATCGGTCGGATCACGCGCGAGCACGGCGACGTCGAGTTCTGGGTCGAGCGCACTGACGCCGAGCGGTCGAAGGCAGCGCTCGTGGAAGCGGGTGCCACCGCGCTGGCGACGCAGCCGCCGGAGGAAGCATGCGAGTTCACCTGGGACGACGTTCCGTTGAGCACTGCGTATTTCGACCGGCAGCCGGACGGTTCGTTCAGCCAGCCCGCGGGGCGATGGTCGGATTGGCTGTTCCCGCCCGGCTCCTTCGACGACGAGCCGGGCATGCTCGATGGCACGCCGGTACTGGCCATGAGCGTCTCCGGCATGCTCGCCATGAAGGAGCAGTTCCCGCAACTGCGCAACGGCCGTCCCTGGCGGCAGAAGGACCTCGACGACATCGAGATACTCCGTCAGCTTGCCGCGCAGCACAGGGCCACCGGTCACCTCTGAGCGACAGATCAGCGGTGGCCCCGAAGGCTCGAGCGTGTTCGGCCGGCCGAAATCGACGGCTGGGCGGCGCACGCTCGCGATTCCGCGTGTGCGCGTCGAAATGCTCGCAGCGCACCTGGCGCGCCGCGGTCTTACCGCTGCTGTTTTCCGATGCGCTCCTCTTCGTCACTTCGGATGGCGATGCGCTCGAGTGCGCCAACTTCTGACACCGGACCTGGCGCTCGCGTGTGTCAAGGCGGGTGTCGGCCAGTTCGAGAAGAACCCGGAGAGCGGCAGGAAGCGCTATACGGGACTTACGTTCCACGACCTGCGGCCGGCGAACGCGACGGCGCTCGTACTGGCCGCGTGGACCTCAAGACTGCTCGTACGCGCCTGGGCCACTCCGACCCACGGCTCACACTGGGCGTGTACGCGCAGGCGACAACTGAGGATGACAAGGCTGCTGCGGTCGCGGTTGGCGAGCGGTTTTCCCAGCGCGTATGCGAGGGACGTCCGAACGAATCGGCGTGACTGCCAGGTGCGGCTGCGCGCACACACCGCTGACCTGCGGTCTTGTGGTCGGGATGCCGGGATTTGAACCCGGGACCTCAGCGTCCCGAACGCTGCGCGCTAACCAAACTGCGCTACATCCCGTCGAGAAGGGGCGAGTCTACCCGTCCGCCGTTTCGGCCTCTTCGTCGGTTTCGGCGCTCTGCGCGGTGAGTCGCTCGATGGTCTGGCGGAGCGTCGACGGATCGATCGGCTTCACGAGCTCGGCGTCGGCGTCGCCGCGCTTGGCGAGGAAGCGATCGGCCTCACGGTCGAGCAGGAGCAGGATCGACACGTCGGGCAGCCTGCCGGCCGAGGCCTCGAGCCGTAGGTCGATCGAGACCGCGATCCCGCCCATGTTCGCGATCTGCATGTCGAGCACGGCAACGTCGGGCTCGTACTCCCGCACCGCCTCGCGCACGTCCTGGCCACGGGTGACCTCCACGACCCGCTGACCGGGTGCCAGGCACGCAGCCTTCACGAGGTTGCGGACCCATTGGGCGTCGGCGGCGACGAGCACGGTGCTCATGTGCCCGGGAACGCTAGCCGGGCCAGCCCGTCCACGATCACTTCACGAGGTAGCGGCCGACGGCGCGCAGCGCGCCGAAGTCGTACACGTCGTGATCGAGCTCGGGCACGTGCGCGACGGCTGCGTCGCCGAGCCTGTCCTCCAACCCGGCCAGCTCCTGCCGCTCGCGCGCGGCGACCTGCTCGAGGTCGGCGAGGTTCGCGAACCGTGCGGCCAGCCGCGCCGCGGCCGCGGGATCGGCGCCTCGAGCCGCGGCGATCTCGTCGGCCCGCGCCCGGAGCTCGTCGGGTGTGCGGTCGCAGTAGTGCGCGTGCACGCGGTTCACGATCAGACCCTCGACGCGCATGTCGTGCTCCGTGAGCCGCTCCGCGAAGTATTCGCCTTCCTCCACGGTGTCGCGGCGCGGCGTCGTCACGAGCACGAACGCAGTGGTGGGCGCGCCGAGCAGTGCCATCACCTGGTTCGCGCGGTCCCGAAAGCCGGCTTCCATCCCGTCGAAGGCGCGGAAGAACGCGATGATGTCGTCGACGGGCTCGCGGCCGACGACGCGCGCGACGGTTCGCACGAACGCCGACGCGGCGGCACTCGTCACCCGGAACGTCGTGCGGGTCGGCACCATGAGCAGCCGGAAGATGCGGTTGTCGAGGAGGCGCGTGAGCCGCCGCGGCGCGTCGAGGAAGTCGAGTGCGTGCCGCGTGGGGGGAGTGTCGATCACGATCAGCTCGAACGTGCCCGCCGCGTGCAGCTCGTAGAGCTTCTCCATCGCCATGTACTCCTGGGTGCCCGAGAGCGCGCCGGCGATGTTGCGGTAGAAGGAATTGGTGAGGATTCGCTCGGCCTGCTCGGCGTCGGCGGCGTACACGCCGACCAGTTGGTCGAACGTCGACTTGGTGTCGAGCATCAGCGCGTGCAGGCGTCCGTGCACCGCGGGGTCGTCGGGGCTCCGCCACAGCGACCGCGGGATCTCGTGCGGAGTGTTCGAGAGGTGCTCGAGGCCGAGCGTGTTGGCGAGACGCTTCGCGGGGTCGATGGTGACGACGACCGCGTCGCGCCCGCGGCGCGCGCCCTCGATGGCGAGTGTGGCTGCCGTCGTGGTCTTCCCGACTCCACCTGTGCCGCAACACACGACGACGTGACGCTCGTCGACGATATCGGCGAAGGTCATCGCGCCGCGGGCTCCAGGGCGCGCACGCCGCAGGTGAGGACGTCGGCGAGCATGTCGATCTCGTCGGGGCCGATGTCGGCGGTGAACAGGAACGGCAGTTCGAGCTGTGGGAGCGGGAGCCGAGCAGCCAGCCGGACCCGCTGTTCCTGTTGGCGCGCGCGCAGGTCCACCCGGAAGGCAGTCGCGGCCGCGAGTGCCTCCGCGTCGGCGTCGGCGAGCGTGACGCCGGCGCCGGCCGCGTCGGCGCGCACGGCAGCCGCGCCCGCGCCGTTCGTGCTGCCGTCGAGGCCGACCACTCGGGGGACGCAGCTGTTCACGACGATCGGCCCGAGCGCTACACCGGCGCGGTCCTCGATCGCGTACGCCGTGTCGACGAGCTCGTTGACCGGCGTCTCCTCGGGCAGCGTCACGAGCATCACCTGGCACCTCGACGCGTCGCCCAGCAGCTCGACGACGTCGGCGGCCTGCTTGTTCACCGGACCCACTTTCACCGCGTCGAGCAGGCCGCGGGCGGAGAGCAGGAACTGCACGGCGTGCCCGGCGGCGGGGGCGTCGAGGACGATGAGGTCGGCCACGCCGGCCCGCTCGAGCTGCTTGACCTTCCCGAGCACGAGGATGTCCTTCATGCCCGGCACCGCGGTGGCGACGATCTCGAGCGCGCCGGAGTTGCTGAGTCGGCGCCCGATGCGGCGGAGGCCGTGGTCCTGCAGGTACTCCACGAGCGCGTCGTCGGGCGTGAGGGTGCGCGCCCGGATGCCGGGCCGCAGCTCCGCCTCCTCGTAGGTGAGCGGCGGGCACCCGAACGACGCCGCCAGGCCCGACTTGCCCTCGACCTCGACGATCAGCACCCTCATGCCCGCCCCGGATGCCGCGACGGCGAGAGCGGCGGATACCGTCGTCTTTCCCACGCCGCCCTTGCCCGCGACGATCACGACCCGGGAGGCCGAGCAGAACCGCTCGAAGTCCATGCCCCAGGATGCTACGGGAGCCCTGATCGCGCGCCGTCTCCGGCGCATCGTCGCGTGCGCGGTGCTCGCGCTCGGTGCCGGCGCGGCATTCGTCGGCGCGTCGAACGCGCCGGCGGGCGCGGCGGCGCCGGCCGGTCGGGGCGGGATCGACGTCGTGCAGGTCGAAGGCTATTTCGACGCGCCGAACGAGTCGCTCGTGCGCGACTCGATCGCCGACGCCAACGCCCGGGGGTCGACGCTCCTCGTCCTCCAGGTGAACTCGTCGGGTGCGATCGACGCCGGCGTCGAGAGCATCGTGCGCGCGCTCGACCGATCGTCCGTCCCCGTCGCAGTGTGGGTGGGGCCGTCGGGCGCGAGCGCCGAGGGCGCGACGACGGTCCTGCTCCAAGCGGCCCATCTGGCCTACCTGTCGTCGGGGTCGGACGCGGGTCCGGGTCAGCCGCTGCACCTCGACGACCCCGGCGCGACCACGACGCGCGAGGTCGGCGACCAACTCGCGTCGCTCGCGAGGCGTCGGGGCCGCAATCCCCGGGGGGCCCGCATGATGGCCGGACGCGCCCTCGGAGCCACCGAGGCGGCCAAGGTGGGTGCCACGAACGGAGTGAGGCCCACGCTCGGCGAGCTCATCGTGGGCCTCGACGGCACGCGGGTCCGGACGGCAGCCGGTGAGGTCGAGCTGTCGACCGCGAAGGTCGTCGGCGCGGGGCGCGATCGCCGGCGCCAGCCGAACCAAGAGGTGCGCTTCCGCCGGCTCGGCCTCGGTGGTCAGGTGCTGCACCGGCTGGTCAACCCGTCGATCGCCTACTTCCTCATCGTGGCCGGCCTGGCGCTCCTGGTGTTCGAGTTCTACACCGCCGGGATCGGCCTCGCCGGGCTGGTCGGCGCGCTGTGCGCGGTCGGCGCGTTCGTGGGGTTCTCGCACCTTCCCGTCCACTGGTGGGCGTTCGCGCTGCTGCTGCTCGCCACGTTCGGGTTCGCGGTCGACGTCCAGGTCGGATCGATCGGCGTGTGGACCGTGATCGGCACGATCGCGCTGGTCACAGGCTCGCTGTTCCTCTACGGCGGGTCGTCCGAGCTGCGCCCGCAGTGGTGGGTGCTGCTCATCGTCATCGTCGGGATGCTGCTGTTCATGCTGGGTGGCATGACCGCGATGGTGCGTTCGAGGTTTTCCACACCCACCGTCGGGCGCGAGGGCATGGTGGGTGAGCTGGGCACCGCCGAGGTCGCCATCGATCCCGACGGCGTCGTGCTCATCCGTGGTGCGCGCTGGCGCGCGCGCACGAACCGCGCCACCCCCGTCGCAGCCGGGGACCCGGTCCGGGTCGTGTCGGTCGAGGGTCTCGTGCTCGAGGTCGAGCCGCCCGAGGGCGGCGCCCGCGACTACCGCGATCGCGCGAAGCGCGCGAAGCCGCGGCGGGGGTGAGCACGGCCGACCCGCCTCTTGTCGCGCCGTGAGGTGCGGAGTAGGTTCCGCGCCGAAACGGGGAGAGGGGGGATCGGTGGCCGTCCGCACACTCACTTCCTGGCGCGATCGGGCAGCCTGCCGGGGACCGGAGACTGCGCTGTTCTTTCCGCCGACGACCAGCGAACGGCGCGACGAACGCGAAGCGCGTGAACGTCGCGCCAAGTCGATCTGCTGCACCTGCCCGGTGCAACGCGAGTGCCTCGAGTACGCGCTCGGCATCGGTGAGATGCACGGCATCTGGGGCGGCCTGAACGAGTCCGAACGCCGCGGCCTGCTCGACACCAACTACAGCTGAGGCGCACCCTCCTCGGAAGTTGCGTCACTCACCGACGTATAGGGTCGGTTACTGACGCAACTTCGTGAGGGTGGGGCCCGCGACGCGGACGTCACCCCGCCGGCGGGTGAAGCCCTCCCGGTCGAAGTGCTCGAGGAGGGGCACCGCGTACTTTCGGGTGGTCCCGAGCAGGTCGCGCGCGTCGGCCACGCTCAGCGACTCGTGCGTGCCGAAGTAACCGCGCAGCCGGTCGCGCGCGCGGTCGAGCGCCGACGCGGTGAACACGATGCCGTCGACGTCGACGAGTGCACCCTCGCGCACGAGCGCGCGTGCGAGCCCCGCGTCGGCCGGCGCTGGTGGCGACCAGGGAGTGGCGTCGAGGGTCGCGAGCAGCGCGGCAGCCGCGGGAGTGTGGGCTGCCGACCCCGTGGCGGCGGCGCGGACGACCCCGCGTTCCACGACGATGCTCGTGTCCCCGTCGAGCGCGGCGCGCAGTACCGCGGCGTCGGTCCCCAGGTCGCCCGCCAGGGTCGCGAGGTCGACGCCCAACTCGCGGTCTCGGACGCGTGCCCGCGCCCGTTCGCGCACGTCCGCGAGGACGGGCGCCTCGATCACGATGTCGCCGGCGAGCACACCGGCACCCGACGAGGTGATGGCGGCCACGAGCGCGTCCGCCTCGGCGCCGGCAACGCCGCCGCGTCGGCCGACGTCGTCGACGGCAACCGCCCCACGCCCGGCGAGCAACCGCGCCGCGAGAGGCAGGGCGAGACGCGCCGCCGCGCCGCGGGTTTCCGGCAGCGGGTCGACGTCGAGGACCTCGGCACCCGCGAGGGTGAGCCCGCGTCCGGGATCGCGCAGGACGAGCCGGTCACCGGGCGCGAGCGCGACCGCGGTGTCCAGCTCGAGGCGCGCGTACCGTCCACCGTCGCCGAGCGCGCGGAACGTCGCCTCGTGCTCGCCCGACCCCACGTGAACCTGCACGCGTGCTCGCCGGGGTGCGGCGTCACCCGCGACGCGCGTCACCGCGACGTCGACAGCGTGCGTGACGACCCACTGGTTCGGGCGTACGACGGCGTCGCCGCGCGTGAGCTCGTGCCGGTCCACGCCGGTGAGGTTGAGCGCGACGCGCGTGCCGGGCTCCGCGCGGTCGACTCGCTGGTGGGCGGCCTCGATGGCTCGGACACGGAGGCGGCGGCGATCGCGCGCGAGCTCGAGCGTGTCGTGCACCGACACCGCGCCTCCCGCGAGCGTGCCGGTGACGACCACGCCCGCGCCGCGTGCCGTGAAGACACGGTCGACCCACAGGCGCGGGCGGCCGTGGTCGGGTGCGGGTGGCGCGCGGCGCAGCACCTCGTCGAGCGCGTCGCGCACGTCGTCGATCCCGCGTCCCGAGATCGAGTCGCACACCACCGTCGCCGCGTCTTGCAGCGAGGACAGTGCAAGCCGAGCCCCGACCTCGTTCCGCACGCCGTCGAGGGAGTCGGCGTCGACCGTGTCGGCATTGGTGAGCACCACGACGCCGTCGCGCACGCCCAAGAGCTCGAGGATCACCAGGTGCTCCTCGCTCTGCGGCATCCAGCCCTCGCGCGCCGACACCACGAACAGCACGCGGTCGACGGCACCGACGCCCGCCAGCATGTTCTTGAGGAACTTCACGTGGCCCGGCACGTCGACGAATCCGACCTCGGTGCCCGACGGCAGCGTCGTGAACGCGAAACCGAGGTCGATGGTGAGCCCGCGTGCCTTCTCTTCCGCCAGCCGGTCCGGGTCGGTGCCCGTGAGGGCCTGGACGAGGGACGACTTCCCGTGGTCGACGTGCCCGGCCGTGGCGACTACACGCATGACTCGCGGAGCGCGGCGGCGAGCGTGGCGTCCTGGCCCGGGTCCACCGTGCGCAGGTCGCACACGAGCCTGCCGTCGTCGATGCGCGCGATCACTCCGCGCTGCCGGAGTCGGGCGTGCAAGTTGTCCGCGTCCGGCACCTCGAGTCCGACGCCGACCGACGGGATCGCGAGCCCGGGGAGCGACCCGCCACCGGCGACCGCCTCGGTGTCGACGACCTTCACCCCGGGCACCTCGCTCGCCAACGCCTCTGCGCGCGTCCGCAGGTCGTCGAGCGGGATCGTGGCCATGCGCCAGAACGGGATCGCAGTCGCGTCGCCGGCGAGGTACGACGCCGCGACGCCCTGGAGCAGGGCCAGCGTCAGCTTGTCGGCGCGCATCGCCCGGGCGAGCGGATGGCGCGCGATCGTCGCGATGGTCGCCCGGCGGCCCACGACGATGCCCGCTTGCGGACCGCCGAGCAGCTTGTCGCCCGAGAAGGTCACGACGGTCGCGCCGACGTCGAGTGCCTGCCGCACGCCGGGTTCGTCGCGCAGCCACGACGGCGGGTGGGGCAACCATGGCGTGGTTTCGTCGAGCAGGCCCGAGCCGGCGTCGACCATCACGGGCGGGCCGAGCGCGGCGAGCGCGTGCACGGGGGTCGACTCGACGAACCCGACCATCCGGTAGTTCGACGCGTGGACCTTCAACACGAGCGCGGTGTCCGCGGTGACCGCCCGTTCGTAGTCGTCGAGGCGAGTGCGGTTCGTGGTGCCGACCTCGACCAACCGACATCCCGACTCGGCCATGATCTCGGGCACGCGGAAGCCGCCGCCGATCTCGACCAGCTCGCCACGCGACACGACGACCGTGCGCCCGCGGGCCAGGGCGCCCAGTGCCAGGAGGACGGCCGCCGCGTTGTTGTTCACGACGATGCCGGCCTCCGCTCCGCACGCACGCGCGAGCAGCGTGCCCGCGTGTTCGTGTCGCGAGCCGCGCTCGCCGCTGTTGATGCGGTACTCCAGGTTCGAGTACCCACCCGCGATCTCCACCGCCTCGCTCAGGGCCTCGGCACCGAGGGGCGCGCGACCCAGGTTGGTGTGCAGGAGCACGCCGGTTGCGTTCACCACCGGCCGCAGGCGCGTCGAGCGCAGGTGGTCCACGCGGGCCGCCGCGTCGGCGAGCACATCCTCGGGTGTCACCGCCGCGCCGAGTTCGATCCGTTCACGCGCAGCCTCGATGGCCTCGCGGGCACAGCCGACGAGCAACGGCCGCGGGAGCCCGTGGAGGCCTTCGGCGACGCGCTCCACCGCGGGCAGCGCGCGGCGCGGATCCGTTGCCATCGCAGGGGAGCGTAGGGCGGTGTCCCGTGCCCGGTGCGCGGGATCGGGAGAACGGAACGGTCGGAGGGGACACCTACAATATGAAGGTGCAAGGGTCTGATCGGCGAGCGACTTCACGCGCGCGGGGGGGTTGAGATGCCCGATCTCACCCCCGGTGTCCCAAGCGCGCTGTCGCCTCTGGTGCGGCGGATCGTGGCGCCGAACCCTGGTCCGTTCACCGGTCCCGGCACGAACACGTACCTCGTCGGCATCGACGAGGTCGCGGTGATCGATCCCGGCCCCGACGACCCGATGCACGTCGACGCGATCGTGGGCGCCTCGATGCGCGAGCGGGTGCGATGGGTGCTGCTCACCCACACCCACCCGGACCACTCGCCCGGCACGGCTCGGCTGGTGAAGGCCACCGGTGCCGAGGTGTTGGCGT